>CANQXJ010000016.1 GCA_947627795.1 uncultured Clostridia bacterium
TACTCCCACCACGGTAGCTCATCATCTGCGCTCTGTATGTCAGCGGCTTCGTCTCTGTATGCGAGTGTGTAGCTTGGTTTGTTCGGATCTTCGTAAAGTTGCTCATCAAGTAAGCGTATAATTTCCGACTTTAACCACCGCGCCCCGAATTGCTTTTTCAGCGCTTCGGTTGCGATTTTTTCGAGCGTATCCGCGTCTATCGTCACATTCCGCTTTATACGCCGCGAGATGTCCTTTGTTGAGTTTTGCCCTATTTCCCGCATTGTTTCAAGTGTCAGCGGGTCAAGGCAAATTATCTGCTGTATTCTGCCCGCCAATTCTTCGCGCATTCCGTACTCAATGAGGTCTTCTTGCGTAATTGTAGTGTTTGAGTAATTTAATTTATGCCGCGGAGTGTTACCAAATCCGATACAGCCCGACTCTCGGCTTTTCTTTTCAAGCAGCCTTTGGAACGCTCCGACAAATACAACCGATATACGCGAAGTGTCAACGTATGCCATGGCGCCGCTCCCGTCATCTTTTGAGATTAAAACCTTATCATCTCCGTCTGTAATTTTCAACAAAGCGTTTTGTAGCATATCGGTGTAGTTCGTGCCGTCCCCGCCGGTATGAGGTTCAAGCATTTTGTCCGCTTCGTCAAGCACCAAAATCCCCGGCGAGGCGAGGTCTTTTATTAGGTTTGTAATTTTGAAATCGCCTTTGAACCCCGCGGGAGTTATCGCCGTAGCGTCAACAATTTTAATGAGGTCTTCGTGTGTAAATCTTCTCAGCGCTCTGAAAAGCTCCGTTTTGCCGCTTCCTGTCGGTCCGGCTATCAGCATTACACCGGGCAAGCTCTCGCCGGTTTTGTAAAAAAGCGTAGCGACTGCTTTCACCGCTTCATCGTTGCCGATTATACCTTCTTCCCTTAACCCGTCCGCGTAAAACTTGGGCGTGAGCGGGTTGTCGAATAACGTGTCGTCGTATTGTGTAAAGTCCATTGTGTAGCTCTCCCCTTTCTGTATGTCGTTGTTAAAACGCAAAAAAAGCCGCAGGGAATAGTCCCTGCAGCGTTTTCTGCCTGATTTGTTCGCAAATTGTTCGCAAATCCGCCTAAATGTTCGCAAATTCGGCGTGATTTTGTGTTTTTGCTCTTGATGTGTAAATGCCCGTAAACGGCTTATTTATGCGATTTTTGAGCGCCTTTATAATGTTACGTTTACCCTTCAATCGGTTTCATTGTCGGGAACAGCAGCACATCGCGTATCGCCGGCGAGTCGGTGAGCAGCATACACATTCTGTCAATACCAAACCCGATACCGCCGGTAGGCGGCATGCCTATCTCAAGCGCGCGCATGAAATCCTCGTCTGTCGTATTCGCTTCCTCGTCGCCCTGCGCCAGCTGCTCCTCCTGCGCCTTGAAGCGCTCGCGCTGGTCAACGGGATCGTTCAGCTCCGAGTACGCATTCGCCATTTCCCAGCCGTTCATGAAAAACTCGAAACGCTCAACATATTCGGGATTGTCGGGCTTTTTCTTTGTGAGCGGCGAAATCTCGATCGGGTGGTCCATTACGAATGTCGGCTGGATCATGTGCTCCTCCGCGAACTGCTCGAAGAAAAGATTCAAAATATCGCCCTTCTTGTGACGCTTTTCGTATTCCACATGATGCTCGTCCGCAACCGCGCGCGCCTCGTCGAGCGTGTGTATTTCGTTAAAGTCAACACCCGAATACTTCTTCACCGCGTCGACCATTGTAATGCGCTCAAACGGCTTGCCGAGATCCATTTCCACGCCGTTATACGTAATTTTCGTCGTGCCGAGCACCTCCTGCGCGACGTGGCGGTACATATTCTCGGTGAGATCCATCATGCCGTGGTAATCGGTGTACGCCTGGTACAGCTCCATCAGCGTGAACTCGGGGTTGTGGCGCGTGTCGAGACCCTCGTTTCTGAACACTCTGCCAATCTCGTAAACCTTCTCGAAGCCGCCGACGATAAGGCGCTTCAAATACAGCTCCAGTGAAATGCGAAGCTTGAAATCCTCGTCGAGCGCGTTAAAGTGCGTTTCAAACGGTCTTGCCGCCGCGCCGCCCGCGTTTGATACGAGCATCGGTGTTTCGACTTCAAGAAAGCCCAGCCCGTTCAGATATGAGCGTATCGACGCGATAATTTTCGAGCGGTTCATAAACGTCTTTTTCACGTCCTCGTTCATTATAAGATCGATATAGCGCTGACGATAGCGCAAATCGGTATCGGTCATACCATGGAACTTCTCCGGCAGCGGCTGGAGCGATTTTGTGAGCAGTGTTATCTCGTCTACTCTAATAGAAATTTCGCCCGTCTGAGTGGTGAATACCTCGCCGTGCGCGCCTACTATATCGCCGATATCGAGCTTCTTGAAACGGTTGTACTCGTCCTCGCCCAAAATATCCTTTTTAACAAAAAGCTGAATTTGCCCGTCAATGTCCGCGATATGGACAAAGCCGACCTTACCCATGCCGCGCTTTGACATAATTCTGCCCGCGACCGACACCTGCTGACCGTCGTATTTTGAAATTTTCGCAGTGATGATCTCAACCTCGTCCGAGCCGCGCTTTGTAAGCTCGCGCTGTTCCTCGCGCGCTCCGCCCTTAAGCTCGCCCGACGTCACGCTTCTTTCAAATTTTGTAATCTGAAACGGATCTCTGCCCTCGCTTTGCAGCTCCGCGAGCTTGTCGCGGCGAATCTGCAGAAACTGCGATAATTCTTTCTCTTCCATAAAAATCCTCCTAAGTCAATTCGTGTTTATAATCTTTTTAATTATATAACAATTTCAAGTATTTTACAATGTTTTTTTAAGAAAATTTTCTACAAATTATATATTGTTTTGCGAACGGTTATATGTCAAAATCCATTGCCGTACATAAAAATTTAACAATTAATTTACAAAATATCCCTTATTTCCGTCATTTTTTCTATTGACAAGGCTATTGATTTACTGTACAATACAAGCGATAAAGGTGGTGATTTGGGTGAAACGAATAATTTCTGTAATTCTGTCATGCGCGGTCATGTTAGGGATAAGCGCGGGAGCGGAGTACGGACGGCAGATATTCGACGAAAGCACGATCAAATCCGAACGTCCTTCCCCGTATATGAAGCACGTTAATTCGTGGAAACCTGTCGCGGCCGAAAAGATTTATACCGACAGCGACAACATCGTATTTTACACCGATTCAAATACAAGGGAATTTTCGCTGAACGCGGAAGTGATGCCGTTTATGGCTACGGATAAAACGATTACCTATTCATCGAGCGACACGTCGATCGCCTCGGTCGACAACAAAGGCGTGGTGCGCGCGACAGGCAAAATCGGCGACGCGGTCATTACGCTCACATCCGGCAAGGTCGTTAAGAAATGCGGCGTGAGCATGAGAAAGGGCGTAAAAAGCGTAGCCGTTTCCGATGACGCAATAGAGCTTTTCGCGGACAAACCGGAGCCTGTGCGGCTCAGTGCGGTCGTATTGCCCACAGACGCCACGCTTAAGGACGTGATATGGTATTCCGAGGACACGTCAATAGCTACCGTGGACAGCAGCGGAACGGTTATCCCGTGCGGAGTGGGCGAAACGAACATAGTGGCAAAAACAGTCGACGGCAGCCGCACAGCTGAATGCGCCGTTTTTGTGTCCGTTACGAACCCGTCGACGGAGAAAGCAAAAACCGACGTTGTGTACAGCCATTACGCGTACGCCGTCGAAGATGTTATAGACAGCCAGATGGATACGAACCCCACGGTGTTCACATCAAAGGCGTATCCTGCTTACCGCTCCGAGGTCGAGCAATGCATAGATCCTCAGTTTTACACAGGCGGATACGAAAAATATCAATTCCTCGATTTGTCATGCCCTAATGGGGTAAGCGCGGAAACGCTCAATAACTATCTGCGCGGAAAGGGTGTTCTTGAGGGCATGGGCGAGACGTTTATCGAAGCAGCGCGCGAATGCGGCATAAGCGAGGTTTATCTCGCCGTTCACGCGGCGCTCGAATCCGGCAACGGCTTTTCGCAGCTTGCGACGGGAACCGATTATTACGGAACTACGGTCTACAATATGTTCGGCATAGGCGCGGTTGACAGCGCTCCGCTGCAGGGCGGAACGGAATACGCGTACAGGTACGGCTGGACGAGCGTCGAGGAAGCGATACGCGGCGGCGCGGTTTGGATAGCAAACAATTATATAAATAACGGTCAGAACACACTGTACAAAATGCGCTGGAATCCCGATAAGCCCGCGACGCATCAGTACGCGTCCGACGTCGAATGGGCGATAAAACAGGCGAAAACGCTTAAGAATATGTTTGACGCGTTCCCCGATGCAAACCTGCGGTTTGAAATTCCGGTATATAAAGGGCAGAAAGAATCCGTTATAGAATAAGAACATTAGGATGTATTTTAAAACCTTTGTGCTAAAGCGGGAAAAGGAGCATAAAAGACTTTACAAAAGAACAAGGATCTCAATTCAGAGGTCCTTGTTTTTTATTATTCCTTAAGCGCCGGAACATTATTTGTTTTCTCCGTTTTTTTGCCGATAACGGGAATTTTGTCAAACGAAATTTTATTTATGGAAATCTTATCAAACGGCAGCTTGACCGACTGGATTTTATCAAGCGGAAGCTTGTCCAAAATGTTCGGTTTTTCGCGTTTGTCCTTCCAGTCCAAATATACCGCTTCAAGACGGTAGATCGGCATGCCAACCTCCGAGAAACGGCGCTCGTATTCGGTCATTACATTGTCCTTGAAATCGGAACTGTGCAAATCAAAGGTGATGTTTTCGAGTTTGAAATTTTCCTCCGCGAAGGAGTTTAAGGAAAACTCGAACATGTCCTTGTTGTCGGTCTTAAACCAAATATAACCGCCTGACTTCAGGATCTTCTTGTAGCTGTCGAGGAAATTCTTATGCGTGAGCCTGCGCTTCGCCTGCTTTTTCTTTTTCCACGGATCGGAGAAATTGAGATAGATGCGCTCAATCTCGCCCTCGGCGAAAATGTCCGTAAGCTCCTCCGCGTTTATGTCGATAAAATACACGTTTTTAAGCTCGCTTTCAACGGCTTTTTCCATAGCCATAACGATAACGTCCTCAACCTTCTCAACCGCAAGAAAGTTTATATTCGGATATTTTTTCGCCATGCCCGTAATAAACGCGCCCTTGCCGCAGCCTATCTCAAGATGGATAGGGTTGTCATTGCCGAAAAGATGCTTCCAGCCGCCTTTATATTCCTGCGGATTTTTCACCCAAACGCTCT
Source organism: uncultured Clostridia bacterium (assembly GCA_947627795.1). Taxonomy (GTDB): domain Bacteria; phylum Bacillota; class Clostridia; order UBA1381; family UBA1381; genus CANQXJ01. The sequence goes on from CANQXJ010000016.1 coordinate 5,263, forward strand.
CGCACTTCTCCATGCGCGGCGCGAGGTTCTTCTTTTTTCTCATTCTCATTGTCAATTCCCCCTTTTCTTACTCGTATTGTATCATAAAATCCGTTTTTTGACAAGTAAGTTACACATTTTTCTTCAATTACTATTGAAAAATCGCGCGGATTGCTGTATAATAAAATAGATATTTTATATTTAACAATACGAAAGGACTTGTATTTAACATGGATTTGGATTTAAAGCAGATTGAAACAGCCGCTAAAAGGCTCGCGCCGATCATTCACAAAACTCAGATAGAGCTTTCGACCACCTTTTCGAGTATGACCGGCGGTGAAATATATTTGAAATACGAGAATCAGCAGAAAACAGGCTCGTTCAAGATAAGGGGCGCGTCGAATAAAATAGCGGCTCTGGTGGAGCGCGGCGAGGTTACGTCGGTCGTAGCGTCGTCCGCGGGAAACCACGCTCAGGGCGTGGCGTATGCGGCGAAGGTAAACAATATCCCCGCGACTATCGTAATGCCGAAATCAACTCCCATAGCGAAGGTTTCCGCTACAGAGGACTACGGCGCGAACGTGGTACTCTTCGGCGACTGCTACGATGACGCGTACAACAAGGCGCGCGAGATACAGGAAAAGGAAGGCGCGACGTTCCTGCACCCGTTTGACGACCCCGAAGTCGCGGCGGGACAAGGCACGATAGGTATAGAAATTTTGGAGGACTTGCCGACGGTTGACGTTGTGCTCGTACCCGCGGGCGGCGGCGGACTTTTAGCCGGAGTTTCGGCGTGCATTAAGCAGATAAATCCGCGCGTCAAAATCATAGGCGTACAGGCGGAGGGCGCGCCCGCGATATACAAGTCGTTCCACGAGAAAAAGCTCGTTTCGACTGACAGCGTAACGACGATAGCGGACGGTATCGCGGTAAAAACGCCCGGCTCGTTCACGATGGATATGATAAACAAATACGCCGACGACGTTGTGACCGTTTCCGAGGCGGAAATTTCCTCGGCGATACTTCTTCTTTTGGAGCGCACAAAGCAGGTAGTGGAGCCTTCCGGCGCGACGACTTTGGCTGCTGTCTTAAACAATAAAATAGACGTAAAGGGCAAAAAAATAGCGTGCGTCTTGTCGGGCGGAAACATTGACGTGAGCTTTATTCAGCGCATTATCGAGCTCGGTCTTGCGTCGAGAGAGAGAAAGCTCAAATTCAGAACGACGCTTCTCGATATTCCGGGCAGTCTGGAGCATTTATCGAGGGTATTATCCGACTCGAACGCGAATATCATAATGGTACAGTACGACCGCTGGAGCGCCGATCTCGATCCGAACGAGGCGATAATTCACATCGCGTGCGAGGTAAGCGGACACGAGCACGGCGAGAGGACGATAAAGGCGCTTGAGAAGCATGGGTATACGGTTGTGAAGGAATAATATAAATTGTGATTTAGCGGTATAAGCCTCCCTTGTTAAAGGGAGGGGGACCGCGTAGCGGTGGAGGGATTCTTTTTTTAAAATTAGCGAAGGAATCCCCCAGTCAGCTACGCTGACAGCCCCCTTTGACAAGGGGGCCTCTCGTAGGGGCGGTCATTGGCCGCCCGCCGCGCTGCATTGGGAACGGGCGGCCGATGACCGCCCCTACGCCTACGCCGCCGATACGTACATAAATCATAATTTACCACAAAAAAAGGAGGCTCCGCTATGATTACAAAATCGCTCATTTCGCTCATCTACGAAGCCGCGTCGATCCAGCGGTGGAACGACCATATCCGTCCTTGGACCGGCTTTACCGAGCTTGATAAACAAGCGCATAAAATGTTTTACGCGTACGTTCTCGCGCGCTGCGAGGGCGAACACGTTGATAGGCTGAAGCTCGTCGAGGGCGGGATATTCGAGTTTTTCCACAGAAGCATACTGACGGACATAAAGCCTCCTATATATCATAAGCTCGTAAAGGAAAAGGGCAATCAAATCGACAGGTGGGTGCTTGATGAGTTAAAGGACGACTTGACCGCGCTCGGCGGCGGATTTTACGAGCGTATGGAGCGGTATTATCTCGAGCCGGACTACAGCAAGCTCGAGAAGCAAATTTTAAAAGCCGCTCACTATCACGCGAGCAACTGGGAATTTTCAATCATTTACCCGATGAACCGCGAAACGTACGGCATCGAGCAGGTGAAGGCGGAAATGGCGCAGGGACTTGCGGCGTGCGACACGTTTTCGGGATTTCGGTACTTCGCGGGCAGCGAGTATCTGCAGCGTTTTTTGTCGCTGTTGGGTAAGCTCCGCTACCAGCAGCGCTGGGCGAAGGCGGTCAGGATGCCGCAGACGTTCGTAATGGGACATATGCTCGTGGTGGCGATTCTGTCGTATTTTATGTCGCTGGAGCTTGATAGTCCGTGTCCTACGCGGCTCGTCAACAACTTTTTCGGCGGACTGTTCCACGATCTCCCCGAGGTTCTCACGCGCGATATAGTATCGCCGGTAAAAGCGTCTATCAAGGGGCTTAACAGCATAATACATGACATCGAGGACGAGCAGATGCGCGAGGTTATTTATCCGCTTCTGCCGCCGTCGTGGCACGCGGAGCTTGAATATTACACGCAGAACGAGTTCTCGTCGAAAATAATCGTTGACGGACAAACAATTCTAACAACATCGGACGAGATAAACGAAAAATACAACGACGACAAATACTGCCCCGCCGACGGGCAAATCATACGCGGCTGCGACCAGCTCTCGGCGTATATTGAGGCGTATCTGTCGCTGAGCTACGGCATTAAGTCGGAGCAGATCGTAAGCGGCTACAAGCATCTCACGGGAAAATATTCCGGCAGGCTCATAGGCGGGCTTGATTTCGGAAAATTATTCGATTACTTTGATTTAGAGGAATTTAGAGATTAATGGCATATAAAAAATACGAAAAAAAAGAGCTTGATTACGAGCAGACTAAGGACAAGGCGCTAAGGCTTTTAACGTTCCGCGCGCACAGCGAAAAAGAGCTTTCGGACAAGCTGCACCGCGCGGGAGCGACCGACGAAAATATAGAAAAAACGCTTGAATTTTGCCGCGAGTACAACTTCGTAAACGATGAACAATACGCGCTTTCAAAGGTCAGAGATTTGAAAAATCTCAAAAAATACGGAGGAAAGCGTATCGAAGCGGAGCTTAAACGGCTCGGTGTTTCGGGCGAGGACGCGGCTGAGGCTATGGCGGAGCTTGACGAGGACGACGAGAGGGAGCGGCTCTATCCGCTCGTTGTAAAAAAGCTCGGCGGAGATTTTGAGAAAAAAAGCGTTGACCGCTGTATACGTTACTTTATCTACCGCGGCTACGGTTTCGGCGACATAAAGGAATGTATAGAGCGGGCGAAAGGGGAAGCTGATGAAATATAACATAGGAATGGTGTCGCTCGGCTGCGCTAAAAATCAGACCGACGCGGAAATTATGCTCGGGCTTCTCGCCGACGGCGGATTTGACATAGTTTCCGATCCCGCCGAGGCGGATATAATCGTGGTCAACACCTGCGGCTTTATCGAGTCGGCGAAGCAGGAGTCGATAAATACGCTGCTGGAAATGGCTGAGTACAAGACGACGGGACGATGCAGACTGCTTATCGCGGCGGGGTGTCTCGCGGAGAGATACCGCGATGAGATAATGCTCGAAATGCCGGAGGTGGATTCGGTAGTCGGCACGGGCGATTACGACAAAATCGCTGACGTTATAAAAAGCGCGTTAAGCGGAGAGAAAAATATCGTCTGCGGCAATATGGACAGAACCCCGCCCGAAAGACTGCCGCGAATACTTACAACTCCGCAGTATACCGCGTATCTGAAAATCGCGGACGGCTGCGACAACAACTGCACATACTGCGCGATACCGAAAATACGCGGTCATTTCAGGAGCCGCCGTATCGAGGACATAGCCGAGGAAGCGCGAATCCTCGCGGATAACGGAGTCAAGGAGCTTATTCTGATCGCACAGGACACCACGCGCTACGGCAAGGATATTTACGGCGAATACGCGCTCCCCAAGCTGCTTCGGGAGCTTGTGAAGATAGAGAAAATCAAGTGGATACGCGTTCACTATTTTTATCCCGAAGCGATAACGGACGAGCTTATTGACGCTATGGCTTCGAGCGAAAAAATCTGCCGCTATATAGACATGCCCGTTCAGCATATAAATGATGATATACTCCGCCGCATGGCGCGCAGGACGAGCCGCGCGGAAATAATAAAGAAAATAGAAAAAATCCGCGCGAAAATGCCCGACTGCGCGATAAGAACGTCGATAATAGCCGGTTTCCCCGGCGAAACGGAGGAGCAGTTTGACGAGCTTTACGAGTTTGTAAAGGAAATAAAATTTGACCGTATGGGCGTGTTCGCGTATTCGCGCGAGGAGGGCACTCCGGCGGCTGATTTTCCCGATCAGATCGACGAGGAAGTTAAGGAGGAACGCCTCGACAAGCTGATGACGCTCCAGCAGGGCATATCTCTCGATTTGAACCGCGCGAAGATAGGCAAAACTATTGAGGTGATCGTCGAGGGCTACGACGAGGAAAGCTTCTTGTTCTACGGCAGAAGCCGCGCGGACAGCATAGACGTGGACGGAAAGGTATATTTCGGCGCGGAGGACGAGATAGCCGAGGGAGATATAATCAACGTAAAAATCCTGGACGCGGACGAATACGATCTGAGCGGACAGATGGTTTAAGGAGGACAACACAATGAACACAGCCAATAAGCTAACGCTGCTGCGCGTGGTGCTCGTGCCTGTTTTTATGGCGCTGCTGCTTCAGGGAGGTAATGTCTGCCGCTATGCCGCGCTCGCGGTGTTTGTGATTGCGTCGGTAACGGACTGGCTCGACGGATATATCGCGAGGAAGTATGATCAGATAACGACATTCGGAAAATTCGTGGATCCGCTTGCGGATAAAATGCTCACAACGGCGGCGTTTGTTATTTTCCTGAATTTGGGACTGATGTCGCCGTGGGCGCTGATGATAGTGCTCGCGCGTGAGTTTATGATCGCGGGAATACGGCTCATCGCTGCGGGCGAGGGCAGCGTGATCGCGGCGAGTATGTGGGGCAAGGTAAAGACCGTGTCGCAGATGATAGCGATAATTGCGACAATTCTCATTATGGGAAACGAGATGTTCTTGGGCGTAAGCTCGCTGCTTATAATAGACGTTCTCATATGGATCTCCGTTGCGTTCGCGGTGATTTCGGGCGCGGAGTATCTCATAAAAAACAGAAAAGTAATATCATTTAAATAGAAAGGGGAATAATAATGGAAAAGCTTTTGGACGAACTGAAATTCGACTCGCGCGGGCTGATCCCGGCGGTGGTGCAGAACCGCGAAACGAAAGAGGTACTTATGGTCGCGTACATGAACGCGGACACATTAAAGCAGACTATCGAAACGGGACGCGCCACGTTCTGGTCAAGAAGCCGCAAGGAGGTTTGGGTGAAGGGCGAAACGTCGGGAAATTATATGCTCGTTGATAAGATCCGCGTAGATTGCGACGGGGACTGCCTTGTGATAGAAGCCTCGCCGGTCGGACCTGCCTGCCACACGGGAAACAGGAGCTGCTTCTACAGGAGCGTCAAAGACGGCGAGCTAATCGAGGATATTGAGCCGACATACATTTCCGACGCGATAATGCGCGAGCAGGCGGTAGTAATGGACAGAAAGCGCACCCCCGCCGAGGGCAGCTACACGAATTACCTATTTGACAAGGGCGAGGACAAGATACTTAAAAAAGTAGGCGAAGAAGCGGCGGAGGTTGTAATAGCCGGCAAGAACCGCTCGAAGGAGGAAATCAGCTACGAGGTGGCGGATTTGATGTATCATTTGACGGTTATGTTAGTGGATAACGGTATGACGTGGGATGATATTTATAGGGAAATGGAAAGAAGAAGATAAATTATGATTTAGCGATGTATTGGTATTGTGGGTGTAGGGGCGGATATCATCCGCCCGCCGCGCTGCATTGGGAACGGGCGGATAATATCCGCCCCTACAATACCATTGACATCGGGTTATCGGGGACGGGCGACCGCGAGGGTCGCCCCTACGAGAGGCCCCCTTGTTAAAGGGGGCTGGCACGCGCAGCGTGACTGGGGGATTCCTGCGCTAATTTTAAAAAAGAATCCCTCCACCGCTACGCGGTCCCCCTCCCTTTGACAAGGGAGGCTTACAACGCTAAATCATAATTTACCGCTATACAAAAAATACAGAAAGGACTAAACAGCCATGAAAATAGAAACAAAATGCGTACAGGAGGGCTACAAGCCCAAAAACGGAGAGGCGCGGGTGCTGCCTATTTATCAGAGCACCACATTCAAATACGACTCGTCCGACTATATGGGAAAGCTGTTCGATTTGGAGGTTGACGGCTATTTCTACACGCGCCTGGCAAACCCGACGGTCGGATTTGTCGAGGAGAAAATCGCGGCTCTCGAAGGCGGTGTGGGCGCTATGATGACCTCGTCCGGTCAGGCGGCTACGCTCATCGCGGTTATGACTATCGCCCAGGCGGGCGACCATATAGTTTGCTCCGCCGCGGTTTACGGCGGCACGTTCAATCTGCTCGGCGTAACGCTTAAAAAGTTCGGTATCGACGTTACGTTCGTAAATCCCGACGATGATTACGAAACACTCTCAAAGGCAATCAAGCCCAACACAAAGGCTGTTCTCGGCGAAACTATAGCAAACCCCGCTCTGACGGTGCTCGATATTGAAAAATTCGCGAAGCTCGCGCACGACAACAACATTCCGCTTATCGTTGACAACACGTTCGCCACTCCCGTGCTCTGCCGCCCGTTCGAGTTTGGCGCGGATATAGTTATCCACTCGACATCGAAGTACATGGATGGTCACGCGGTATCGCTGGGCGGCGTTATCGTGGACAGCGGCAATTTCGACTGGACAAACGGCAAATTCCCCGAGTTCACCGAGCCTGACGACTCGTATCACGGCGTTGTTTATACCGAAAAATTCGGCAAGCTCGCGTATATCACAAAAGCTCGTGCGCAGCTCATGCGTGATTTAGGTTCCGCTCCGTCGCCGCAGAACGCGTTTTTACTCAATTTGGGACTTGAAACGCTTCATCTGCGCATAATAAGACACAGTGAGAACGCCTTGAAGGTAGCGGAATTTCTCGAAAACAACGATAAGGTCGCATGGGTAAACTACCCGGGACTTGCGAGCAGCAAATATAAGCCGCTCGTTGATAAATATATGCCGCTCGGCGCGAGCGGAGTTGTTTCGTTCGGCGTTAAGGGCGGACGGCAGCAGGCGGTAAAATTCCTTGACAGCTTAAAGGTGGCGGCTATCGTAACTCACGTAGCCGACGCGCGCACCTGCGCTCTGCATCCGGCAAGCGCGACACACCGTCAGATGACGGACGAGCAGCTTCTCGAGTGCGGAGTAAGCCCGGATCTTGTTCGTTTCAGCGTGGGAATTGAAAACGTTGATGATATAATAGCGGATCTGGAACAAGCATTAAACGCATAAAGACGCTTGAGTAAAATCGCCCATCTCACCGTTTTTCGCTCGGGCTGGTCGGACACGAAGTGTCCTGCTCGCCTATGCTACCGAGGGCAGTACATTCAGTACGGCACCCTCGCTGTAAACGGCAATCTGAGCGATTTTCTTTCAAGCTTAATATAATGAAAGGAAAAAAATATGGATTTCGGTCTTGTTTTAGCCGGCGGCGGAGTGCGCGGAGCGTACCACGTCGGCGTTTGGGAGGCTCTCGCGGAGATGGGAATCAACGTTTCCGCCGTGACGGGAGCGTCGATAGGCGCGGTAAACGGCGCGATTTTCGCGGCGGGCGCGGCTGAGAAGGCGCGCGATATGTGGCTCAATATAAAGCCGAGCGACATAGTGAGGCTGCCGGAGGATATAGGCGACAGAAAAAATCTCTTGAGCGTCAAAAACCTCGTTCCGCTCATGCGCGAGATGTTTGACAACGGCGGGCTTGACACTGCGCCGCTTGAAAAAATCCTGCGCGGCATAATCGACGAGGACACGCTTCTAAATTCGCCGGTTGATTTCGGGCTTGTGACGTATTCCGTTACCGAGCGCGACATAGTTCACCGCTTCAAGCGCGACATCCCGAAAGCCGAGCTTATCCCCTACATCATGGCAAGCGCGTGTTTCCCGGTATTCAAGCCGCGCGTTATCGACAGCAAAAAGTTTATCGACGGCGGCATGGCTGACAATATGCCGGTCGATCTGCTGCTCGAAAAGGGACTTGACGACATCATCACGGTAGACGTGCAGGGAATCGGCTTTTACAAGACGTTCAACACAGCCGGAAGGAACATTATAAATATCCGCTGCCGCCGGCCCGAAACGGGCACGCTTGATTTCGACCAAGCCGGAATTGCCGCGAGCATCGCCGAGGGCGCGTTTGACACGAAAAAAACCTTCGGTTATCTCGCCGGAAACGATTATTCGTTCGATACCGTGAGCTACCAAAAAGCGCGCGGAATGTACGGAGAGGAAATACTCGGCGGACTTGAAAAGGCGGCGGAAGCGTTTGAGATAGAGCAGTTCAAGGTATATTCCGTGGACGAGCTTATCGGGCTTGTTCTCGACGCGTACAGGGCGTACGAGGCGGAGCATGGCGAGGAAACGGCGTCGTTCGGCATAGAAGATATTCCGCGTCTGACCGACAAGAAATTCCTTACCGCGCTTCTTGTAAACGAGCTTGAAGGCGGACTTCCCGATTTTCTGAAATCAAAGCTCGATTTAATAGGCTCAAGCTACGACGCGGCGTGCTGTATTTTATACCTTAAACGAAAATTCAAATAAAAATTTAACGAACGGATTTTAAAATACAAAAGCCGTCCCGCGGTTTAAAAACCGCAGGATGGCTTTTTTTGTATATTGATCCTACCGTCGGCTTGACGGCATCATTTTACGTTTTGTTACCATAAATATCAGTCGTCAAGCATAACAGCGCCCTGGATAGCCGACGAAACCATCTTTGAGTATCTCCTGAGATAACCCGTCTTTACTCTCGGCTCGTTCGGAGTCCAGCCCTCTTTGCGCTTTGCGAATTCCTCGTCGGAAATCTTTACGTTAAGCTCGCATTTTTCTATGTCGATCTGGATTATGTCGCCGTCCTTGACAAACGCTATAGGTCCGCCCTCGACAGCCTCGGGCGAAACGTGGCCTATCGCCGCGCCGCGCGTCGCTCCCGAGAAGCGTCCGTCTGTGATGAGCGCTACGTCCTTGTCAAGTCCCATACCGCATATCGCCGACGTGGGCGAGAGCATTTCACGCATGCCCGGTCCGCCCTTCGGTCCTTCGTATCGGATCACAACAACGTCGCCCTTCTCTATCTTGCCCGCGTAGATTGCCGCTATAGCGTCGTCCTCGCTCTCGAATACCTTTGCCGGTCCTTCGTGCTTGAGCATTTCCGGCGCGACCGCGCTTCTCTTTACAACCGAGCCGTCCGGCGCGAGATTTCCCTTTAATACCGCGATGCCGCCCGTCTTTGAGTACGGGTTGTCGATAGGACGAATTACGTCGTAGTCTTTGACATGGCAGTTCGCTATGTTCTCGCCGAGCGTTTTTCCCGTTACGGTGATTGTGTCGAGCTTTAACAAATCATGCTTTGAAAGCTCGTTCATAAGCGCCTGAACGCCGCCCGCCGCGTACAGATCCTGCACGTGATGATGACCGGCGGGAGCTAAGTGGCAGAGATTCGGCGTAACCTCGCTTATCTCGTTCGCGTAGTCGAGCGTAATCGGAGCGTGCGCCTCATGCGAAATCGCGGGTAAGTGGAGCATTGAGTTTGTCGAGCAGCCGAGAGCCATATCCACTCTTAATGCATTGTAAAGCGAATCGGGCGTGATAATGTCGCGCGGCTTTATGTCCTTTTCGAGAAGCTCCATGATTTTCATGCCCGCTTCCTTTGCAAGTCTGATCCTCTCGGAATACACAGCCGGAATTGTGCCGTTGCCGGGAAGAGCCATACCGAGGACTTCACACAGACAATTCATCGAATTCGCCGTGAACATTCCCGAGCACGAGCCGCACGACGGACAAGCCGCGTTTTCAAGACCGAGAAGTCCCTCCTCGTCGATCGTTCCCGCTTTAAACTCGCCTATCGCCTCGAATGTAGTGTTTAAATCACGGTATTTGCCGCCATAGTTTATCGAAAGCATAGGTCCGCCCGATACGATGATCGCGGGCTTGTTAAGACGCGCCGCAGCCATCAGCATACCGGGTACTATTTTGTCACAGTTGGGGATAAGCACGAGCGCGTCAAAGCCGTGCGCTATCGTCATGGACTCGATAGAGTCCGCGATAAGCTCGCGCGACGCGAGTGAATATTTCATTCCTACGTGTCCCATTGCTATTCCGTCGCACACTCCTATCGACGGAAACTCGATAGGAGTTCCGCCAGCCATACGTACTCCCGCTTTGACCGCCTCGGCTATTTTGTCGAGGTGGATGTGTCCCGGGATAACCTCGTTTTTGGCGCTTACCACGCCGATAAGAGGACGCTTTATTTCCTCGTCCGTGAAGCCCGCCGCCTTAAAGAGCGACCGGTGCGGCGTTTTTTCAACGCCTTTTTTTACGATATCACTGTACATTTAAAAAACCTCCCTTTACAGCTTCATTATGAGCTGCAATATTATATTGTAATTATAAAAATATTTAACTATTAAAGAGCCGTTTATCATGGCGAACAGAGGACTGTCCGCGCGCGCGAAAAGCGAGATAAACGCGAGCGCTATATAGACCGTAATAAGCGCGGCAGCCGCGCCGACCGCTCCTCCCGCGAGCTTATTCGCGAAGCTCAGCACCGGCAGCTTTGACGCGCCCGTTAAAAACGAGTACGCTATAAAAAGTCCGACGCGTATTATCATAAACAGAACGACAAACGCGGCTGTGTTGATAGCGAGCATTGTAACCGAACGCGCCAGCTCATTCCCCGCCGCGCTTACCCCGTTTGTAAGACTGTTCACAACCACATACGGCAAATTCATATCAAGTCCGCCCGTGACATTACCCGCTGCGCCGGCTATTTCTCCGGCGACGGTGTTTTCAATATTCATCGCAAAATTCGTGCCGGCAAGGAATGACGCGATTGGTTTTTTCAGGAGCATGACCGCCGCAATCGAAAACACGATTGAAACTATTCTCCACACCGATTTTACAAAGCCTCTGCGATAGCTTATTGTGAAAAACAAGAACACAAAGGCGAGAACCGTTATATCAGCTAAATTTATCATTTCTTACTCCATTGTAACAATTTCCACGCTGTTTGAGTACACAATCATAAACGTCTTTTCATCAACAAGGAACAGATGTTTTATATCCAAATCGGCGTTAAAGCGCGTCATATCCTTTGTGTCCGCTCTTCCCGAAATAATAGTTCTTCCGCTGTTGTACGCGACGTAATCTTCGCAAACATCAATCACATCCGGCATCGCCTCGGCTGTAAACTGATCCTTGAGTCTGCCCTTTCGGTTATACACGTTTATAAGCGGCATATTCGCGCTTTCAAACAGCATCATATGATTTCCGTCGTCGGAAGAATAATGTATAAGCCGCGCGCCGTCGAAGCGTTTATCAAACAGCAGCTTTCCGCCCGAGCTTATTCCCACCATACTGTTGTCTCCAAAAACATTTGCGGTGTCTCCGGAAAATTTCACATCAAAGAGAATGGTGTCCTCAAATATAATCGTCCGCAGCGCGTCGGCTTTCTTTATATCGAAAACCTTCACGCTTGATTTAGCCTGACCGTCCGAGTTTAAAAGCGTCGCCGCCACCCTTCTCGATTTTGCCGAAATATCCGCGCTTATCACGTTATCGCTTCCCGACGACCATGAGAAAATCTGATCGCCGCTTCTGTTATAAACCGTAACGGCGCCCTTGTATCCGGCTTTGTCGGTAACCGCGACAACATCGCCGTTCGCGGATACGCTGCAATTTAAGATTTTATCGTCAACGGTTATATCGTAAATATTTTCGGTTTCATTATAAAGGCACATACGTTTGCCGTTTTTTTCAATGAGCAATATATAGTTGCCGCCCGTTTTCAGTATAGGATTTACTATAACCGTATCGCTTTCCCAAGCAATATTTCCTAAGCTGTCAATGAACATTATATTATTTGCCGTCGCGCAGAGCAGCCCGTCCTTGTATTTCTTAAACTGAGCCGCTCCGGCGTTATCGACAGGCACGGATTGGATATATTTTACATCCGTACCATATTCGATATTAACATTTTCCCCATCAGCCGAATTTGTTTCCGAAACCTCATTCGAACCCGAACCTATTCCGAGCTTATAAGCAATGCTTGATATATTTTTAACGGCGTTCGCCTTATATTGCCCGACTATACCGCCGTCCACAAATGACAAAACTCCCGCAAGCGCGATCAAAACCACTATAACGGCGATAACTGTAAGCGTCTTTGTGCTTATTCTGTATTCGTCGTCAATATCGTCGTCAATATCGTCATAATCGTCGCTGTATTCGTAATACTCGTCATAATCGTCGTAATATTCCGGCTCGTCATCGTTCTCGAAATCATTATCAGGCTCGGATTTTTCCGTGCCTTCAGGCTCTTTTGCCGGTTCAGGCTCGTATCCGCCCTCCGGTTCTTTCGCCGGCTCAGACTCATATTCGCCTTCCGGTTCCTCTTTCGGTTCAGACTTATCTTCTTCCTGCTCAGGCTCATATTCGTCCTTCGGTTCTGATACCGTGATTTCTTCCTCCGGTTCGATTTCCGTGTCCTTGCCGTTATTTTCGGCATCTTGCGGCTCATCGTAATATGTAACCATATCGTCTATGGATTTATTCTTCATTTCGTCGTCCATCAATAGTACGCCTCCTTGAGAAAAAGTCCCTGCGGCGGAGCGGTTATACCCGCCTCAGCGCGCTCCCCCGACGCGATTATCCGCGCCATATCGTCGGGGCTGAGCTTTCCGCAGCCCGCGAAAACAAGCGTCCCCGCGATTATTCGCACCATATTATACAGAAAGCCGTTGCCCTTTATGTCTATCGTTATAAGATTATTTTTCTTTGAAACGCCAAGCGAATATATAGTTCTCACCGTAGTTTTTACGGTAAATCCGCTCGACGCGAAACCGATAAAATCATGCTCGCCCAAAAACGCCTCCGCCGCTTTTTGCATATCCTCCAAATTCAGCGGATATTTAAAATGCCACGCGTAGTTTTTCATAAATGCGTCAGGAAACGGAGCGTTCAGAATTTTATACAGATACCGCTTAGCGACCGCGCTGTTTTTCGAATGAAAATCATCCGGAACGACCTCCGCTCCAAAGCAGACTATATCCTCCGGGAGCCGCGAATTGAGCGCGTACGGGATTTTTTCAACGGGAATAGTCGTTTCCGTATGAAAATTGCACGTATAATCGAGCGCATGAACGCCCGCGTCGGTACGTCCGCAGCCGATTAAATTGATTTTCTCTCCCGTAAGCTCCGAGAGCGCGTTTTTCACAATTTCCTGCACTGTCACGGCGTTTTCCTGTATCTGCCAGCCGTGATAAGCCGTGCCGTCGTATTGAAGCGATAGCTTTATATTCATTATAGCATATATTCCTTTACAATTCAATTATAATTTTTGGGTGTGTAAATTATGATTTAGCGGTATAAGCCTCCCTTGTTAAAGGGAGGGGGACCGCGTAGCGGTGGAGGGATTCTTTTTTTTAAATTAGCGAAGGAATCCCCCAGTCAGCTACGCTGACAGCCCCCTTTGACAAGGGGGCCTCTCGTAGGGGCGGTTATTGGCCGCCCGCCGCGCTGCATTGGGAACGGGCGGCCGATGACCGCCCCTACGCCTACGCCGCCGATACGTACATAAATCATAATTTACAACAATTCCGCCGCCGCGACCGCCGCCGCAAACACAACAAAAACCACCCCCGCGCGCGCGTCCGCCGGCGTCAGCTTCTCTTCGTGCAGCTTCGTTCTCGGCGCGCCGCTTATGAAGCACCGCGCATCCATCGCCGTCGCCAGATCCTCCGCGCGTTTGAACGCGCTTATGAAAAGCGGCATCATCACCGGCACAAGCGATTTCGCGCGGCTTATTATGCCTCCCGAGCCGAAATCCGCGCCGCGCGCCGTCTGCGCTTTTATTATTCTGTCCGCTTCCTCGGCGAGAACAGGAATAAACCTGAGCGTTATGCTCATCATCATCGCAAGCTCCCTCACCGGCACCTTCAGCTTTGCGAGCGGACTCAGAAGCGACTCGATCGCGTTTGTAAGCGTCAAAGGCGGCGTTGTGAGCGTCAGAAGCGACGACGCTACGATAAGGCACAATAACCTCACGGTCATTTTGACCGCCAAATCTATCCCCTCCGCCGTTATCGCTATTTTCCAAAACGACAAAAGCGGCTCGCCCTTTGTGAAAAACAGATTTATTACCGCCGTGAAAATTATGATCCATCGAAGCGGCTTTATTGATTTCATAACTGCTTTAAAGCCTATGCCGCCCATCATTGTAAGAGCTGTTGTAAATATCAAAAAAATCGCGTAAGAAAGCGGATTTTTTATTATAAACAGCAGCGCGGCGTATAATATCAGCAGTATTATTTTAACGCGCGCGTCCGTTCTGTGCAGCGCGGAGCTGCCCGTTAAATACTGCCCGATGAGTATGTCAACCATTTTTTCCTCCGATTATTTTACGTATTGCCAAAAGCATTTGCTCTACCGTGTATACGGGCGGTATGTCATAGCCCAAAGCCCTAAGCTTATCGGCGATTATCGTAACCTGCGGCGCGTCAAGCCCGATTTTTCTAAGCTCTCCCCCGCGCGCGAATATTTCCGCGACCGAGCCTTCGGCAAAGATTTTGCCTTTGTCCATAACTATCACCCGCTCCGCTGTTTTCGCCGCGTCCTCCATTGAGTGAGACGTGAAAAGCATCGTCATGCCGGATTTGTGCAGCCGCTTTATAAGCGCGAATATTTCTTCCCTGCCGCGCGGATCAAGCCCCGCCGCGGGTTCGTCCATGATAAGCTTTTTCGGCTTCATCGCCAATACTCCCGCGATCGCCGCGCGCCGCTTCTGTCCGCCCGACAGCTCAAACGGCGATTTTTCAAGCGGCTTTTCCGAAAGTCCGACCATCTCCGCCGCTTCGTATACGCGCCGCTTTACCTCGTCCGCGCCGAGCTTCATGTTTTCCGGTCCAAACGCGATGTCCTTGTACACAGTTTCCGCAAAAAGCTGCTGCTCGGGATACTGGAACACCAGTCCCACGTCAAAGCGTACCCTGCGCAGATCCGCCTTCGGCGCGGTGATTTCTGTATCGTCTATAAAAATTTTCCCCGAATCCGGCTTTATAAGACCGTTCAAGTGTCGGATAAGCGTCGATTTTCCGCTGCCGGTGTGACCTATCAGCGCGGTGAGACTGTTATCCGCTATTTCAAGATTTATGTTAACCAACGCTTGCTTTTGATTTTTCGCGCCGGTTTTATACGCATAGTTTAAATTCTCTATCCTAATCATCGTCCCGCGCCTCCGAGAAGCTTGTCGACCGCGTTTACGCACTCGTCGGCAGTGAGCACTCCCGTCAAGCCCAGCTCGTGCGCCAGCTCCGCCGCCTGCGGCACGTCAAGCCCGAGCGAGCGGATTTTTTCAACGTCCTCAAACACCGCGCGCGGCGTCCCGTCCGTCACGATTTCGCCGCCGTCTATGACTATTACGCGGTCGGCTTGCACGGCTTCGTCCATATAGTGCGTAATTAAAATTACCGTGATGTTGTTTTCGCGGTTCAGCTTTTTTATTGTTTGCATCAGCTCCGCGCGTCCCTGCGGATCGAGCATAGCCGTAGATTCGTCGAGTATAAGGCACTCCGGCTCCATCGCGAGCGCCGCCGCTACGGCTATGCGCTGCTTCTGACCGCCCGACATATGCGCCGGCGATTCGAGCGCGTATTCCTCCATGCCTACAGCGCGCAGGCTCTCGTCAACGCGCCTGCGTATTTCGTTGCGTTCCAATCCGAGATTTTCCGCCGCGAACGCGACCTCGTCCTCAGCGATTGCCGCGACCATTTGGTTGTCGGGATTCTGAAACACCATTCCCGCCGCCGAGCGTATCTCAAACAGCCGCTTTTCGTCGCGCGTGTCGATCCCCTTCACGTAAACAGCGCCGCTTTTCGGGAGAAGTATCGCGTTAAAATGCTTCGCAAGCGTCGATTTCCCGCTCCCGTTGCACCCGATTATCGCCGTAAACGAGCCTTTTTCAATTGTCAAATTTATATCTTTAAGAACCGTTTCTTTTTCCGAATACGAAAAAGAAACATTTTCTACGTTTAGAATTTTCATTTTGTTTCCCTATATCTATAATTTGTACGGAACGGCAAATGCCGTTTCGTATTGTTATCCGACGACATGCGCGTCGGATAACGTCAAAATTAAAAAAGTTTCTTCAGGAACTTTTTTAATTTCTTTATTTTTAACTGACCGAAACGCAGTTTCGGGCGGCATGCGGACGCGCATGCCTATTGTTCCCACCTGCCGCTTATTCCGCATGGTAAAATAAGTCCGTTTGCGCTCATCGGCAAACCTATTTCGTCCGCCGTAACCTTTCCGCCGTATCTCGCCTTCATCGTCATAGACAGCACGTTTACGAGCACCTGCGCGCTCAGTCCCGTTGTGTACGAGTTTATCAGGAAGAACAGCGGCTCGTCCGACATGATTTTCATACAGTCCTCCATCAGAGGGTACAGCTCGTTTTCTATCTTCCAAAGCTCGCCCGACGGTCCGCGCCCGTATGAGGGCGGATCCATGATTACCGCGTCGTACTGCCGTCCGCGCCGCTGCTCGCGCTTTACGAATTTTACCACGTCGTCAACAATATAGCGCACCGGTCTGTCGCCCAAGCCCGATGAAACCACGTTTTCCTTCGCCCACGTCACCATGCCCTTCGCCGCGTCGACATGAACTACCTCCGCGCCCGCCGCGAGCGCCGCGACAGTCGCGCCGCCGGTGTACGCGAAAAGATTAAGCACGCGCACCGGCTTTTTTGCGTTTTTTATCAGCTCCGAGAACCAGTCCCAGTTGACGGCTTGCTCGGGAAAAAGTCCGGTATGCTTGAAGCCCATCGGTTTTATATTAAACGTCAGATCCTTGTACCCGATCGTCCAGCGCTCGGGGAGCTTTTTGAAAAACTCCCACTTACCGCCGCCCGAGCTTGAACGGTGGTACCGCGCGTCGGTCTTATTCCAGAGCGTTTTTTCCGATTTCACGCTCCAGACCGCCTGCGGGTCGGGACGGCGCAAAAGGTGTTTGCCCCAGTATTCGAGCTTCTCGCCCGACGCGCTGTCGATCAGCCTGTAATCCTTCCAGTTATCAGCAATCCACATATGTTTTCTCCTGTTTTTATTTCAGTTTATTTTACCATTTTTACATATGTACAGTCAATACCAAACCGCATATTTTTGTATAAAACTCTTATCTCATATCATATAAAACCGCGTTGCATATCGCCGCCGCGACATTGCTGCCGCCCTTTCGCCCGCGCGCGGCTATATACGGAACGCCCGCCGTCATTATAAGCTCCTTCGCCTGCACCACGTTCACAAATCCCACCGGCACGCCTATTACCGCCGCCGGTTTAAACCCGCCCGCCGTAATCAGCTCATACAGCCGTATGAGCGCAGTCGGAGCGTTGCCTATCGCGAAAACATTTCCGTTTCCGAGCCTTGCCGCCTTGTCCATGCTCGCCTCCGCGCGGGTCGTGCCGTTTTTCCTTGCGGCCTCAGCCACGTCCGCGTCGGATATAAAGCAGTGTACCTCTCCGCCAAAATCGGCTAAAATACGCTTATTTATGCCCGATTTTGCCATCTGCGTATCCGTAATTATATCCGCCCCGTTTCGTAGCGCGTCCTTTATGATTTGTATGACATTTTCCGAAAAAACGAGATTTTCAAGATAATCAAAATCCGCCGTGGTATGTATCACGCGCTTGATTACCGGCTTTTGCTCGGAATCAATTTTAGTGTCCCCAAGCTCGGCTTCGATAATTTCCATACTGCGCGCTTCAATTTCTCCGGGCAAAAGCCTTTCGATTTTCAAAACTCTACCCCCCTTCTCGCGCCCACTCCGCCGTCAAACGGGTGCTTTATTTTCCTGATTTCCGATACGTAATCGGCTCTGTCCGTATAGTATTTATCGGGATTTCTTCCCGTCATGACAATTTCCGTATCCTTCGATTTATCTATCAATTCTTTTAGTGTCCCCACGTCAACAAGATTACTGTTTAAAGCCGCGAAAATTTCATCAAGAATTATTAAATCGTACTTATCCACGTTATCGAGCGCGTATTTCAGATTCTCGTTATGGCAGCGCGTTATTTTGGTTTTGTCGTCACCACTCATTTGGAACGTGAAGCCGTAATTTTTGTCACATCTGAGGATTTTTATATTTTTTGCTTTTGACAAAAAAGCGATTTCACCGCTCGGAGAGCCTTTTAAAAACTGCACTATGAGCACATTCCCGCCGTTTCCCGCCATACGCGCGGCAAGACCCATGGCGGCGGTGGTTTTGCCCTTGCCTTCGCCGCAGTAAACGTGAAGCATTTTAATCCCCCAATCCGATAATTTCGTATATTTTTTTCATATCAAGACTCGCGCGTACAATATCCGCGAGCCTGTCGTATTCCTTTTCCTTAAATTCCTTCATATCAATATCGCGTATATCGTCCGTGTTCAAGCCCTTTTTCTCAGCCAAACACCGCGCGATATCGGCTGCGCATTCGTCGAAAATTCCGTGAACGTACGTGCCGTAAATATTTTTCGAGCAAACTCCGTCCGCGCCGCCGTCCGAAAAAGCGCACATCTCGGGGACACTAAAGTTTGTTCGTCCCATATGTATCTCATACCCCGAAAACGCTTTGCCCGAAAGAGGTTTTAGTGTCCCCGATACGTTTTCGAATTTCCCCGTTACCCGCGTTCTTTTTTTCTCCGTTTCAAACACGGTATCGGTCGGAAGCAAGCCCATCCCCCGAACGCCGCCCCCATATTCCGCGCCGTTTTCGTCGGCTATGGTTTCGCCGAGCATCTGATAACCGCCGCAAATACCGAAAATTACCGTTCCTTTGCGCGCAAGCTTCAACACTGACGCTTCAAGCCCGTTCCGGCGCATCCAAAGCAGATCCGCAATCGTATTTTTCGTTCCGGGCAGTATCACCATATCCGGGTTGCCGAGCTGTGAAGCGGTTTTTACGTATCTGACCGACACTCCCTCAATCTGCTCGAACACGTTAAAATCGGTAAAATTCGATATGCGCGGGAAACGTATAACCGCTATGTCTACCGCCCCCGCGTTTTTCGCGTCAAGCCGCTCCGATAGGCTATCCTCGTCGTCGAGCCGCAAATCAGCGTACGGCACAACGCCAATCACGTCAATGTCTGTAAGCTCCTCAAGCATGGTCAGTCCCGGCTTTAAAATTTCAATGTCGCCGCGGAATTTGTTGATAATCAGCCCCTTGACGCGCGCCCTCTCATCGGGCTCAAGCAGCTCGACCGTTCCGTAAAGCTGCGCGAATACGCCGCCGCGGTCTATGTCGCCGACGAGAAGCACAGAGCAATCCGCCATTTCAGCCATGCCCATGTTTACAATATCGTTTTCCTTCAAATTTATTTCCGCCGGGCTGCCCGCGCCCTCTATCACGATCACGTCATATTCCGCGCTGAGCTTCTCATATGCCGCTTTTATCTCGGGTATCAGCGTCGATTTGTACTTGAAATATTCAGCCGCGCTCATGTCCGCGCGCACCTCGCCGTTTACTATGACCTGCGAGCCGCGCTCGCTTGTGGGCTTCAGTAAAATCGGGTTCATCAGCGTCGACGGCTTCACTCCCGCCGCCTCAGCCTGCATCGCCTGCGCACGCCCGATTTCGAGCCCGTCGTCCGTTATGTAGGAATTGAGCGCCATATTCTGCGACTTAAACGGCGCGGCGCGGTATCCGTCCTGTTTGAAAATACGGCACAGCGCAGCCGCTATTACGCTTTTCCCCGCGTTTGACATCGTGCCCTGAACCATTATCGCCTTCGCCATTACAAACACTCCTTTAACGCGCTCAAAAGCACGGTATTTTCCTCATGCAAACGCACCGCGATTCTGTAAAACGAATCATCGAGCCCCCGAAAATTTCCGCATTGCCGCACGAGAAGCCCCTTTTTGAGAAGCGGCGCGTATATTTCTTTGCCGGTTTTGAATAAAATGAAATTCGTCCGCGAATCGAACGCTTTTATGCCGAGCTTTCGCAGTTTATCGGTCAAAAAAATGCGTTCCTTTTCGATATATTTTTTTGTTTTTTTAAGATATTCCGCGTCGCTCAAAGCCGCAATTCCGGCAAGCTGCGCCGCCGCGTTTACGTTCCAGCGCGGGGACACTAAATCTATTTTTTCGAGAGTTTTACTGTCCCCAATCATATATCCGAGACGCAGTCCGGCGAGAGCATGCGTTTTTGTAAACGCCTTGATCACCGCAGTTTTTTTCTTCGCGGAATATCCGTTGGGGACAAAATCCATAAAGCACTCGTCAATTACCGCGAAAATATCCCTTTTTTCACATTCGCGGAGTATTTGATCCATCAGTGCTTCATCGATCATATTCCCGACGGGGTTGTTCGGATTGCACAGAAAAATCATATCCGTTCCGTCAAGCTCCGGCAAGATCCGTTCCGTCAGATTAAAATTATTTTCCTCCGAAAGCGTGTGATATTTTATCTCGCAGCCGACGCTTTTCAATGCGCGCTCATATTCGGAAAATGTCGGCGCAATCAAAAGCGCGCGCTTCGGCATTACCGCGCGTACCGTATTGAAAATAATCTCCGACGCACCGTTTCCGCATAAAATATTATCCGCGCTCACACCCTCGTATTCCGCTACGGCGCGACTCAGCTTTTCACATTCGGTGTCCGGATACGCGCTTAAGTCTTCGATATTTTCCGACAGCGCCCTCCTAACCGTTTCGGGAAGCCCGAACGGATTTATATTCGCCGAAAAGTCGATTTTTACGCGGTTTCTGTAAATATCGCCGCCGTGATTATACATATCCCAATCCTCCCAAAGCCGAAATTGCAGCTACGCACACCGCCAAAAACGCGAAATCCGCGGTATACATCATAATATTCGCGGTTTTAATGTCCCCCGAATTTATCTCACGTTTACTGTCCCCAATCGTCGGTTTTTCATATAATTTCCCGAAATAATACGCGTCCCCGCCGAGCTGAACCCCGAGCGCCCCCGCGCATACGGCTTCGGTCTGAGCCGCGTTCGGGCTCGAATGATTTTTCCTGTCCCTTTTGTAAATTTTCAGCGCGTTTTTGAAATCGAGCCGCAAAATAAACGCGGCAAAAAGCAAAAATACCGCCGAAATACGCGAAGGAATAAAGTTAAAAACGTCGTCCGCCCGCGCCGCGAACCGCCCGAAATATATGTATCTCTCATTTTTATATCCAATCATCGAATCCATAGTGTTTACCGCCTTATACAAAAACCCGAGCGGCGCCCCGCCGAGCATCAGATAAAAAAGCGGCGCGATAACTCCGTCCGACGCGTTCTCCGCCACAGTCTCGACAGCCGCGCGTATAACGCCGTCCTCGTCCAAATTATCCGTATCGCGCCCGACGATCATAGAAACAGCTTTCCTCGCCGCTTCAATTCCATCGGTTTCAAGCGCCTTTTTCACCGCCATACTCTCCCGCATAAGCTGCCGCGCCGCTGTGCATTGCCAGCTCATAACCGCCGAAACCGCGATATACAGCCATTTATTCAGCTTATACGCCGCAAAAACAACCGCAAATGGAACGCCGAGCGACAGCACACAGACGATAACCCACAAAACCGCACCGCCGATAAGCTGCCCGGTTTTAGTGTCCCCAAAAGCATGCCGCGTTATTTTTTCAAACGCGCTTATCATTCTTCCGATAAGCCGCACCGGATGGGGAAATGAATGAGGATCGCCGATTATAAAGTCGATCATAAATCCCAGTATAACTGCGATAAATGTATACTTTAACATTTAGTGTCCCCCATTCATGTTATTTTTCTGAAAGTATTCCCTTCAATAATATATCCGCCGCCGTTTTCAACCATATAATCATAAAACCCGCCGCCGAACAGCGACTGCATCACAGCCATAATAGTGCCGCCGTGAACGACAAACGCGATATCAAAGTCCTTATATTTTTCAGCCGCCGCTCTAAAAGCACTCACGCTGCGGCGTTTAAAATCCTCATGATTTTCTCCGCCCGGAAAAGACTCGTTTCCGCCGCTGTCAAGCCATTTTTTGTATTCCGCGTCGCTGACGGCTTCCTCAAATGTTTTACCCTCGAACCGCCCGAAATCGTACTCGCGCAAATCACCGATAACAATTTTTTCCGCGTCGGGATAAATGATCTCAACCGTCCGAACGCAGCGCTTCATCGAGCTTGTCACAACGATATCAACAGGCGGATAATCGCGTTCCAGCCCGCGCGCGTCATACAGATCCTCATCGGTAACGCCTATGTATTTTTTCAGCAAATTTCCCTCCGTCCTGCCGTGGCGTATCAGCGCGATCATTTGATCACCCTGCCGATCCCGCAGACCACGCGCACGACCTTATCCGCCCTTTCGGCAAGCATACAGTTAAGCCTGCCGCAAAGCTCGCGCAGCTCCCTGTCCGATTTTTCAACCGGCACAACGCCGCAGCCGATTTCATCCGCGATAATTATAACGCTCGGATTTTTCTCGATCAGCCGCTCAGTTTCCGCAAGCGCGTCAATCCCATTTTTCACGCACTTCTCCGCGAAAAGCTGAAAATCACACACCGCGTCCGCCTCGCAGAGCCTGTCAAACGATTCAGTTCCCTCCGCGAGATCCGCCGTGCCGAGATGATTCCGCGCGTAATCCCGCTTTCCGGAAAACGCGCCGCCAACAATAAAAATCATATTTTCCTCCTAAATAAAGCGCCCCAAAACGACGACCGCGATCAAAAACACAAGCTCGCACACCTGCACGAACCATCCCGCCGTATCGCCCGTAATGCCGCCGAAATTTTTCCTCGTCATAAAATAATAAATAATTATCATCACAACTGCCGCCGCGCCGATAACGAGCCACGCCGCGCATGACCACGCAAAAATCACCGCCGCGCCGATAAGCATGATGTAAATTATCGACACGATCCGAACCGCCGCGATATGCGCCCCCGACGAAAACTCAAACAGCAACCCGTCCTTCTTCGCGCACTTAAAACAGCTTACGGTTATCGCGCTCAAAGCCCGCGAAAGCGGATAAGAACACGCTATCGCCGCAATTTCGGCAGCCGTATCAACCTCCGTAAAAAGCGCGAAATACAACAAAAAATACACAATAGCGCCGATAACCGCGAACGCCCCGACGTGCGGATCCTTCATTATTTCAAGCTTCTTTTTAGTGTCCCCGTACGAGCCGAGCGCGTCGCTCACGTCCATAAATCCGTCAAAATGAATACCGCCGCTCACAAAAATCGGCAGCGCCGCCGCGACAGCCGCGAAGCAGATACCTCCTATATCAAGCCGCGCGCAGATCCATGTCCAAAGCAAAAACAGCGCCCCGATCACTGCCCCCGCAAGCGGAAAAAAGCACAGCGAATACTTCATATTGTCCCCGCTCCACTCAACGCGCGGCATAGGGATTTTCGAATACATCGAAAACGCGGTGATAAACGATTTCAGTATTTTCATTTTACTTTATCCTTTCCGCGATTCCGCAAGTCACTTCATAAACCGCATCCGCCCTTTCCGCGATACGGCAATTTATATATCCGAGATTTTTCATATATTTTTTAGTGTCCCCCAAATATTTAGTGTCCCCCGAAAAAATTTCATTAGTCACGATCACAAGGTTATCGCACGTCCGCTTAAGATGCTCAATTCCGCCCAAAACCGCGTCAACCGCCTTTTCTCCCGCGCCGCCCGCCGAAAACATTTCATTCGCCAAAAGATTTGACAAGCACTCTAAAAGCGCCGTGCCGCTTATATTCAGTCCCTCAACATCGGTATACCGCTCGACGGTTTCAAATCCTTTTCCGCACCGCGCCGCTCTGTGACGCTCGATCCGCGCCTTCGCCTCTTCGCCGAACGGCTCCATCGCGGCTATATATGTACGTTTTCCGCCAAACCCGACCGCGATATTTTCAGCCGTCTCCGACTTGCCGCTGCCGCTCCCGCCGATAACAAGAACCAACATTACTTTAACTCCTTATAAGCCTCTATTTCCGTTTCCTCAAACGTCACCATCTCGCCGTACACCGCGAGCGCCATGTCCAAAAGCGGCAGAAGCATCACGCCGCCCGTACCCTCGCCGAGCCGCATTCCCGCACGTATCACCGCTTTTTTTCCGAGCTCGCGAAGTATCGTTTCCGCCGCGGGCTCGTCCGAAACGTGGGACGCGATCATAAAATCGACGCATTTCCCGCACAGCCGCGCCGCGCAAAGAGCCGCCGCCGCGCTGATAAAGCCGTCGATCACAACGGGCACATGATAAACCGCGCCGCCCAAAAACACTCCGGCAAGTCCCGCAATATCGAAGCCGCCCACCTTAGAAATCACGTCAATAACGTCGTTTCTATCGGGTTTATTTACCTCGATCGCGCGCTTTATGACTTCGATTTTCCGCTTCAACCCGCTTTCGGAAAGTCCCGCGCCGCGTCCCGTTACGGCTTCCGGCCCAGCCCCGAGCAGCACGCTCGCGACAACCGCGCTGGTTGTGGTGTTTCCTATTCCCATCTCGCCGGTGACTATGATTTTATATCCCTTTTCCTTCAATTCCCGCACAAGCTCAATACCCGTTTTAACGGCTTTTTCGGCTTTCTCTCTCGTCATAGCCGCGCCCTTCGCGATATTTAGTGTCCCCCGCGCAATCTTGCGATTTAGTGTCCCCGCGGTGTCGGCGGCAACTCCGATATCGACCGCGAAAACCTCCGCTTTCGCCTGCTGCGCCATAGCACAAACGCTCGTTTTTCCGCTTTGAAAGTTATTCGCGACGACAGCCGTAACCTCCTGCCCCGTCTGCGTCACACCCTCGGCGACAACTCCGTTATCGGCGCACATAACTACAACGGCGCGCTTGTTAAGCGAGAATTTATGTGTCCCCAAAATTCCGGCGATCTGTATTATTATATTTTCAAATTCCCCAAGGCTTCCCAACGGCTTCGCGACAGCGTCCCAGCGCCGTTTCGCATACGCCATAGCCCGCGCGTCAAGTCCGTTTATCCGCATTTTTCCTGTCCCCGCATTTACGTATAAAGCTCTTCGCAAAATCGACGTTGGCGTAAAAATTCATATGCGGAAAGCCCGCGGCAAGGTTATCCCTCACGTTGATGCACTTCCACTCCCTGCCGCTTTTGACCGCGTCAAACCCGTCGCCGTTGCTGTCGCTGTCGTAGTAGTGGAACTCGTGCGCGCGGATTTTCCCGCCCTTTTCGCAAAGTACGCCGTCCCTGTTCGCGGTCAGCTCCAGATAGCCGAACCGCTGCAAATGCTCCTTTTTAAAGCACGCGCCCTTTATCACGCCCGCCATTTTGTACTCCTGTCCGGTCACGTCGCGGATCTTCTCGTGCAGATACATAAACCCGCCGCACTCCGCGATGCACGGGATCCCGC
Source organism: uncultured Clostridia bacterium (assembly GCA_947627795.1). Lineage (GTDB taxonomy): Bacteria > Bacillota > Clostridia > UBA1381 > UBA1381 > CANQXJ01. The sequence continues at coordinate 30,880 of CANQXJ010000016.1, forward strand.
TTTCCACCGCGCGTTTGATTTCCGCGAGCATTTCCGTATTCTCGGCGAGCACCTCCGCGTAAATTTCGGGATAACCGCCGCCCAAGAAAAGCCCGTCGATATTTTCCGGCAGCGCTTTGTCCGCCAACGGGCTGAACTCCACAAGCTCCGCGCCCAGCTCCTTTAAAAGCCGCAGATTGTCCTCATAATAAAAGCAAAACGCCACGTCCCGCGCCACCGCGACGCGCACGTCCGCGATTTTTTTCTCGGTCAAATCGGTATATTCAAGCGGCGCATCGTCAGCCATATCGAGTATACCCTTAATATCGAGCGTCTCCGACGCCATTTTCGCGAGCTTCTGCAATTTAGCCTTCAAATCGTTCACCTCAGCCGCCGTTACAAGCCCAAGATACCTGTTTTCGAGCTTCGCGTTCTCATAAAACGGCAGATAACCGAGCGGCTTTATCCCCAAGCTTTCGCAGATAGGCTTGAGCCGCAGATACGTCGCCATAGAAACCTGATTAAAAATCACGCCGCAGATCCTGTTCGGGCGGTACTCAAGAAAGCCCTTTATCACCGCCGCCGCCGAGTTCGCCATAGACTTGCAGTTCATGATCAGCACGACCGGCGTTTCGGTAATTTCGGAAATCTCATAGGAGCTTGCGTGCTCGGTAAAATTGATGCCGTCGTAAAAGCCCATAACGCCCTCGATTATCGAAATATCCGCGCTGTTGCGGTTTAAAAGAAATTTTATCGTGTTGTCGTCCATAAAAAAGCTGTCGAGGTTGTACGACGGCGCGCCTATCACGCTTTTATGGAACATCGTGTCTATATAGTCCGGTCCGCATTTGAACGAAACCGCGTCAACGCCGTTGTTTACAAGATACTGCAAAACCGCGCACGTCACCGTAGTTTTCCCCGAGCCGCTGTTCACCGCCGCAAACATTATTCTTTTCATTTTAGTGTCCCTCCCTCACTGATGCCTCAATTTTTAGTGTCCCTTAATATGTATTACAAACACAGGATTGTTCGCGCTCATCATTTTATGTGTCCCCACGGTCTTTGCCGACGCGGAGAAAATCTGCGAAACGTCATATTCCGCGCCGAGCCTGTCAAGCGATTGGATCACGCCGGTAAGCGTGTCGAGCGAAACGGCTGTAACAACAATTTCCGCTTTTTTATTTTTGCAAAAAACAGCGCGTATTATTCCGTCGGCGCTCCCCGAAGAGCCGCCTATAAACACCTTGTCGGGCGCGGGCAAATCATCGAGACATTCCGGCGCTTCGCCGCTTATTATATGAATATTTCCGACCTTGAATTTTTTCGCGTTTTTTTCGATAAGCCCACATGCGTCCGTGTTTTTTTCGACCGCGTAAACAGCGCCGCCATGGCACAGGAGCGCCGTTTCTACGCTGACCGAGCCGGTCCCCGCGCCTATGTCCCAGCAAATATCGCCGGGCGCGATACAAAGCCTTGAAACAGCCGCCGCGCGGATATCACGCTTCGTCATCGGCACATCACCGCGTATAAATTCGCCGTCCGGAATACCGATCCTAACTCTATCGTCGTAATTTTCGTTTTCAATCATCATCACCGCCGGAGCGTTAAATTCATAACCGATAAAACCCTTTACCCGTCCCTCTGTAATTTTTTCATCCGCGTATGACAGCCTTTCTCCGATATATATTTTAGTGTCCCCAAATCCGTATTCGGCAAGCCGCGCGCACGGATTGTCGCCGAGCAGAACAAAAACGCGCTTATTTCTTCTCACCGCGCCGACAATATCGCCGCCGCGCCCGTGCAGACTTACGACATTCACGTCCTCATACGAAATCCCAAGCCGCGCGCAGAAATACGCAAGCGAGCTTACGCCGGGAATTATCTCAGTTTCAAAGCCCGCGAGATCTTCCGCGATTTTCTTCGCCGCACTGTAAAATCCCGTATCTCCCGACAAAAGCACCGCCGCCGAGCCATAGCTTTTCCCGCGCAGAAATTCCGCGATCTCCTCGCCCTTATACGAGATAAACCGCTCCTTTTCGTTTTTTTTCGCCGCGTCCACAAGCCGTCCCGCCCCGATCAAAACATCGGCTTCTTCAATTTTCGCGGCAGCCGCCTTTGTCATGCAGTCCGCCGCGCCCATGCCGATTCCAATTATGTAAACCTTCATATTATTTCCTCAATCATTTCCAATACGCGTTCAAGCGTAAAGCCGTTTTCCGCGCGCGGACGCGTTATCACCAGCGTTTTCACCCCGAGCGATTCTGCCGCCGCGAGTTTTTCTTTAAATCCGCCGTTCGCGCCCGATTCCTTTGTCACCAAAAACGCCGCGTCCACGGCTCTCATCATCGCGCGGTTCAGCTCCTCCGAAAACGGTCCCTGCATACAAATGAGATGCCTCCCCGTTATGCCGAGATTTTCGCATTTTTCCACCGACTCGACCGACGGCAGCACGCGCGCAAAAACGCGCTCCGTACCTATCGGGATAAATTTTTCAAGCTCCTTTACGCCCGTGGTTATGAACACGTTTCCCTCGGTATTTTTCAGATATTCCGCTGCATTTTCGGCGTTTTCAAAGCTTTCGCAGCCCTCATATCCGAGCGATTCTCTGATTACTCTCACATACCTCGTGCCGGTTTCCCCGCACGCCGCCGAAATATTTTCGCTCGCCCTGTCGGCATACGGATGCGTCGCGTCAACGCAAAGCTCCGCGCCTTTCATAAGCTCCGCCATTTCCGCGCTCTCAAGCCGTTTTTGAAGTATTTTAACTCCCTTCGGCAGCGCCGCCGCTCCGTATTCCGTCGCCACGCACACAAGCGAGGGTACGCCCTTTGCCGCGAGAAGCTCCGCAATTTCGCGCCCTTCCTCCGTGCCGCCGAACAACAAAACCTTACACATTCTTATATCCTCTCGGTGTCACCATTTTCCCGTCTATCACCCGCGTTTCGGAATTTCCGACAAACACGGTCGTCAGCATATCCGCCTCAAATTCTCTGAGCTCCGCAAGGCTCATGAGCTTGTATTCCTCGCCGGCGCGTCCGATATTTCTCGCGATACCGCAGACCGTTTCGGGAGCGCGGTATTTCAGGATTATATCGCAAGCTTTTTTAAGATAATCGCGGCGCTTCCTGCTCGCGGGATTGTATATACAAATCACGAAATCCCCCTCCGCCGCGAGACGGAGCCGTTTTTCGATAAGCTCCATAGGCGTGAGCAGATCGCTCAGACTAACAGCCGCGAAATCATGCGAAAGCGGCGCCCCGAGCAAAGCCGCGCCGCTCGATGCCGCCGTAATTCCGGGAATTACGCAAACCTCAACGCCCGTGCCTTCCGTCATTTCATAAACGAGCGAAGCCATACCGTAAATACCGCTGTCGCCGCTCGACACGACCGCGACAATTCTGCCCTCCTCCGCAAGCTCCACAGCCGCGCGGACGCGGTCGATCTCGCGTCTCATCGGCGTTTCGATAAATTCCTTATCGGGAAAATATCCTTTCAAAATATCAATATACGTCGTATATCCGACGATTATGTCACATTCCTCGATCCGTTTTTTCGCCTCGGCGCTCATGCCGTCCGCATTTCCCGCGCCGAAGCCGACCACATAAATTTTCATAGCTTTCCCTTGCTCAAATCAAGCTCGTATTCCTTTGCCGCCGCCGCGACAGTCACGCCGTTTATTATTTGTTTGCGAAAAATCAGCTGCCCGCCCGACGCGTGCACCGCGCTGCGCTCGCACACATTATCAACTCCGGTCACAGCCTCCACAAACTCCGACGCCGAAAAATCCCCCGGCACAGCCGCCAGCGCTCCCGCCGTAAAAAATTCAGCCTTCATGTTATGCAAATCGCAGAAAACCGTTATCGCGGGCTCCTCGCGCTTCAAATCGATCGTCGCGATACTTTCCACCGCGTCAAACGGCACACCGCGCTCAGCGAGGACCCCCTTTACGGAGCTTTCAAACGCTCTTATATCAATGTCCTTGCGGCAGCCTATGCCTATCACGATATTTTTCGGCACGAGATTAAGCGTTTCCTCAAACGGCTTGTCGTTCGAGCTGTACGACACGCATATCCCGAGCGGAGTTTTAGTGTCCCCAATCAGTTCCTCCGGCAGCTCCCCGTGCGGAATATCGGAATAAAACCCGATTTTCTCGCCGCGCAGTATCGCCGAAGAAATCAATTTTGCCGTTTTAAGACTGCATATATGCAGGTCGTTGTGCGCCGCAAACATATCGACCGCGAATTTTCCGTTTATGTCGGTCGCCGTAGTGATTACGGGAACCGCGCCCAATTCGTCGGCGATTTCCTCAGCCAGCTCGTTCGCGCCGCCCAAATGCCCCGACAAAATCGGTATGCAGAACCGATGCTTTTCGTCAACGACAACAATCGCGGGATCGGTGTCCTTGCGCTTAACAAACGGCGCGACGGCGCGCACCGCTATGCCGCACGCTCCGACGAACACCAGCGCGCCGCAGGCTTTAAAAAGCAGCTCCGCGGCTTCGGCGAGATTGTCAAATTTTGTAAGCCTCTCATTCGCGACCGATTTATACGCGTACCCCTCGCAGGAGTATCCCGATTTTTCCAGAATTTCCGTTATTTTAACGGCTGTTTCGCCGCCCTTTTCCGTAAACGCAAGCACCGCCGTTTTCATTGACCGTCCTCCTTCGCCTTTCTGAATCCCGTTTCAAAACGAGCGTCGTAGAGCCTCGACAGCTCATATTTATCTCCCAAAAAACCGCCCACCGTAATAAGCGCGGTTTTTGTTATATTATTCTCCCTCGCAAGCTTCGGCAACTGTTTTAGTGTCCCTTTTAAAATTTTTTCATCGTCCCAAGTAGCCTTATAAACGATCGCCGCCGGAGTATTTTCGTCATAGCCGCCCTCAATCAGCCTTTGCGTAAGCTCCTCTGTCATTCCCGCGCTCAAAAACACGACCATAGCCGCGCCATGCGCCGCAAGAGACGCTATATCCTCCTTTTCCGGCACAGGAGTGCGCCCCGCCATGCGCGTGATTATGACCGTCTGCGACACGCCCGGCAGAGTATATTCCGCCTTAAGAGCCGCCGCCGCGCCAAACATCGAGCTTACCCCGGGGCATACCTCATATTCTATTCCCAAAGCGTCCAATCTGTTCATCTGCTCGCGCACCGCGCCGAATATACTCGGATCACCCGTATGCAGCCGAGCTATAGTTTTAGTGTCCCCCTCGCGCATAACGTTTATTATCTCATCGAGCGTCATTTCCGCGCTGTTATAAATTCGCGCGTCGGATTTAGCGTATTTCAAAAGCTCCGGATTCACAAGCGAGCCGGCGTATATTATTATATCGGCTTTTTCGAGTATCTTCGCGCCGCGCACAGTGATCAAATCAACCGCGCCGCAGCCCGCTCCGACAAAATATACCATTTTACTGTCCCCTTAATTTTTCAATCATCTTATCCGCTATATCATTTTTCGCCAAAATACCGTGCTTATCCGAAAACATAATAATTCCCGTTTCCGTCCGCGCGCGCCGCTTCATAGCCGCGTCTATACGCTTCATCAGTATTTCCGACACAATATATTTAGTGTCCCCAAGAATCGACAGCGCATCGTCCGTCGTAACACATTCCGCGATCCGTTTTAGTGTCCCCAAATCGCAACCAGCCTCGAGAGCGCACGATATAAGACATTCAATACGTCCGTCGCCGTATTTCGAGTGCGTGTTCATAACGCCCATACCGAGCTTTACAAGCTTCCCGATATGCCCCGCGAGAAGCGCGCCCGAAAAGCCCAAATCATCCGTAAAATCAAGCGTATCGCCGATAAAATTGCCGCATTTTACCGCGCCGCCAACGCCAAGCCCCTCCAAAAAGCGCTCGCCGTAATTCCCGGGCGTAACCGCCGCGTATTCCGCGCCGCCCTTTTTGAGCATTTTAAGCTCCAAATAAATCGTGTCTAAAATCGCCCTTTCGCTCATCGGCTCGACAATGCCACTCGTGCCGAGAATGGATATACCGCCCTCGATACCAAGCCGCGGATTAAATGTTTTCTTCGCGATTTCCGCGCCGCCGGGAGCAAAAATTTCAATATCGAACCCGCCCGTATAATCAAGCTCCTCCGCCGCGTCCTTCACGGCTCCGGCAATCATTTTTCGCGGCACGCTGTTAATAGCCGCCGCTCCTACGGGCTGATCCAGCCCGGGCTTTGTAACGCGCCCGACGCCTTCTCCGCCGTCGATACGTATCCCCTCGGCGGCTTTTCTCACGCGCGCGAAAATCAGCATCCCGTTCGTCACGTCGGGATCGTCGCCGCTGTCCTTCCTTGCGGCACAGACCGCGTAACCGCCGCCTATCTCCTGCCCTGTCACATCAAGAACCAACGATTTTCCGGACGGCGTTACCACTCCTATTCTCTCAATTTTCTCTCCGCAAAGACACATCACCGCCGCCGCTTTCGCCGCAGCGGCAGCGCACGTGCCGGTAGTATAACCCTCGCGGAGCTTCCCTGTTTTTCCCATGCCTTTACGGATTCAGCGACAGCTTTTTCACGAGCGGTATCGCCACGCATCCCACCGCGTTGCCCAACACGACTACAGCAAGATACAGCAAGCCCCGCAAGCCTCCCGCGCAGCCGCTTAAGAAAAAGTATCCCATATCGGCTATGCTGTGGTTAAATCCGCACGTTATAAACACAACAATCGGCATAACTATCACAAACAGCGCTCCGGCGTAATTTTTTTCTTCGCGCAGACGCTTGCTTCCGTCAACAGCTATGTACATAAGCACGCCGCAGAATATCGCAAGAATGAAGGCGCTTAAAATTGAATCCTCAATTTTGCCGGTTATTATATTTGACGCGGAAGCCGTCCAAGCCTCACCAAAACGCGTAAGACGCAGAATTGTTCCGCCTATCGCCGCTCCCGCGAAATTACCCAGAAGTGTAAGCAGAACCTCCGGTATATACGAGGGGGGATTTGAAACAATATAACCCGCTTTTCCCGTGTAAAGTCCGAATTTAAACGTTATAATCGCAAATAAGCCAAGGCTGAAGAAGAACGGTCCGAGCGGCGCGGCAGCCGCGATATTCACGGCGCATGACACGCTCAATATAAATCCGGCCAAAATTCCGTCCGCAATAAATGAAATAACTTTTTTCATAATTTTTTCCTTTCCCGTAAATATTTCCGAATATGCTATATTAATATAATTATACCATAAATAACCGCCGATTACAATAGATTTCTCAACATTAAGCCTCACGAGAATTTTTGTTTTTTATTGACAATTTCTGTTATATTTGGTATAATTTACTTAATAAAATAAATTTAAGGAGGATACGAAAATGGATTTAAACGCAATCAAGGAAAAAATCGAGCAGCTTGCCGGCGACGACGCGGCTAAGGAGCAGCTCAAGAAAGACCCGATCCACACAATCGAGAGCACATTCGGAATCGACCTTCCCGACGAGCAGGTAGCCGAGGTTATCAAGCACCTCAAGGACAAGGTTGGCGAGGGCGACTATCTTGACAAAATCAAGGAAAAGATCACCGATTCGGACGTTCTCGACAAGCTGAAGGACGAAGCGGAGGAAATTCTCGACAAGGTTGAGGACAGCGGTGTTGTTGATAAAATCAAGGAAGGCATCTCGGGATTGTTCCATAAGGAATAATTTAACGGCTGTCACGCGGAGAGCGGCAATTCTGCGCTTTCCGCGTGATTTTGCAAATATCCGGATTTTTGGGCGGTGATTTGATGAACGGAATTAAAAAATTTATTTATATTCTCATATGCGCGCTCGCGCTTACTTTCACGCTTTCGGGCTGCGAACAGGCGGTTGACGAGGCACTGGAGGACGCGCTGCAAGCCGGCATAGACGCTGTGGAGCAAACGGAGAATTCATTCGCTCCCGAAGCCGAAAATGATTCGACACACGCCGTATCCTCGGGCGGAAACACGCAATCGACCGCCGCTCCCACGGACGAGGCGGCTCAGGCGGCGCGTTCGGGCAACGGCGGAAAACAGAAAAAAAACTTCAATAAGCATGACGTTTCTGACGAGGCTCTCGAATACGCGCTCGACACGATCGAGGAGGACGGCGTATACACCACTCCGGCTACGGTCGCGGCTTATATCTATACCTTCAACAAGCTCCCTTCGAACTTCATCACGAAAAACGAAGCTCAGAAGCTCGGCTGGGTGAGCAGCGAGGGCAATCTGACCGAAGTCGCGCCCGGAAAATCGATTGGAGGCGACCGCTTCGGCAATTACGAGGGACAGCTCCCCAAGGGAAACTACCGCGAATGTGATGTGAACTACAAAAGCGGGCGGCGCGGCGCGGAACGCATAATCTACAGCAGCGACGGCGATATTTACTACACTGACGACCACTACGAAACCTTCACGCAGCTGTTCCGGCGAGGTGATTTAAAATGAAAAATATAATTATTGACTGCGCCGAAATGACGAGCAAAAGCGCGCTGCACGACATACTTGCCGAAAAGCTCGGCGCGCCCGAATACTACGGACGAAATCTCGACGCGCTTTACGACGTGCTCACGGATTTGAACGATACGCGCATAATATTGGAAAATTCCGAAGCGCTTGAAGAAAACCTCGGCGGCTACGGCGAGCTTGTGATAACGGTAATGCGCGACGCGGCTGAACGGAACGACGGTTTGGAAATTGAAATTTTATAACAGAAAAGCAGGGCGCGCCCTGCTTTTTTGTTACAGTCCCAATAATTTTGAAAGAGTGATAATCGACTGCTCGACTGTGTATCCGTCCTTCGGATTGAAATTCACTCCGTCGCCCGACATTATTCCGGCTGAACCGAGCGCCGATACGGCGTCCTTCGCCCAATCGGATATTTCGTTTTCGTCGGCGTATTCGGGCGCGGGGTTTTCGAAGAGCAGCGGCTTATGCGCGTAATCGGCGATTCTGCATAAAATCGCCGCAGCCTCCTCGCGCGTCAGATAATCGTACGGCGCGAACTCGGTTTCGGTTTTGCCGCTTATGATCCCCGCGGCGCACAGACTTCTTGCCCAGCCGTCGCTCGTGTCGGTAAATTGATATGAGTAATCAGTGCAAGGCATTCCTATTTCCCAAAGCGCGTAATAAGCCATTTGGCAGAATTGCAGGCGCGTTATGTTTTTCGTGTAGTCATATATTCCGCTCATTTGCTGCATATACTCCGTCTCGGCGCTCACGCGGTCTACGGTATCGCGCGCCCAGTCGGATACGATCGGAAGCTCTGCGGCGTTCTCGAGCGCGCCGCTTATCGGGATGACCGTGTCTCCTACCGTTATGTCCTTTATGTTGGCGACATCCTCGATCGTATTGAACCTCATTCCGAAAAAGTACGCTCCCCTGTCGTCGCTTCTGCCCGCGTAATTCGAGTTGTAATTGCCTGTGTTTGAGAATATAAGCGTATATTCCGTTCCGTCGTTCATATGGACAACCGGCTCGGGTACGGCGTTATTTGTTCCGCCTACAACTCTCGCGCCCGCCTCTATCGCGACGTATACCGACATCGGCGATACCTCCACACATTCTATCGTGTACTTTGAGCCGTCGGGAGCGGTACATACCTTATCGGGCAGAAAAGCCTTGCTTAGATTTGTGTATTCCGATGTCAATTCAAAGCTGAATGTTCCTTCCGCTATCATGTGCGTTTCGCAGTAATTATCCTCGTTCGGCGCAACAAGATCCTTAAGCATGAGCTTTATGCTCTGCTGCTTGCTTACAAACCCGTTGCACTGCTCCGACAAAAGCATTGTCGCTTTGTTGCCATCGGCTTTTAACACATCAATACCGCCCGTGGCGTTGCCCGCGCTGTTCCAGTCAATCGTAATAAAGTCCCATATCGCGTTTTCGGGAATGACCGTTCCCTCGGGAGCGGTCACCTCGAACAGTATATAAAGTTGGTGATTGTCCGTGATGGTCTGCTTGATCTCAACGGTAGTGCCGTTGTTTTCCACACTCGCAAGCGGACGCGTCACGTTTACATCGACAAGCTCCATCTGCTCCTCAGTGGGATCGTTGAAAAGCTTCATCATTTCATCGTCCCAAGGCTGCACCGCCGCCGCGCTAACCGACGCTGTCACCGCGAACGCGATAAGCGCGCTCATTGCCGCCGTTCCTCTTTTTCTGAGCTTTTCGCTCGCTATTAGATTTAATCTCTTTTTCATACCCTTTTTACCTCCGAAAAATGTAGTCGT
>CANQXJ010000017.1 GCA_947627795.1 uncultured Clostridia bacterium
AAATTGAGATTGTTTATAACCACATCGGTATGCTTGAACCAACACAAATTGACGTTGCAAATAAAAAAGCGGTATAAACCATTATGCCGCTACCATATTTGCAATATGAGTTTCCTTATTAACTATTACGTTCGTCAGACTGCCGCATCTGTCAAACGCGTCTTCGCCGATAGCGGTAACCTTGACCCCGTCGATCTCGGCAGGAATAACAAGCTTGCCCGCCGCGCTCTTATCGCAGCCCGTAATCGTTCCCGTCGCCGCGTCAAACTCAAGCAGATCGGCAGACGCGCCGCCGTAATGGATCTCCGCGCCGAGCAGATCATCATTGCCTTCGCCTATTTCAATATTACCCCAATCCTCTTGTGTTCCGGAATAATACACATCCGTCAGCTCGAAGCAAAAGTCAAACGCATTTTCGCCGATATTTGTCACACTCACGGGTATGGTTATTCTCGTCAAATCATCACAGTATGCAAACGCGCGGTCTCCGATGCTTGTCACGCCCTCGGGTAAGGTCACGTTTGTCAGCGAGTAGCAAAACTCAAACGCGCCATTGCCGATACTCGTAACGCCCTCGGGTATGATTATTTTTGTAATATCCATGCAATCCATAAACGCGCCATTGCCGATAGCGGTCACCTTGACTCCGTCGATCTCGGCAGGAATAACGACCTCGCCCGACGCACTCTCATCGCATGACGTGATAGTTCCCGTCGCCGCGTCAAACTCGAGCGGAGAGAAAGGCTCATCGATAACGCCGTCGCTGCAGTGGATCAACGCGCCGAGTAACTCGCGGTTATTTTTACCTATTTTGATTGAATCCCAATCCCCTGTCGTTCCGGGATAATACACATCCGTCAGACCGCCGCATTTATCAAACGCGCCGTCGCCGATGCTTGTCACGCTGTCCGGTATAGTTATGCTTGTTAAATGGTTGCAGTAGAAAAACGCGGACTCTCCGATACTCGAAACACTTGACGGAATATTTACGCCCGTTAGATCCTCGCAGTCGAAAAACGCATTCTCGCCGATACTTTCCGTGCCTTCGGGAATAGTGTATTCGGGCTGTATTATATCCTTGGAGTAAGCGACTATCGTCTTTTTATCCTTACTGAACAAAACTCCGTCTATATCGCAGTAAGTCTTATTACCCTCTCCGACGCTGACACTTAAACTGTGTCCGAACGCGATTGGGTCGATGCTTGTCACGCTGTCGGGTATGCTGATACTTGTAAGATTGTCGCATTCGCCAAACACATTGGCGCCGATACTAACCAATCCGTTCGGCAGCTTTATATCCGTAATGCTGCCGCACCGGTAAAAAGCCTCCTGCCCGATACTCGTCACGCTGTCGGGTATAGTTACGTTTTCAAGACTGTCGCAGGCGGCAAGCATACACGCGCTGATACTCGTTACGCCGTCGGGAATGATTATGCTCGTCAGCGCGTCGCAGTCCGCAAACGCAAACTCTCCGATACTTGTAACGCCCTCCGGCAGCTCTATACTTTCAAGCTTAACGCATAACTCAAACGCGTTATCGCCGATCGTTGTTACACTATCCGGAATAGTTACGCTCGTCAGTTCGCCGCAGTAGAAAAATGCGCTGTCGCCGATACTTGTCACTCCCTCCGGTATGGTCACACTCGTCAGCGATTCGCAGTATTCAAACGCGCCCTCGCCCACAGCGGTCACCTTTACCCCGTCTATCTCATCGGGAATGACAAGCTCGCCCGCCGCTTTGCTGCTGCATCCCGTAATAGTTCCCGTCGCCGCGTCAAACTCAAGCAGATCGGCAGACACGCCGCCGTAATGAATTTCCGCGCCGAGCAAATAATCGTTCCTTTCGCCTATTTCAATATTACCCCAATCCGCCGTACTTCCCGAATAATTCACGTCCGTCAGCTTGCCGCAGAAGTCAAACGCGCCCTCGCCGATACTTGTAACGCTCACGGGTATTGTCACGCTTGTCAGAGCGTCACAGCGGTAAAACGCGTGTCTGCCGATACTTGTAACGCCCTCGGGCACTGTCACGTTTCCCAGACTGTGACAGTATTCAAACGTGCCATCGCCGATACTCGTAACGCCTTCGGGTATAGTCACGCTTGTCAGCAATTCGCAGCCAGCAAACGCGAAAGTTCCGATACTCGTAACGCTTGACGGAATATTTAAGCTCGTCATATATTCGCAGGCGTAAAACGCGTCCTCGCCGATACTTTCCGTGCCTTCGGGAATAGTGTATTCGGGTTGGATCATATCCTTGCTGTAAGAAACTATCGTCTTTTTATCCTTGCTGAACAAAACTCCGTCTATATCGCTGTAGGTTTGGTTACCCTCTCCTACGCTGATACTTATATTGTGTCCGAACGCGTTTCCATTGACGCTTGTAACGCTGTCGGGCAAGTTTATGCTTGTAAGGCTCGTGCAGCCGTCAAACGCGGAGGAGTCGATACTCTCCAGCCCGTCGGGCAGATTTATGTCCGTAAGCTTGTCGCAGAGGTAAAAAGCGGAATTGCCGATACTCGTAACGCCTTCGGGTATAGTCACGCTTACAAGACTTTCGCACGCCGCAAGCATACAATCGGGGATACTCGTAACGCCTTTGGGTATGTCTATGCTTGTCAGCGCGTAGCAGTCCGAAAACGCGGACTCGCCTATTGAAGTCAATCCTTCGGGAAGCTCTACGCTCGCAAGCTTGACGCATTCTTCAAACGCGCTCTCGCCGATACTTTTAACGCTCTCGGGTATGGTCACGCTCGTCAGAGCGCCGCAGTAATGAAACGTATGATCGCCGATACTCGTAACGCCCTCCGGTATGGTCACGCTTTCAAGGGCGGTGCAGTGGTAAAACGCGCATTCTCCGATACTTGTAACGCCGTCGGGTATGGTTATGCCCGTCAAAGCTTCGCAGCTTGCAAACGCAAGCATGCCGATACTTGTCAATCCCTCGGACATCTCGACGTTTTCAAGAGCGGCGCAGCCGTAAAACGCTTCATCACCGATACTTTTAACGCTGCCTGGTATGGTTACGCCCGTCAGCGCTTCGCATTCGTAAAACGCGGCATCGCCGATGCTTTCAGTGCCCTCGGGAATAGTGTATACGGGCTGTATTCTGTCCTTCGCGTAAGCCGCCAATGTCTTTTTGTACTTGCTGAACAAAACTCCGTCTATATCGCTGTAGGTTTGGTTACCCTCTCCGACGGTGATATTTACCCCGTGTCCGAACGTGCCTGTGCCTCCTTCTATGCTTGTAACGCTATCGGGTATGTTGATACTCGTAAGGCTGTCGCAGTCGTAAAACGCGCCGTTGCCGATACTTATCAATCCTTCCGACAGATTTATCTCCGTGAGGCCGGTGCAGTTGTCAAACGCAAACTTGCCGATCGCCGTCACACTGCCGGGAATTGTTATGCTCGTCAGAGCGGAGCATTCTTCAAACGCGCTCTCGCCGATACTTTCAACGCCCTCGGGTATGACTATGCTCGTCAGCGCACTGCAGTAGAAAAACGTATATTTATCAATGTGCGTCAAGCCGGCGGGCAGCTTTATACTTGTGAGATTTTCACAAAATTCAAATGCACTATTGCCGATCGTCGTCACGCTGTCGGGAATAGTTACGCTCGTCAGTTCGTCGCATCCGTAAAACGCGCTCGCGCCGATACCCGTTACTTGTACGCCGTCGATCTCACCCGGAATAACAAGCTCGCCCTCCGCGTACCAATCGCAGCCCGTGACAGTTCCCGTCGCCGCGTCGAACGTCAGATCCTCCACGCCCGCCGCGTTTGCCGTAATCGGCACCGCAAGCGTGAAAAGCATACACAGCGCCGTTAATATACCAAAAATTCTTTTCATCACTTATATTCTTCCGTATATATATATTTCCAAGTATATTATACAATAATTTGCGTATTCAATCAAAAACTGTTCGTGCCGCTCAGAGGGCGTTTCGTGCCGGGCGGCTTCAATATTCGCCGCTTATTGCGCCGATTCTGTTTTCCTCTTTTCGGGAAAATATTCGAAAAGATGAAACAAACGGCGTGAAATGCTTTATTTATGACGTGAACATACATTGATTCAGCGTCAAATGTATGGTAAAATAAATTGATATGGTTTTATGTGAAATTGATAAGGAGGAAAACATGAAAAAGGCAAACAAATTTATTTCGGCAATGCTTACGATATCCTTGTCGTTCGGCGCGCTTATTTTACCCGCGCGCGCGGACGAAGCGGCGAGTTACGATATCTCTCCATCGTCAAATCGAGCTGCGAGGACGCTGAAAAGCAAAAAGGAAAGCGACTGGACAATATGCGTGTATCTCTGCGGCACGAATCTCGAGAGCGGCGACAGCAGCGGGACATATAACCTTCTGCAGATGCTCGAGGCGGACATTCCCGAGAATGTGACGGTTCTTGCAATGACGGGCGGCGCGCGCGGATGGGATCCTTTAGGGCTGGCGGACGAAGCGGTAAAGGACGGAACAATAAAAAAAGGCGCTTATTACAAGCCCGATCCCGATCACACGCAGATTTTTGAAGTTACCGACGACAAAATGAAGCTGCTTTATACATACAAGGAAAATATGGCGATGAACGACATGGCGACGGCGGCGGAATTTATGGAATTTGCGCTGCGTTACGCGCCGTCCGAGCATCTTATGATAGATTTTTGGGATCACGGCGGCGGCCCGTTGGGCGGAGCTATTTATGACGAATACACGGAAAAAATCGCGTCTGTTGCAGAAATAACCGATTTTGCGGAGGCGGTCAGCGACGCGCGCGGTGATAAGATCGATATCTTTGGCTTTGACGCTTGTATGATGTCAAGCATTGAAATCGCCAATGTTTTGTCGCCTTACGTCGATTATCTTGTAGCCTCCGAGGAGGTCGAGCCGGGCAACGGCTGGAATTACAAATGGCTGAGCGGCATCGGCGGCAGCGCGGAGGACGTGGGCAAAAGAATTGTGGATTACTTCGGCAAAACCTACAGCGACGACGATGACTGGTCGGACGCTCTTGATATAACTCTCGCGCTTACCGATCTTTCTCAGATGGACGAATTGAGGGACGCGTTTAACAAAATGGCGGAGGAATTAAACGATGCGCTCATTAACGATCCGAAGGAGTACGCTCTTATCGCAAGAAAAGTGATGCACGCCAAAACCATGTATGACGGCACGGACGGTCTTGTTGATTTGTATGATTTCGCGGACGAAATGAAGGATATCCTGCCTTCCGCACAGGGCGTTATAGACGCGCTCGGAACGCCTCCGGGAAACACTCCCGAATTTGCAGTGGGTGGAGTGACGGGCGAAAGTTCCGCCGTAGTATACAGAGGCGTCGGTTCAAGCTACAGCGAATGTCTGGGACTGTCATTCTATTATCCGACCGTTAAGACGCATTTCGGAACGAACAAGAAAAATAAAAAAAATATAGAATTATACAGAAGCTTTGGTCTGTCCGATACATACAGCGATTATATAGACGCGCATACAAAGGAAACAAGCGCGCTTCAGACGTTTAAAGGCGAATTTGTCGTTGGCTACGACTCCGAAACATACGATCCCGTGCTGACGATAACCGATCCCGACGACGTTATCGCGATTAAATCGGTATATTTAAAAATGCTCTATCTCCCGAAAACGGAGGAAGGAGAAGAGGAAGCTTATCTTCTCGGCACGGAATCGGTAACGGAGGACTGGGACAACGCGAGCTTTACCGCCGCTGTTCCGGAGGAATGGTTTTCTCTGAACGGCGAAATATTTACCATTGAAAAGACCGAAACAGACTTATACGGTCAATACGAAATATACACAATGCCCGTGGTTATCGGCGATAACGACTTTTTATCCTATATGGCGCTTTACAAGCCGGTCGACGAGTCGATTTATTACATAGTCGGCATAGCAGACGATGATGGAACCGGCGACGCGGCGGACAGAACGTATATGCCCGAGGGTGATTTTACATTTAAACCCGTGCTTATCAACGACGAAGCAGAGGACGATTATATCGTAAACAAGCCCTATACAATAACCGAAACCGAAGCCGAAAAAACGGAGGGCTATGCTTTGATTCCGGAATACACGGAGCTCGAGGAGGGAGACGACGCGACGTACAGAGTGTATTTTGTGGCAACAGACATGAAGGATAACGAATACGAAACGAACGCCGCAAACTACATAATAATCAACGATTTCAGCGAAATTTCGATCGACGCTCTGCCGCCGCAGATCTACACCGGCAGCGAGGTTACGCCGAGGCTTTTATACAGCTATAAGGACGAGGGCAATCTGCTGCTCAATTTAGTTGACGTGCGCTACGAGAACAACGTAAACGTCGGCACGGCGACCGTCACGGCAACGTCGCTCGACGAGGAGATGCCCGGCTTTCTCAGCACCGAATTTGAAATCAAGCCGCTCGAGGAAATTTTCGGCGATCTCAGCTATGACGATTGGGAGTTTGACGCTGTAAATTATATGTACTCAAACGGATATATGACAGGCGCGGGCGAAAACAGCTTCGCACCCGACGCGCCCATGACAAGAGCGATGACCGTCACGACGCTCCACAATATTTCGGGCGGAACGGGCGGCGCGGGCGAGATAGAATTTGAAGACGTACGCGAAACCGACGACTACTATAAAGATGTGCGGTGGGCTGTTTCAAATAAAATCGTTTTCGGCTTCAGTGACACATATTTCGGACCGGAAGACAGAATAAGCCGCGAGCAGTTTATGGCTATGCTCTATCGTTATGAGCAGAAAAACGGCGGCGGATACGATGATGAAGAGGAATATAAGCTGCCGTATAAAGACGCCGGCGAGCTGAGCGAGTATTCCCGCGAAGCAGCGGCATGGCTTAACGCGAACAATATATTAACCGGCTACGGCGACGGCACTATCCGTCCGAAGGATTACATAACCCGCGCCGAAGCGGCGGCGGTTATTGAAAAGTATCTTGAGAGATAAGAGATAATACAGCGCGCGGAAAAACGGCAGGCGGAAACGAATGTTTCCGCCTGTAATTCTTCGGCTAAAAAGCACGTCTGAAAACGCGTTTGTAAACAATATTGAATTTCCCCGCAGAAAAACCGCCCTGATTTCTCAAAGCGGTTTAATACAAAATAGTCGGCAGACGTAGACATCTCCTGCATCTCTCAGAACTTGCTATTATAGCATTCTTGTCGTACCGTCGCGTGTGGTCGCTGCGAAGTTTACCACCTTGAATAACCTTTTTATCGCGAAAGCAAATTCGTCAATGGGCGGCAATGTAAATTCGGCAATAATTAAACTTTAACTATGCAGTGAATTATATCATTTAGTCGAAACGGCTTCGCGCTTTAGGCGAAGCCGTTTCCTAAATTTTAAAAAATGAGAGTTGTTTTCGAACTGTACTTACAGCTCGGTATTAGCACATTAAGTCGGAAAAACCGGTTTGGTCGAAGATGGTTTGAACCGTCTCGTTTTGTCCGGTGACGGTCAGATTGCCGTTTCCTACCTGCTTTATCATCATAAGCAGCACGCGCAGTCCTGCGGACGAAATATAATCGAGAGCGGACGCGTCAACGGTGATTTTTTCAACCTTTTCCTCCGCCGTCGTTTTCTCGTAAACTCCCAAAAGCTCCGGCGCGGTGATCGAATCAAGTCTGCCGCGCAGCGTTATCTCCATTTTGCCGCCGTGAGATTTCGCGTTTACGCCGAAGCTGTCGCTGTCATAGTTTTCTTCGGTTTCCCTGTAGTTTTCGTCGGGAGTAAAAATCCAGATATGTACGTTTTCAAGCGACTTTATATAATCCGCCTTCGCCTCGTCCGAATAATCCGCGAGGCTGTGGATCTCCGTTATGTAATCGGACATCGGAACGATCTCCCATTTTAAGCCTACCGAGCGCAGGAAGTCCGTTACCGTTTTCATGCTGTTTTCGTAATCGTAGGCTAAAACGGTCATGTTCTGCACCTCTATGTTTGTGTCCGACTGCTCGGCGTATACATCCATAGTCTTTACCAAATCCTCAAATGCTGCTTCGCCGTGGACAGTCTTAAGCGCCGCCATAAACAGCGGGTTCAAGTCGGTGTCGGACGTTACCCATCGACCGCCGAATTCCTTGAGCAGACGACGGATATTCGAGCAAAGCTCGGTAAGCTCGGAGTTACTCAAATATGTGAGCAGTCCGTCGCATATTATGGTAATTTCTCCGTCGACCGTGTTGAGCGCGTCACGAAGCGAGCGGTAATTAGTAGAGTCCGCACCGTGAAATTCCCTGCCCTTTATTCCGCGCTCGGCGCACATCTCACCGATAACCGGAGCGAGCTCGTCCGTTACGATAGGCAGGTCACAGCCTATGTAACGCATATCCTTAAACGTTTCGTTCAGCGCGCGCGGAGAATATCCGCACGCAATATCGACAATAGTGCTGTCCTTGTAATTGCTTACGACTTTGTTGGTGGAGAGGTAGCGCGTTTCCACCACTACAGTGAGTTCAAGGCTGAGCGCAACCTTCTGTTCCTCCGTTCCGATAAGCGAGTCTGCGTCTACGCCGAATTTCTTAGCCAATACCGGCGCGTCCTCATCGCCGGCGATACAGAAATGCAACAGTACGGCTTTCGCTGTATTGTATATCGGATTTGTTTGTTCTCTTAAGTCTTGTTTTTCACCCACCTTGCGTGCCTCCTTTAATATATTTTTATGTACAGTTATTTTACCGCCGTTTTATATAAAATTCAATGCTTTGGCATGAAAAGTGCTTTTAACGGCACGAATGGTATTTTGCAAAACATCAGATCAGTGAAACCGTGCTTATCATCGCCGCGAATTCCGCGCGCGTTATGCCGGATCTCGGAGCGAGCGAGCCGTCCGTATAGCCGTTTATAACTCCCGCGCCGCGCGCCCATTGTATCGCCTGTACCGCGTATTCGCTTATATCCGACGCGTCGGTGTAGCTTAAAATATCCGCCTCCGCCGATACGTCCGCGCCGATATAATTCATATATCTGTAGAGTATCGCCGCTGTTTGCTCGCGCGTCACGCTTTCGTCGGGACGGAACGTGCCGTCCTCAAAGCCCGAAACTATGCCGTTTTCCGACGCCCACGCAATATACGGAGCGTAGTAAGCGTTTTCTTCAACGTCGGTAAACGCCGAGCCGCCGACTGTTTCAGCCGCTCCCATGCGTCCGATAATCGTCACAATCATTCCGCGCGTGAGCGCCGTGTTCGGAGCAAATTCCGTATCTGTTACGCCGCTCATAAGTCCCTCGTCATATGCCGCTTTTACGGCGTTATAGAACCAATCCGAAACGTTTACGTCAGCAAACGGGAAGCTGTCCGCTGCCGGAGCGTTTGTCGGCTCGGGCTGCTGTGTTGCGGCGGGAGCCGCCGTCGCTTCGGGCGCGGCTGTTGCGGCGGGTGCTTCCGTTGCCGCAGGCTCGGTTGCCGATGGCTTTGAGGTAGACGCTGTTCCCGATGAAGCGCTCTTAAAGCCGCCTCCGCCGCCGGTGCTCGGCTTCGTGGTCGCCGTGGGAGCCGCCGGCTCTGCCGTTACTTCGGGCGTTTGTGTCGGCTCTGCCGTTACCTCCGGTGTTTCCGTCGGTTCTGCCGTTACCTCCGGTGTTTGCGTCGGTTCTGCCGTTACCTCCGGTGTTTGCGTCGGTTCTGCTGTTACTTCAGGCGTTTGTGTCGGTTCTGCCGTTGCCTCCGGTGAGGGAGCAGGAGCGCTGCCCTTTTCAAAACTAACATTTCCCGCCGCCTCGCCTGTCTGCGGATTTATATATGTAAATTTCTCGTCGTCATATTGAAGGTCATAAGAATCCATGGCTGAATCGCCGCCCACTGCCTTTGTGCCGTCCGCCGCTTTTGCGTGAGATACGGCGGGCGAGCCTACGGCGATTAAACCGCATCCCAAAATCGAGTTGCCCTCGACAATGATCGGAGTGTTCCCCGTGTTCAGTTCCGGATCGGAGCCGTCATAACATCCGAGAAGCGCTGTACCGTTGCGATTGGACACGGATACGGAACTCATACCACGCATGCGTATTTCGCCCGGATCTTCCTCGTCGCCCGCAACGGTAATTGTACCTTTTAAAACAGTGACAAAGGCGGAATCTTCGGTAAGCAATTTTTTGACCGTCATGCCTACGTTTGAATAATCGTCGTCTCTTACGCGGACAATGGCGTTATCCTTTATTGTAAGCGTAGTTTCCGATGAATCATCCATTTTTATTCTGCCGGTCGAAATATACGTTTTTTCCCCGATAGTGAGATCTCCGGTTGAATATATCGCGGAAGGCGAATCCGCGCCGCCGGACGTTACGAGTCCTCCTCTGCCGCTTATTATCAGATCCTCGGCGCGTATCGCGTAATTTTCCTCGTCGCTGCCGCTTACATCAATGCTTAAATCGCCGTCAAGATACAGCGTGTTATTGCCGAGCATTACTATTCCGTCGGCGATTTTGTTATTTGCGGAGGATTCCGTCTTGATAACCGACGCGCCGTTTTTGGGAACATATACGGTCACACCCTCGCCGACTGTCAGCGCGGTCTCGTATGTTGTTTTGAATACGGCGTCATAGAGAATGAGCATGTCTTCGCCCTCTTCTTCGTAGGCTTCTATTCCGTAGGGAATTGGGTCAAGAGCCTCTCCGTCTTTTGTATTTTTACGGAAGCCCGATTCCGGGTCGTAGTATATGCCGTAATCGACAGCGGGCGCGGCTTTGAACTCCACCACGTAGTCCAACCAGCCGTCAGAGCGGACATAACCCGCTTGCTCCTTATCAAATGTAACAATGCCATCCGGCAGGCTGCCTTTCACAGAATAGCTTCCCACAGGCTCATCCTGCAGATTTACTGCGCTATCCACTCCTAAAAATGCGACAGATGACTCGTCGCCGTCAACTACAATCGATACAATACCTTTCGAGTACAAACCGTATATTTCCTTTGCGTCATAATTAGTGGATCTGCAGTCGATCGTGCCGCCGTTGAATGCGCGCAGACCGCCGCCGTATCTCATCGAAAGTCCCGCGGAACGGTCACAATCAGAGTCTCCCGAGGTGTATGTGGAAAATTTACCTCCGTCAGACGTTATATTTTCCGCGACACAGCCGTATGTTTCTGTATTTTCTCCGCTGCCTATGCCTTCCGCGCGCACATCCGCGCCGCCGTAGACATAAATGTCGTAAGCATCCAGACCTACGCTACGTGCTTTAGGGCTGTCCGGATCATCTTCTTCGGACGTGGTTGAAACGTATCCCGAATACGCTCTTACGGTCGTTTCGCTCACGTTTATATCTCCCATTACCATTAAAAATATACCCGCTGATGTCGGAGACGCGTAAGTTGTGTCAATTATATCTCCGCCCGCCGCGTACAGCGTTCCTTGTCCGGATATGGATAATACGCCGTCTTCGCCTCCATCCATGCCGCCAAAAATGCCGCAGCTGAGCTCGGGCGCGCTTCCGGCTGACACCATTAATGTGCCGTCAATATCAAGATCGCATTCGCCGCCGCACATAAGAGCTATGGAGTCCGAATTATTCGAATCGTCTCCGCTCAATATGCTTGCAGTTACGCCCTCGGGAACTTCAAGCGTTGTGCCCGGGCGCAGATATAGTCCTACTTCGTTATTTGTTTCAAAGTGAAAATCATTCGTAAGCGTAAGATATTCATCGTCGCATATCGCGCCGGGGAAGTTTTTAAGCTTTTCACCGTCGTCGGTATATAACGCTCCTTTATCGGGGTCGTATATAAGATAGTAGTCGACAGCTTTTCCGCGTGTAATTTTTAAATAGTTTGTATCGTCATTATACGCGTACATAAAGCTGTGCCGGAGGGGCTTGAAATACGTCAAAACCGCGTTGCTGCCGTCGGTTTCGAGGCTTCCCATTACGGTTATATCGCCCGAGGGCTCCTTGTACTGACTTTCATCGATGCTTTCCTGCCTACGCTGATGATACGCCTCGTCCTCGCCTGTTACGATTATTTCCGACGGCTCGGCGTTTTCGCTTTCGTCAATGACAAATTCCACTCCGCCGTAAACTATCTGAGAAGGAGCAATTTCATCGTTTTCGCCCAAATCCAAATCCGTGTAGTAGTCGCTCATTCCATACGGATATTCGCCGTTTCCGGCGCGCGCGTACAGCTTGCTTCCGTTGTCGGCGGTTATCGTTCTTTTTGTAACTCCCTCCGCGATTTGAAGTCCGATCGTGCGCATATCGTTGTCGGAATCGCCGTCATCGCCCGGTACAACGCCGCCGTAGGCGTAAATCTCCGAGCCGTTCTTCGCGGATATGTTCATGGTCTCTATTCCGACGGAGCAGCTTAACGCGTTTCCTCCGACGCCGATTATAAGTGCGCCGTTATCGGCTGTAATACCGCCTGTACGCTCGTCGGAATAAGCGAGCTCTTTCGACGCGTCTATTCCTCTTGACGTTGTCGTGCTGAAGTCTCCCGCCGCTATGAGCGACGCTCCGTTTACGTTGACCGAATCGGCGTATATTCCGATGGAGGAGCTCCCGCTTTTTCCGCCGACCGCCGCGACCGTACCCGTACCGTTGATATTCAGCTCGCCGTTCATAAGCATGCCTTGAGCGGAATACTCGGATACTACCAGATTTACCACCGCCAAATTTCCGTTTTTGTTCGTATTGACGGTAAATGTATCGCGGGAGTTATGTCCCCAGATCGTGTAGTTTAAAATCGGCTGAACGCCGTCCTTTGCAACGGCGATCACAGCGACGTTCGAATCGTCGGGAATGTCAAGCACCGCTTCGCTGTCCGCTTCCAAAGCGCCGAAATTTTTTATCGGTATAATCAGCGCCGTGTCGCCTTTGGGGAAGGCTATGGTGTTTCCCTCAAGCGTTATGCCGCCGAGGTCGTCTTCCTGTAACGGCGTGTCTCCGACAGATAATACGCCGTCTTCATACGTCAGCGCATCTTCAAAAGCAAGCGCGTTTACGCCGCTTTCTTTAAGTCTTGCCGCAAGCTCCTCCGCGTTCATAATGTCCGTGTCCGTCCAGTCAACGTCCTTAAACGCGCCCCAGTCGGTGCTGCCCCAGTCGATCGCATAAATGCCGTCGGCATAGTTTTCTCCGGCCTCGACCGGATTTGATATAGACGGGCGCGCGTATTCATCCTCGGACGCGGAAAACGCTGCGGAGGGCAAGAGCGGCACAGCCATAGCCGCCGCGAGTATGCACGATAAAATTTTATTAATACGTTTCATAATTTCCTCCTTTTTGTTTTGGTTTTTTGTATAAAAACATATCTTAACTAATTATAATTTTATCATATTGGCGGCGGTAATTCAAATTTTTTCATGCCGTAAAACGCACATTTCGTGCCGCCTGAGAGAGACTTATTTTAAAAATTAAATAAATCGGTTGTTTTTTTGAGTGAAATGTGCTATAATAACAAGCGTCAAAGACGTTGCTTTGGACGTCTGAGAGAACATTGTCTGTGATGTGGGAGGGACATACTGTGTATAAGCTTGCAATATGTGATGATGACATTGATTTCGCTGCCTCGCTTAAAAGCTTCCTATATGGATTTTTCCGAGACAGGGAAACAGATTGTTCCGTTGATGTGTTTGATAATGTGTTGACGCTCGATTCGGCTGTGGATTCCGGCGCGGAATATGATTTGGTAATTCTCGATATTCTGTTTGAAAACGGCAACGGCATGGATTACGCAAAGCGGCTTCGCGCGCGGAAATGTAAATTTGATATTATCTTTATCTCTTCCTGCCGCGAATACGCTATAGAAAGCTACGACGCGGATTCGCTGTATTATATATTAAAGCCCGCTAATCCCGAAAAGCTGACCGCCGCGCTTAATCGGTTTCTCCAAAAGCACGCGCCCGTTTATATAAATCTCAATACAACGCGGGGATTAATAAAGGTTGATTTGTCCGACATTCTCTACTTTGAGATTTACGGTCATCGTTTAAGCCTGTGTAAAAGAGACGGGACAAATGAGGAGCTTCGCAGCACGCTCAAAGAAATGGAGGAGAAGCTTCCGACCGAGATGTTTATACGTCCGCACAGAAGCTATTTGGTAAACGTCAACTGCATCACCGAAATTGCGCATTATAATATCAAAATCACAAACGGTGAGATTATTCCGATAAGCCGCGCGCAATATAATAAGGTTCAGCTTGAATTTTTGGACTATCTTGACAAAACTGACATTATATAAAAGCCGGAGCGTAAGCCGCTCCGGCTTTTATACTGTCGCTTACATATCGCCGCCGTTCAAATAAAAACCGCTTTTTACGGAAAACGCGCCGTTTTCCCTGACAATTTTTACTATCCCGCCGTATTTTTCGGCTATGCGTTTCATGTTTTCCAGTCCGTAGCCGTGCACGCCGTTCTTTTTTATATCCGTTTCGGAATCCGGAGCGCTGTTTGTACAGCCTATAAAAAGGTAGTTTCCGTTTATATACATTTTCGTGTTTATATATCGTTTTTTCGACGCGTCTGTTTTTTCGCATGCCTGCACGGCGTTCTCAAACATATTCGTCAGGAACACGCATAAATCGGTATCCGCTACGGGAAGCGTTTCGGGAAGATTAAAGCTGTATTTTACCTCGATCCCGCGCGCTTTCGCTCTGCTCAGATATGATCCCGCGATAATATTTACCATAGTGTTTTTGCTGTACTGACCCTCGGGAAGCTCGTTATATTCCTCCGTCAGCGCCGCCGCGTATTCGCGCGCTTTGTCCGCCGCGCCGTCCTTAAGCATACCTGACAGCATGAGCATATGGTGGCGAATTTCATGCCGCGCCGAATACGTCGCTTCCTCCGCCTCCGCCATTCGTCTGTAGCCTTCCATTGCCTGCCGGTTCTGCGTTTCGAGAGCGTTGATAAGCTCCCTCGTGCGGAGCGTGCGCTTTACAAACTCTATAATTACCGCCGCTGTAGCCGTGACGGCGCAGACATACGTAATAAAAATCATCAGAACATAGAAATATCCGTGAAACGGCTCGACAAAAACGTGCCAAAGATATATACCGACGTTTCCGTCCCATTCGGCGCTCGATATAATTATGCGGCTTACCGCCGCAGCGGCGGCGATCCCGGCATACAAAATACACGCTTTGCGCGAGAGCTTTATTCCCTTGTGCTTCATCTCGATAATTATAAGCGTAAACGCAAGCAGATATAAAATCAGTATCACCGGAGCCGTCGCCTGACCGAAAAACGCTCCGTACATTATTCTGGACCTTATCAGTCTGATAAAGTCATATATGAACCATACTCCCGTCGCCGCCGCAAGCGTCCGCCTCCGCCATGAGGTAAGGCAGCACGCGGCAAACATCAAAAGCGGCGCCATGTACAGCTCGCAGACAAAATCAAACATATTCAGTTTTTCCGTAAAAATACTGTAGATTCCCGCGAGCGACGCGAACGCTTCATTTGCGGCGAGCATGGCGAAAAACAGCGTCAGAAGCAATACTCTTTTATTCGCTCTGCCGTTTGATACGTCAAGAACATACACGAGCGCCGTTAAAAACGCGAGAATAGCGCAGAGAGTAGTGCGGAATATGGGCAGAACGTTCTCGACGGAGGTAACGGAAAACGCCGTATCGACGCTGCACAGATACGGGAAAACAGGTACTATTTCCGTTGTTTCCGACGGAAAATACGTCACTGTGGTAAGCTCTTTTCCGAGATAATCCTCGGGGAGATAAACCTCCACCGTCTCCGACCGCGACGGCTCAAAGCCGTCTGTCAGCGCAAAGCCCGACTCGTCGCGCGGCGCGCCCTCAAAGCTTGTATATAGTATTTTATCATCCACAAGTATGTCCACACCGCACACCGCATCATAAAGATATACGCCTATCTGCGCGCCGAAAAGCTCCTCCGAGAGAGTGCGTTTCATTCTTACCGCGCGGCAGCTCTCGCCCGGGAACGTAATATTATAATCGTCGATAATCTCCGGCGAAGCCGGTCTCGGCTCGGAGCCGGAAATCAATTCATAGCTCCAGCCCATGTCATTGCCGGCGTCCATGGCCACATCTTTAATATTTGTGCGGCTCATCATCATAAACGCCGCTATTATAAAAACCAAAACGGCAAGCGTGACGGAAATGCCGAAGATATATTGTCTTTTTTGCGCCGAGTTCACATCTTATCCTCCTTTTCATATCGTATCAGCCTAAGCGAAACCATTGTTTTTTAAAGCGGCGCGTCAAAGCTTGCGCATCGCGTCCTCAAGTATGCCTTCCGCATCCGCGCCGATTATATCGAGGCCTTCGGCTGAAATAAAGCGCGTATCGTTTATTCCGTAAAATTCTCTCGCGAGAGTATCAACATATTCGAATCCGAAATTATGTATAATCGGTCCGCCGGCGGTTGTCACGTAATACAGCCGCCCCGCACTGCACAAGCCATTCGGAATGCCCTCCTCGGTGTAATAAAATGTCACTCCGCATACCGTGACGTTTTCAAGATAAATTTTCAAGAGCGCCGGAAATGTTAAATCCCAATACGGCGCGGCTATAACTATTATATCCGCCGCCGCGAACTCCCGCGCCGCGTCAAGCTCTAAAGCCGAGAGATTACCCGCCCCGAGCAGCTCGTTACGGCGTTCGAGCGAGATTTCGCATAACGGTTTCATTCCTTTTAAGTCCGGACGCACCTCCGTGACCTCGCCGCCGAGTTGTCCGAGAAGACGCCGCGCCAGCCTGTTTGTGCGAGATTCCTTCCGCACGCAGGTATTGATATATAAAATTTTTTTCATTTTTTAACCCCCGTTAACATTTACCTGCTTTTATTTTACCACAGCAAGCTATGCCTTTCAAGAGCAATTCATGCCGCATATGTTATACTTCGTGCCATAACATTGTTTTTTCACGCTATGATTGATACGAAACGCACAAAAAATCAGGAACAGTGTTTTCAACTGTTCCTTAAGATATTTTTACAAATTATTTCGAAAGTCTTTAAGCAAATTTCTTTTTTATGATAATATCGACTTTCTTGCCGATAACGCCGACAATAACATCATCCGCAAGGTTGGCGATTATGGACTTTTCCAGTTCGTCCCATGCCTCGGACTCCTTATTATCGCCGGCGTACTGCTTGTAGCTGTTCAATGACCACGCGTTTGACCACGTGTCATTGTAAATATGCGGCACGCTTGCGCCCATATCGTAAAAATTGTAATATTCCGCTCCTACGGAAACATTTGACGTTTCAATATATCCGTCGAGCATTCCCTCGGCTACAAGTCTGATTTTATTTATAATTCCCTTGGACGCGGCGTTTACGCCCGATTTTGAAATGGCGAGAATATCCTCCTTGTCATACAGCGAAAGACGCTCCGCCTTGATTGCCGCGTGAAGCTCAAAATCGCTTCCGTTATTTTCAATCCAAAAATTACCGCTGCCTATTTCAAGAAGCTCGGGAAGCATTCCTACAAGCTCCTCAGCCAAAAGTCTTAATTGCAGCGCCTGTTTTTTGGGAAGCTTGTTATATTCAGCCGACTTTTCAACCTCCGTAAATATTGTGTTAAATGTCGATTTATCATTTGAAATGGTGCAAATATCCGTTTTCATATCTTTTCCCTCTTTCTTATAGGTATAATAGTTATAATTTTAAAACCACTGTGAGTTTCAAAATTTTTTTCATCGGCGCGGACGTTAACCGCCCCAAAGTATTACTCGATTGTGAGAATATCAACGAAGCCGGTAATATCAAATACCTCCATAATTGTTTCATTCACACCTGTAATCTTCATTTTGCCTTTTGTGTTCATTATTTTCTGAGCCTTCAAAAGCACGCGCAGACCCGCCGACGAGATATACTCAAGCTCGTTAAAATCAAAGCAAAGCTCATTCGCACCGTCCAAAGCGGCGTCGAGAGCCGCCTCAAGCTCCGGCGCGGTCACCGTGTCAAGTCTGCCCGATAAACCGAGCGTCACTTTTCCGTTTTCGTTTGTCTGTTTGATTGTCATGACAATTTCCCCCTTGTTTTTTATCATTATAGCATAAAAAATCCTTTATGTCCATAAAATTTCGAAAGCAAAACATAATTTATATCGGTTTGCTTCGCTCCTTTTGGCGCAAAAAGCGCTTTAAACGGCACGAAATGCTATAGACATTATGTAAAAAATGTGGTAATATTATATGAGAAAAAAATAAAGGGGGATAATTATGGACATTAATTATTTGCTTATGCTGCAGAATTTCCGCGAGGCGACGGGCGGATTTCTCGACACGTTTATGGAGCTTATAACAAAGCTCGGCGTAACTTCAACGATCGTATTCTTCATAGGGATAGTATACTGGGGTATCAACAAAAGGCAGGGCATATTCCTGATGCTCACGCTCTACACAAACAGAATAGTAAACGGCTTTATCAAGATAACGGCGTGCGTGTACCGTCCGTGGATACGCGACGCGCGCATAACGCCCGTTCCCGAGGCGCTGGCGGACGCGACAGGCTACTCGTTCCCGAGCGGACACACTACGAACGCGGTAAGCGTTTGGGGCGGACTCTCGCTCAACCCAAAGGACGGCATAAAATGCCCGAAGTGGTTCAGTATAATATTTATTATACTTCTTCTGCTTATCGGATTTTCGAGAAACTATCTCGGAGTCCATACGCCGCAGGACGTTATAGCAGCGTTTGTTATCGGCGCGGCGGTGCTGTTTTTGACAGCGAAGCTCATGCCGCTTATCGATGAGCGGAAAAATATG
Organism: uncultured Clostridia bacterium; assembly: GCA_947627795.1. Taxonomy (GTDB): domain Bacteria; phylum Bacillota; class Clostridia; order UBA1381; family UBA1381; genus CANQXJ01. The sequence goes on from CANQXJ010000017.1 coordinate 18,689, forward strand.
GATCTGTGGTTAATGCTCGGCGGAGTCGCTCTTTGCGTGCTGCTGATACTCTACGCCGCGTTAAAGCCGTACCCGACCGACTACGCGGCTGACGGCTCGGTTATAGTAGAAGGCTCCAAAATGGCTGTCGATTCGTTTAAAAACGCGGGTATGGGCATAGGCTTCTTCGTGGGTTGGTTCATAGAAAGACGGTTCATAAAATTCTCGACGGGCGAAAACAGGACCGAGGATATTATAAGGCTCATATTCTGTATATTTACATATACGATGATCGACAATTTTTCGGGAAGCGCCGCGAGCGCGCTCATGGGAGCGGGTTTGGGCGAGGGCTTCGCCAAGGCGCTAATGCAGTTTGTGTGCGTGTTCTATTTCGTAGCCGGAGGACCGGCGATAGTAAAGCTGTTTTCGAAATTCTTTGTAAAAAGCGGCAAATAATAAGGCAAACAATATTCCCCGTCCGCGTGATGTGCGGACGGGGAGTTTTATATTTGCGATATTATCGGTTTAAATAAACGAAAGAGTTTTTACTGCGGCGTCAACGCCGGGCAGCACTGACTCCTTCAAAAGCCGCGCCGCGCCTTCCAGCAGCGTCTCACGCGGTATTCCGTGCGCTGCGGACGTTGCGTTTATATGGATCAAGCGCGCGTACGCGTAGCGCATTTGCGCGAACACCTCCATGCCGTCGGTCATGGTCTTGAATTGCTCGCTTGTCAGTCCGGAGAAATACATTTCGCCGAATTTTTTGATGAATTTTTCACACATTTCCATGCTCATGCCGAAATACTGCATGGTATAAGCGCCGCCACGCTGTTTGGGCAAATCCTTATACGCGAAATACAGGTTACAAAAATCATATATCGGGTGTCCGCACATTATCTCGTCCATATCTATAAGCAGCAGCTCGCCGTTTTGGACCATTACGTTGCGCGCGTGCAAATCACCGTGAACCATTGTGTTTCTGTCGGGAATGGCGTCGAACAGACGCATAAGCTCTCCGTATTCCGCTTCCGTCAAGTAATCCTTGACTTCTGCGAATACCTTGCGGTACAAATCGTTGGCGTGTACGGAAATAATATCGCTTACGTCGGTCGATTGCACAATCTTTACGAGTTCAATGTATTTTTTTACATATTCGTCAAGCTTTTCCGGCTCCTTCATAAGCGCGTTTGCCAGCGTGTCGGATTTTATAAGCTCAAACACCGCGCCGTAACGCTCGCCGCATTTTACCATGTCGTACGAAATAGCGGTGGGAATACCCTTTATAAACGCCTGCTTCGCGTAATTCATCTCCTGTTTTATTGTTTCGATTCCGGCAGCCTTGTATATCTTTACAATTGTTTCATCGTCGATGCGGTACACTATTCCGAAGCCGCCCTCGCCGATTTTTTCACAGCCGTCAACCGATATTTCGCGTATCGCCTTCTCGATTTCAATTATTTCCGAAAAGCCCGTTATTTCAAATATCTCATAAACCTCCGGCGATGCGTTTACGATTTTGGAATCGGCTATCGTTTTTTTGAGCTTTAATATGATACGAAGTCCGGCGCTCGATATGTATTCGGTGTTTTCCGCGTCGAGCACAACGCTTTTCGCGCCGCTTTTTTCGATAATATCAAATATTTCCTTTTCAGCCTCGGCGGCGTTGTTTGAGTCGATTCTGCCGCATAGTTTAATTGTTAAAGTATCATTTTCGATGATATGTTCCAATTTGATTCCTCCCGTTAATTTAATTTCTGATATATAAATCCATTTTAATTTTACTCTCATTTACGCAAAAAGTCAATAACGCGGCACAAAACGCACTGTATTTGACGTGAAATGTCCTTGAATACCCATGGAGTGATGTGGTACAATGGAGTTATCAATGACATTGACGCAAAAGGAGGAAAAATCATTATGAGAAATTTAACAAAAAGCGTATTCGCGGTTATAGCCGCCGCTTCGGTGGCGATGTGCGCGGCGTGCTCGGGAGGCGGCGCAGCGCCGGATATAGAAGAACCGCCGACGGTTTCTCTCGAAACGCAGGCGATAGAGCTTGACGGAGTAGCCAACGCGCGCCAGCTCGGCGGCTATGTCTGCGCCGACGGACGGAAGATAAAGGACGGCGTGCTTCTCAGGAGCGCCGCGCTTTCCACATTGACGGACGAGGGCGCGAAAACGCTTTCGGAAAAGTATCATTTAAAGTACATATTCGATTTCCGTATGGAATCGGAGCGCGCGGCTCAGCCGGACAAGGAGGTCGAGGGCGCGGAAAACTTATCTTTGCCGGTATTCGGTTCGGCATTGTACGACGAGGAAACAATGGCGGCGATGAAAGAAGCGATGCAGACGGGAGATCCCGAACAAACGTATATCACTCTCGCAAAGCACAAAGGACTTTCAACGATATATTCGAAAATGCTTGTGACCGACGAAGGAAAAAAGGCGTACTCGGAATTTTTTGATAAGCTGCTCACCGTCGGCGACGGCGAGGCGGTTCTTTGGCACTGCACCCAAGGAAAGGACAGAGCGGGCATGGCTGCCGTGCTGCTGCTGTACGCGCTCGGCGCGGACGAGGAAACGATCATGCAGGACTATCTTTTGACAAACGACTCATACAAGGATTTGATCGCCGAGAGCGAGGCGAAAGCGAAGGAGCTTGGTCTTAACGAGGACGAAACGAAGGAATTCACAGGAACGGCGGCGGCTGTATACGAGGACTTTTTAAACCTCGCCGTTGACAGCGTGAAAACCGAATACGGCTCGGTTGAGAATTATCTCAAGGACGGGCTGGGTTTAACGGAGGAAGATATAAAAACGCTTCAGGATAAATTCCTCGAATAAGACGAACATATAAAAACAGACCTCAACCGCAAATTGAGGTCTGTTTTTTATATCCGTTTATTTGTATGATTATTCCGCTTCGACCGATTCGTCGGATACGGGGAAATCAAAGTATGTGTCGGGATACGGCTCATCCGCGAGCGTGAAATGCCACCACTCCGTATCGAGCGGCTTGAAGCCGTTTTCAAGCATTATATCCCTCAGAGCGTTTCTGTTCTGTATCTGTTCCTGCGTCAGCTCGCCCGTATAATCCGGATGCGAAAGCTCGCCGAAATAGTCGAACGTGCCGCCCATGTCCAGCTCTTTTCCCGTGTCCATATCAAACAGCGTCAAATCGACCGTGCTTCCCCTGCTGTGTCCCGATTTGTCGGCGATATAGCCTTGATCGAACAATACCGACTTGTCGAGCTCGGGATAAAAGTATTCTTTCATGCGCGTGTCGTCAACATCCTCAGCCCACTCGATGAAGTTGTTTACCGCCGTCTGCGGTCGGTACGCGTCGTAAATTTTGAGCATATATCCTTTGCTCTCGGCATCGCTTGCCGCTTCCTTGAGCGCCGCCGCGGCTTCCTTCGTCATAAGCGCGCACGGCTCCTCGTAGCCGTCAATTCTGTCGCCGACAAAATTATAGGTGGAATAGTACCTTATTTCGAGTATCACATCAGGCACAGCCTCTGCGAGTGAAACGAAATCCGACGCGTCAGTTGACACCGCGCTTTCGGTTTGAGCCGTTTCTGCGCTCGGAGCGGGAAGTGTGGCTGCGGCGCAGGACGACAGCGCTGCGGCTGCGGCTAATAGCGCGGTAAGCTTAATTATTGCCTTAAACATATTAACATCTCCTTGTTATAAATTATTTAAAATTTTTATTGTTCTCTCAGTGACGGGAGATATATTTTTCGTAGTTTTTATATTATAAAGTACATTATTTTATGACTATGGCATGGCTCAGGTTGCCGAGCCACGTCGAACCGTTTGCGCGAAGCGTTGACAGGTCGTTTACAACCACGCTCCTCGGTTTTACGATTGTGCCCGGCTGATTCGGCGGCACGAGCGAGCTTACGTCGTTTATCGTGTAATAAAGTCCGTTATCCTCGCCGAGGTAAATCATTTCGTGCCCGGGGAATATCAGTATAGCTCCGGCGGGAAGCGTGTCAAGAACCGCTTTTTTCTCGTCGTCCGTCATTCCCGACATAACCGTCACGTCAGCCGGCATCGCCGACTGCCATGTTGTGTTTCTCGGAAGCTCTAAGCCGAAGCACAGATATACCTCTCTCGCGTACGAAGAGCAATCCTGTGAGTTCATCATACCGCCCCAGCCGTAGCGGTTGCCGAGCGATTTAAGCGCCTGGGTCACAACGTTCGCCGAGGTATACGGCAGATACCCGACGTTTACGTCACGGTTCGCGGGAATGAGCGCGTCCTTCTGATAAAAGCTTCCGTCCTCGTTTCTCGCGGGCATTTTAACCACATAATTGCTCCAAGGCAGTCTGAACGAAACTCTGCCCGTATCCTCCGTCACGAGCGGCAGAACCGTTCCCATTGTGAGCATTTTCTCGTTAAGATCCGCGTTCGCGCTCGGCTCAAGATATATCTTTTCGCCTGTCACAACGAGAATATTTTCCGGATTTTTGTAATTCTCCCATTCGGCTTTATCGGCGCAGATGCCTATATCCGCGGTCGGCACCCAGCCCGAGCAGCATTGGCTTCTCGCCATGGTAAACTTACCGTCGGCTGTCGTAAACAGCAGCACAAGCGGCTCGTTTACGGCTACAGCCGTGGATACGAGATTATCCCATTCGGGATCCGAAGGGTCGTCGGACAGGTAATCCTCGTAAGGATACGCCTTCATAACCGTTCTGCTGACCGCGAAGCCGAACCTGTACGGCATATCCTCCGTTACGGGAGAGTTGCGTATGTTTTCGCGTATAGCCTCGTAATAGCTTTCCGGAACGGGCGCGCCGTTTAAATAAAGTCCGGCGGGCGATTCAAAAGCAGCGTTAAGCTCGGCAAGCATTACGCCGTTATACGAGCCTTCGACCGCCGAAAGGTCGTTTGTGTACGTTTCGGGCGTGTCGAGAATTGAGCGGTTAAAAGCGGCTATTTCATCTCCGGTCATAATGACGTCAGCCGAGCAATTTTGCTTGTTGTGCCAAAATTCCGCCGTATGCATTTCGGACGTAACATTCGGAGCCTTGAAGGTGCTTTCCATATTTTCAAGCACGTTACCCGCGCCGCGCGTGTAGTCTGAAACTATAAGCTCGCCCACCGGCTGCAAGGTATCGTTCCACTGAAATAGCTTTGCTTTTGCCGCGTCCTCGGGCGCAAGCGAGTCGAGAACATTTTTCAGCTCGCTTGCGTTGAAGGTCTTCGCGTCCACGAGCGTGCCGCCGTCGTTATAGTACGCGCATATGTACATTGTTTCGTCCTGCGCGTACACGGCCGCCGGCGAAATTACTGCCGCCGCCGTAAGCGCGGCTATCAACTGTCTAAGTTTCATTTTATTTTCTCCTTTATATTTTTCGCCGATGAATCGTTTCTATATTCATATCAGCGAAACGGCGCTTATCATCGCCGCGAACTCCGCGCGTGTTATGCCCGATTTCGGAGCGAGCGAGCCGTCCGTGTAGCCGTTTATAACTCCCGCGCCGCACGCCCACTGTATAGCGGGTACCGCGTATTCGCTTATTTCACTTGCGTCCGTATAGCTTAATATATTCGTGTTTTCGCCTACCGATACGTTAGCGCCCACATATTGCATATATCTGTACAGGATCGCCGCCGTCTGCTCGCGCGTCACGCTTTCGTCGGGTCTGAACGTGCCGTCCTCAAAGCCCGATACTATGCCGTTTTCGGCTGCCCACGCTACATACGGAGCGTAGTACGCGTTATCGTCAACGTCGGTAAACGACGCGCCCGCCTTTGCGTCAGCCGCGCCCATGCGTCCTACTATCGTTACGAGCATTCCGCGCGTGAGCGTCGTGTTCGGAGCGAACTCCGTTTCCATTACGCCGTTGATAAGGCCCTCGGTATACGCCGCCTTTACGGCGTTGTAGAACCAATCCGAAGCGTTTACGTCAACGAACGGTAAATTGTCGGCTGCCGGAGCGTTTGTCGGCTCGGGCTGCTGTGTCGCTTCGGGAGCGGTTGTTGCCTCGGGAGCTGTTGTCGCTTCGGGGGCTGACGTAGGCTCGGCTGTCGCCGCGGGTGTCGCTGTCGGCTTCGATGATGAAGATGAAGGCTTGAATCCGCCTCCGCCGCCGTGCGTGGACGGAGCGGTCGTCGGCTTCGTATCGATCGCTTCAAACGATATTTCCTTTACGAGATTTCCGTCCGCGTCAACGTAGCCTACCTTTTCGCCGTCACAGGTCACAATCTTGCCGTCAGACACAGCCGAAACTCCGCTGAGCGCCGTTACGGACGCGGCAGCGGTACCCTCCGCCGTAAACGTGCAGTCCTTATCCATCTTTGCGATTATAGGCTTAGGCTGATTTGTGCCGTAAATGCCGCAGCCGTATGTTGAATCAAGAGCCTTCAGGACAAGAGAGCTGCCGCCCGAAAGGTCGATTTTTCCGTCGCCGTACTCTTCCCAGTTATAAATCACAAGCGCGTAAGACTCATCCGCGTCCGAAGACGTCGCCGTAAGACTCGAATTGTCTTTTATTATAACATGATTAGCCGCGCATCCGATGCTTACATTGTACCCGTCGCCATCGTCGGCGCCGACGCAGACGCCGCCCTTAGCATTGACTTTCGCGCCGCCGCTTATGGTGATCGTATGAGGCTCCATGCTCGGATAGTCCACGCATATACCGTTGGAAATTTTGTAAGAATCACCGCCTACGGCGTTTAATTCGGCGATAGATATGTTAAGGTCGTTGTAGCTGACTATTCCGGCGCTGTCGCCTCTCGATCCTTCTATAGTCCCGTCGTATACAACATCTCCGCCGCGCGCGGTAAGACTGCCCTTACCCGTTATATTTAACGACCCGTTTTTGGTGGAGCTCACAATACCCCAGCTGCTTATGTTTGTTCCGCCGCTGCCTATGACTTCAAGATCGCCGTCTATTTCGAGCGTATTGCCGCCCATACAGTATATACCGGAGCTGCCGCCGATATCGCCGCCGAGCGTAAGACCGGAAAAGCCGCCGCAAACCGTCGGGCTTTCACCCTCGGGAACGTACAGCGTTGTGTCCGTGCCGAGATATAATCCGTCCATATAATCCGTGTAGAATTGGAAATCCGACGTGAGCGTCAGCTTATTTCCTTCGCATATCGCGCCCGGGACTTCTATAGGGTCGGAATATGTTACATTTGCTACATCTCCCGTCTCCTGATCGAAACTGAAATCGCACGTTTTATAGAGCTTGCCCGTTTCGCCGTCGAAATAGAGCGGATAATCTACCGCCGCGCTCTTGAACAGAACGTAATTAGCCTCGTCCTCCGTGCCCGGGATCACATATGTATCGCCGTTGTATTCGAGCGCGCCGCTGTCGCCCTGCGCGTTGCCGCCTACGACGCTTACGCCGTCCGCCGCCTTCGCGCGGCTGACTGCGCCTCCGTTTTCGGCAACTGTGTATGATGATACGCTTGCATTGTCAGTAACATAGATCTGAGCGTCGCCTTCCATGCCCGCTCCGCGCATGATGCCCCAATCCAGTACATTGTCGCCGTTTCCGTTATAGTCACATTCCACGGTTACCGTGCTGTTGCCGGACGCGCGGATCGCGCCGGGCTTTGTCTCCGCGTTTCCGTATAAAATCAGGCTGCCGTCAGCGATAACGGAAGCGTTGTCCTCTGTTACCAGGTCATAGCCGTCCCATATTCCTATACTTCTCGAGTTTATGCCGCCCGATGTGTCAAGCACGGCGTTGTCCTTTACCGTAAGCTGACGTGACATACTGCCGACAACATTGGGTTCTCCCTCTTTTGGGATCACCATCGCGTACGCGTATACATGCGCCGATTCCTCTATCGTGAGAGCATCGGTCGACATCAGCGCCCAGGAGCTGTCAGTGTCGGCGAAATCCGCCACGAATAGGTCACCCTCGCCCTTTACCGTCAAATTGCCGTACGACGCCAAACCGAACGTTCTGCCTTCGCCTTTAGCCGACACGTTCATATCACCGTCCGCCTGTATAACGCTGTCTCCGAAAAGCATCATGCCAAAGACGTTTGACGCGTCGGGGTCTTCGGGATCTGCGGAGTCGGAGTTATTTGCCGATATTGCCGCCGAGCTGTTTTTGGGAATATTCAGCGTCACGCCGCCGTCCGCGATGAGTGCGCAGCTTTTTGTTGTGTGGAACTCCGTGTCTCTAAGTGTGATAGTGTTCCCCTCCGCGCTCATTCCCTCGGGAAGCTCGGTAAGAGGCTCACCCTCTTCGTTGTTTTTACGGAAGCCTGTGTCCGCGCTGTAGTATATCGCGTAATCCGCCGCGGGACGGGCTTTTATTACCGCCCTTTGCGCCGGCTTGCCCTCGGAATTTACGTAACCCATATAGTCGCCGTCGTGCGTAAGCGTATTGTTTTCTCCGTCCGTCACGTCTATATTGCCGAACATTCGTCTTGCCGCGCACACACCCAGCGTGTCGCCTTCAAACTCCATACTGCCGTCATTATATATATTGACCGCGATACGCTTTGTGCCGTCAAATTCCTCGCTGTCAAACACGATCTCGCTCAGACCGTACGATATATCGCCGCCCGACGCTTTTCCTCTTAACGAGGCGCTGTCAAACAGGTCTATTCCGCTGTTACTGTTAAGCTCTATTCCGAGACCTATTGCGTTCACCGACTCCCCATACGTGTTGAGCACCAATTCCGAATTGTCGCTCATAAGCAGATGTGACGTAATACAGCCGAAGGAGTCCGCGTTTCCGCTTCCGCCGGTCGCGGACGCCGATACATATGCGTCGCCGTAAATTCCTATGCCGTCACTCACATCAGGGCTTACCTCGCTTTCGTAGAGAGCGCCGCTGAGCATACCGATGGACTCTCCGTCGGCTCCCTCGTTATCCGCGTAAATACGTCCGCCGTCGGCGAATACCAAGGCGTCGGACACCATAATTGCGCGTCGTCCGTAAATGCCTATGCTTTGGTGAAAGCCGTCGGACACGTTCACACAGCCGCCGACAGACTCCAATATGCCGTTTCCCGATACATTCACACTGCGGTCGCTGTATATACCAAAGCTGTCCTTATTGTTTCCGTATCCGCCGGACACGTGAAGCGCGCCGACGTTGCTGTCGCTGTGTATTCTTAAAACACATCCCTTCATCGAGTAAATTCCCGCAGTAAACTCACTGTCCGTGAGACTTCCCGCGATTATTGTCGGCTGCTCTCCCTCATTAACGTTAATATACGTATACTCCGGCAGAACAAGTCCCAAATCAGCCGAGGTGTAAAACTCAAAATCGCTTGTGAGCGTAAGGTTTTCGCCGTCGCCCGCCGCGCCCGCGACATTGTCAAGCTTTTCCGTATACTCGCCCGTTTCGCTGTCATAGTGCTTATAGAACGAGCTGTCGGCTGTATTGTAGTAAAGCGAATAATCAGCTGTTTCACCCTTCGTGAAATTGATGTATGCTGCGCTGCTGTTATTGTATGTATATGTATGTTTCTCGGTGTTAAATTCGACAATGTTCGTGAAGCCTCTGTCTGCATCTTCGCTGCCGAGTACCGTGACGCTTCCCGCAGGCGCTTTGAATTTAGACTTGTCCACAGTACCCGTGCTGTCGTCGCTGCTTTGCATATAAGCCGCCGTATCGCCGTACGCCGTAACATTTGAGTTGGGATTTTCGTTCACGCTGTCGTCAATCACAATTCTTACTCCGCCGAATTCCGCGTCCCGGTTTTCCTCATAGGAGAAGTAAAGTTCACCTATTCCGACGCTGCCTTCGCCTCTGCCGCACGCGAATATATTACTTTCATTGTCGGCTGTGACAGTTCTTGTTCTTTCGTCCGTTATACCGAGCATAAGACCTACCGAGGGAACGTTGTCCTCCGTGCCGTCTACTTTCGCGCCGCACGCGTAGATCGAGGATTTATTGCGCGCCTCGATGTTTGAAGTATATATTCCGTAGGTGTAGTTCGTACCGATACCGCCCGCGCCTATGATAACGGCGTCGTCCGTCGCCGATACGGTTCCCGAGCCGAAGGTGCCGTCCGCTTTCTGCCTGTCCTCCACCATTATGCCGACGCTGCCTCCGTCACCCGCCGCGCCCACACCGACAAGCGAAGCGCCTTTTACGCTGATCGAGTAATCCGCGTCTGCACCGGTGGACTGAACCTGAGCCCTGCCGCCGTATGATGCGACTACTCCCGTGCCGTAAACGTTCAGATTTCCCGCGTATATTCCGCAGCTGCTGAGCGTACCGCTGTTAAAGGCGGCAACAGCCAAATTACCTGTTTCGTTCGTGTTTATGTTTAATGTGGTATCGCTGTCGATAACCGTGGGGTACGAGTCCTCTCCCTCCGTCTCCGCCTTATACGCGCTTATAACCATTACAGACGAGCCGTCGGGAATGTTGAACGTCGTTTCGCCGATAAGGTCAAACGTCTTCTTCGCCGACGAGATTATGACCGTGTCGCCCTCGGGGAATGTGATCTCACCAACGCCGTAATCCAAGTCCTCCAAATCGACGTCAGACTCCGCATCGGTGTAAAACGCTCCCTCGTCGGACTCAAAGCTTAAAATGCTGTCGGTCTTTATGACATTGAATTTATTTTCGTCAAACAAAGCCGCCAATTCGTCAGCTGTTTTGCTTTCCGCGTCCGTGAAGTCCACGTCCTTAAACGCGCCCCAATCGGTATCGCCCCAGTGAATTTCGCCGATACCGCCTTCGTACTCAGAAGACAGTCCGGCGATAAACGGACTCACCGCCGGCGCGGCAAACGATACCGCAGGCAAAAGCGATACGGTCATTGCCGCCGCAAGAACGCATGATAAAAGCTTCTTGAAGTGTTTCATAATGTTTATCCTCCTTGTCTTTATACACTTAATTTTATTTAATCCGCAATAAAGCGATTAATATACCATATCCGCAAGTTAAATTCAAATATTTACTTTTTCATATCTATCGTGATAATATTCATTTTGTATACGTAATTATATTTGATCTCCTCGGCTACCTTCCGCGCCATATGTACGCCTATTTTTGAAAAGTCCTCGGGATCGTATTTGAAATCGAGCGGGTTATATTTTTTGGCCGTGTTGCGGATTATTATACGAAACGTATTTTCATCGGAGAACAGCTTTATATCCATAAGCTCTCGGTTCTCGTTAATCTTCTCATTCGTAATCTGCGAATGAGCGATAAAATCCGCCGCCAGCTCCTCAAGGCAGAGCGCGCTCATATACGCCGTTCGCGCCGCCGCGCCGTTGTTTTTCAGGAAGCGCTGGATCTCAGCCGATAATCCGCTTATATCCGTATTGCTGTATCGTATGCTGATATCCTTCATCGGCACATTGTCGCGTATGCTCTCGTCGAGGAAGAGCATATCGTCGATTGAGGGCTTCAGGGTGCGTTTTTTCAAAACGAACAGCAAAGCGAAAATTATAAGAAATACCGTTTCGCAGCTTCCGTACGCGAGCCACACGCCGTTATATCCCAAAGCCGGAACGAGCAGAAACATCAAAATCGGCATTATGAGCGAGTCCGGCACCGCCGCGAACGCTATTGACAGCAATGGTTTGTCTATCGCTTCGTAGAATCCTACTATAACATATACCACGAGCATAAACGGCGTAAACGCCGAAATAATATACACGCCTGTGCGTATGATGCTCTCCATTCCCTGCGCTTCGCTGCCGTTCATGTAAACGCTTATCAGGGGATTGAGCATAATCAGAATAACCGCAAGCCATGCTATCGCGAAAATATATGTAATTTTCAGCCCCTCCGCAAGTGTTCTCTTAACTCCGTTTTTATCGCGCGCGCCGGAAAATATTCCCATCATCGGACACAGAGCCGCGCGCATTCCGTCGGACGCGGTGAGAATAAGATACTGTATGCTGTTTACAACGGAGTACACAGCGAGTCCCGCAGTGCCGAGAGCCGCCGCTAATATATTGTTTATTACACTGTCGGCAAGACCTTCGGCAAATTTATCCGCCGAGGTCGGGAAACCGTATTTGAACAGATTTGCCGCGTCGGAAAGCTTAAAGCGGTAAAATTTAATCATTATAGGCAGTTTCCTGCGCTTCATTGACGCGATACAGCAGAACATACTCATAAATGTCGCTACCCACGAGCCCATGGCAAGCGCCGCGACGCCGAAGTCTGTGAATTTTGCGAGTATCACAGACATTACCAAATTCAGAACAAGCTCGACGACCGTTGACAGCGTCACCTCAGCCTGATAACCGTATACGCTCAGGACAGACGTGAACACGAACTTTATTCCGAGGAACAGAAAATACGGAGCGACAAATCTCAGATACACCGCCGCGATAGCCTCAACCTCAGCTTCGCTTGCGCCGCAGAGACGAACTATAGTGTGCGCGAACACCTCCGATCCGACTACAAACAGCGCGCACAGAACTATTGCGGCAATCATGCCGAGCGAGTACATTCTGTTCGCCTTGTCGTTATCTTCCGCGCCTATTGCCACGCTCATTCCAAGCTCAACGCCCGCGCCTATGGCGTTCATAAGCGCCGCCGCTATTATGGTAACGGGCGCTACAACTCCTATCGCCGCTATATGCGTGGGAGTGAAGAAAAATCCCGCGAGCATCGCGTCGACCATACTTAAAAAGTTTATGGTAAGAATCCTCAAAAAACACGACGGAAACATCCTTGTTACGGAGCGCCGTATTATTCTGTTATTACCTAATGTTTTTTCATTTGTCATTCAATTACACCTCTCTGAAACCATATTAATCTCTATTTTATTATATCATAAAAAGGCGCTGAGCTTCAAGAACATTTTATGCCAAAAATAATACATTTCGTGCCATTGTATTAGAACACGTTAATCCGGATGATTAGCAAATATAGACGACGGGCAAAAGCGTAAAAAACAAAGGTGTGATATACCCCCGACAGTCAGACGATTTTGGGAGTGAATATCTCTATGAGTTCGGCTTTTTTCATATAAAAAATCGAGGAAATGCTCCCTCGATTTTTTGCGGGACTTTTACAGTCCCTTTTGTCGGTTCTGAAATGATCTGATTTTTTTGGTTTTTTACTTTTTCAGCACAAACGAGTTACAGTCCGTGCATTCAACCATTGTGGGATTTGACTCGTGAGTTCCCACCTGAATAGCCGAAAGAGAGCAATAGTCCTCTTTTTGGCAGTGATTAGCGCACTGCGTTACGGTGCACTGAATGCTTTTGTTAGCGTCATCACAGCACTTATCCATAATAGCTACCTCCAATATTCCGCGGAAATTTCCGCTGTAATCTTACATGGATAGTATGCGCGGAGAGGAAGCGGAATATTAGTGGAAAAATTTTCATAATTTACACGCTCTCCACCAATCTTATCGCCGCTACGGACATATCGTCCGCAACTTCGTTGTGGCTTTTTTGAACCGCCGCCGTTATTATGTCGTCCGCGAGCGCGTCCATTGTGTCGTACGGCATCTTTATCTTTTTCTTTATCCACTCCGTCCTGACTCTCCCGTATCCCGCTTCCGTTATCCCGTCGGAAAGCATTATAACAATATCGCCGTCGCCGAGCTTTTTCATCTGTCCTTGAATTTTAACGTCCGGAAGCATTCCCACCGGCAGCGAAACGGAAAATACCGTTTCAACGCTGTCGCCTGCGTAAATGTAGCTCTCCGCGCCGCCTATCTTGTAAAAGTCCGCGATGCCGGTCATGAGGTCAATACAGAGCAAATCCACGGTCGAAAAGCGCTCGTTATCGAGCTTCAGGCACAGCGCGGAATTTATTATGTTTATTGCTGTGCGTATTCCGAACCCCGACTGTAAAAATTCGCGCAGCAGCCTGAGTGTTATGTGGCTTTCAACAAGCGCTTCTCTGCCGCTGCCCATGCCGTCTGACAAAATCGCATACAGCTTGTAATCGTCGGTGGTGAACACGGTCATACTGTCGCCGGAAATCTCGCTGTCGTCGCGCGAAAGCTGGCGCGTGCCTATGTCGACGGTGTAGCGCGGCTTGGACGCAAATTTTAATAAACCGCTCTGCGCCACGTTTTCGTAGCCTATCGGTGTTTCCAAAGCCATAGTCAGTATATCCGCCACTTGCTCGGCGTTCGTGCCGAGGCTGACGCTGAGATATATTTCCAATCGTCCCTTGCCGCCTTCGATTACGCTTATTTCCCGCGGCGTTATGCCGTGCTTGTCCAGCTCGTTTACGGCGGTTTCCTCCATATCCTCGCGAAAAACGAAGCCCTCGCTTATTTCGCGCGACATTGTATCCATAAGCTCCGACATCTCCCTGTACTGCCGCGCCGCGAGGTCGCGTCCCATTACGGCTTCGCCGGTGCGAACCATATTCTTTTTGTACAGCTCGTAAACGTGGCTGAATTCAAGCACGAAAAGCTCCTTATGAATACACCGTTCCCGAAACGACTGCGGCGCGGACGCAGCGGAAATGCCGCCGTCGTTTTCTATCGCGTCAAGCATTGCCATTACGCTCCTGTAGGTTTTCGTAAAATCCGACTGCCAGCATTTTTGCGCCATGGAACAATTCGCGCAAACGCGCCGCGCAAGCTCGTCAAATATCGCATTCGCCTCTTTGCCGTACATTTTCAGGCGCTTGTCCGACGCGGCGCAGAAGCATTCCTCAAGACTGCGGAACGCGTTTGACGAGCGCTCGAGCCGCATTGACAAATATTCCTTTATCCTCTCCTCTGTATTTACCGATTCAATTTGCAGAGATTTCGAGAAAAACGCGCCTATCCGACCGTGAACGCGGCGCGGCGTGGCGATGAAAAGAATAACCGCGATCAACGCTTCATATATTGTAAGGGAAAGCGCGTCCGTTCCGCGCGCGTAAAGAAGCGATATCGCCGTGCCGCCGAGAAATCCGAGCGCGGCGCCGAAACGACCGAATGATTTTAACAGGCTTCCGAAAAGCGCGTTAAGCCCGTAAACGCCCATCATGATCATCGCGTTACTGTCAGCCATCGCCGACATAAACCCGATGCAGAGTCCGCCGCTTCCGGCGGCGGCAAGACCGCCGTGGAGAGCCATGCACATTACCGCGTACGCCGCGAAAATGTCGGCTATGTCTATTCCGTACGGGAGCGCTATTCCGCGCATTCCCGTTATGAATACTCCCAAAGCAACCGCGACGGATATTATTTCGTCCTGCGCCGCCTGAGCGCGCTTTTTTCTGTTGGCGACGAGCCTTCGCGCTTTCAGAAAAATTATGTACATAATTGACGAAATAAGCGACTCCATAAAAAGAATCATCATTTCGTACATACCTATATAGTTATACGCCATTACAGCCGCGCCGCCGATGAGCACCGATGCTCCGCACGCTATGGATTCCAAAATCCTGCGGTTTATGCGGGCGGGTGTTTTTACCCGCGTAAAAATCCAAAAAAGCAGCACGGCGATCAGATACTTTATCACGCCTGTTCCCGCTCCTGAGGTGGCAAGCCCGAGGCAGACCACCGCCACTCCGAGATACGCCGCGCTTTTGTCGAAGCACGCCGCGAACATTGCCGCCCCAAAAGGAAACGTGCCGAAAACCGACGCGCGGCTCGCCAAAAACAAAAGCGCGCTCAGCGGAATATCCCCGATTTTCGGTGCACGCAATGCCTCCGCACTGTTTTTCGGCTCGATAACTACATTTGGCTCACTCATTTTCAATTCCTCCCCTGTTGATACGCATAGCCTATTATATCACCAACCAAAGGAAAAATTTGTCATTTTTTATTGTCGAACGGAAAAAATTTTTCGACATAAAAAAACAATAACAATATTTTGACAATGCGCTTTCCGTATGATATACTGTATACGGCAATATTTCACACCGGTTTCAGCGGAGGATTTTATGAAAAGAATACTGGTTTTTTCGGATACACACGGTAATATTGACGGATGTATCGACATAATAAAAAGAACGCCCTCGGTGAGCGCGGTTCTCCACGCGGGAGACTGTGTGCGCGACGCTGAAGGGCTTGAGGCGGCGTTTCCGTCGCTTAAAATTTACTATGTGAAGGGCAACAATGATTTCTTTACGCGCGCTCCGGCTTCCATGCTTATTCCGATAGCGGGCAAGAGGATATATCTCACGCACGGACACGAGCAGCGGGTGAAGTACGAGTTTCACTATACAACGCTTGCGAACCGCGGCGAAGATGTGAACGCCGATTTGGTGGTATTCGGTCACACGCACGAGCCGTACACGGGATATGTCGGAAAAATGACGCTGTTAAATCCGGGCAGCGCGCTGTTCACGCGTACATATGCGGTTGTGGAAATCGAGGGGGATAAGCTCAAAACGGCAATTTTGGATATATGACAAAGCGCGGACGCGCCGATTGCCGAGGTTTTTGAAATGTACTCGCCTACCCCCGTTCATCAGGCTTGCCGCCGCGGCTGTGTCTTTGCTTATCTTGTGTGTTTTTATTATCTTACTTATCTTCGTCCCCGTCCGCGACAAGCATCTGCTCTACTTCCTTCTGCGCCGTCTGCAGCGTTTCTATTGCGTCTGAAACCGCGTCAAACAGTTTTAAGTACATTTCCTTGTAATTTTCCATTCATAACACCTCCTTTTCCCGTTAATAACAAAGAAAAGGCGCGTGCGGCTTATAAAGCCGTATACACCTTTCGAGTTTCATTGCTTCATATAAAAAGTGCGCGGCGTTTTTCAAAGCCGCGCACAAAAAACGCAGCTTTGATTTCAAAATGTTGCTACGCATCTTTGTGTGTTATCCGTTTCTGACGTCCCTAAATCAGCAGGAACACAATCAAAGCGTGCGCTTTTTTAACAAGCGCAGTCCGCCTTTTTAGGGTATGCGTCCGGATAAGCACGTATACATACATATATTAAAAACAAAGATTCGTAGCGTTTATACTATATCACAATAGTCAGGAAAAGTAAAGAAGAAAATGCGGGGAAAGGAGGTAAATTATGAGGTGAAATATATTTTTAAAAAACATATTGCAAAATCCGGTTGATGTGGTATAATATACATACCACATGTTTTCTTTAATAGCGTATTTAGTGTATTCTTTCGGGGTATGCTGTTTTTGATGTATTTTGGATTAAAGTTTGCGTTTGTAAAAATGCAGGCTTTTAATAAGACGCTTTAATCTAAGTACGTCATTTGTTAAAGAAAATGTGTGGTAGCATTAATCCAAGCCGCGTTTTTATGCGTGGTGCGGGTATGTGCCACGCATTTTTTGATGGGTGGGAAAAGTTACATTCATGTTATTTTAAATTACAGGAGGACTGATTATGAAGAAACGTTTTTTTAGCTTAGCGGTTGCTGTGACAACGCTGACCGCATTAATGCCGATATTTACTGTACGGTCGGCAGCGAGTGTTAATATAGGTGATTATGTGCAGATGGGGACATATTATGGTGCGCCTATATTGTGGCGATGTGTGGATATTGATGAAAATGGTCCGCTTATGCTGTCAGATAAAATAATTTGTTTAAAACCTTTTGATGCTATTACGAGTGAAAATAGTGAAACAGGATCTCACAGCAGGAACGAGGATAGACGATTACGAGGTTCCGAATACTGGGCGGACAGCAATATACGTTCATGGCTTAATTCAAATGCAGATTCAGGAGAGATAGAATGGTTGTGCGGAAATCCTCCGGACGAAGATCATGTAAAGGGCGGATATAATGATTATGATCAAGAACCCGGATTCTTAACCAATTTTACGCAAAGCGAAGTTAATGCCATAAAAGAAGTAACGCAAAAATCCATTCTGTTGTATCCTGAAATAAATGTCGGTATGGCAGTGACGGGAACCGAAAACCATATATATGATAATAATATACCGGACGCTGTGACGAACTATGATACGGCGTATGCGGAATATGTAACGGATAAGATTTTTTTGATTGATGTAAAACAGCTAAATGCTATCTATGACAACAGAAATGTTTTAGGCGCGGAATATTATTATATAGGAGAACCTACAGAGCAATGTGCAGCAAACAGCGAATATAAAACAGATAGCTTAACAAGCGGACAAAAGTGGCCTTATTGGCTTCGTTCATCAAGCGTAAATGATTCTCATTGTTATGTCAGATATGTCATTCCGTCCGGATATGTATATAATAGCAGTGCTTATTATGGTGATATTGGAGTTCGTCCCGCTTTGTATTTAAACGAAAGTGCAATAACTATCTCTGGAAGTGGTACAAATGATAATCCTTATACTATTGATGATAGTGAGGAGAAACCTGCGATTACACCTATGCCGATTATCCCGCTTGAGGTTGAGAAAGTTCAGCCGGTAGTTAATTCGGAAACAAACACTGTTGCATTCCCCGTCACCGTGGTTGATTCGTCACGCGCGGAGGAGCTTAACGAGGTGGAGCTGTATGTTGCCGAATATGACGCGGACGGCAGGTTTACCGGCTTGACGCGAGGCGTGAAATCTGCGCTCGAGGGGGATACAATTACCATTACCGCCGGTATTCCCGAATCGGATAATTACAAATTCATGCTTTGGGACGGCAATAACATACCTCTTATGGACGCGGTTACAAATATTAAGGAGTAAACAATTTACATTCATATATAAAGGCACAGCCCTCCGCGGCTGTGTCTTTTATAATACAGCGTTTGTTGAAAACGGCTTCGTTTTTGCTTCCTTGCTCCCACCGTGACGAGAGAGAGGAAAATTTTAAAAAAATTACAGAAAAATTACAATTTTGATATAGACAATTTACAAATTAACTGTTATAATATTATCAAGTAAAATGAGGCGCGTATGCAATGCGCCGAGTATTTATTAATAATTATTATTAGGAGGAGATTCCAATGGCTAAGAAATACGTGTACCTTTTTACAGAAGGTAACGCAAACATGAGAGAGCTTCTCGGCGGTAAGGGCGCTAACCTCGCTGAGATGACCAATCTCGGACTGCCTGTTCCGCAGGGCTTCACAATTTCAACCGAAGCTTGTACTCAGTATTACGAGGACGGCAGACAGATCAATGACGAAATTCAGGCGCAGATCAACGAGTATATCGTTAAAATGGAGGAAATCACGGGCAAAAAGTTCGGCGATCCCGAAAATCCGCTGCTCGTTTCCGTTCGCTCGGGCGCGAGAGCGTCAATGCCGGGCATGATGGACACAATTTTGAACCTCGGTATCAACGAGACTGTTGTCGACTACATGGCTAAGGCTTCGCAGAACCCCCGCTGGGCTTGGGACTGCTACAGAAGATTTATCCAGATGTACTCCGACGTTGTTATGGAGGTCGGCAAGAAGTACTTCGAGGAGCTTATCGACAAGATGAAGGCTGAGAAGGGCGTTAAGCAGGACGTTGAGCTTACGGCTGACGACCTCAAAGAGCTTGCTTCACAGTTCAAGGCGGAGTACAAGAAGGTTATCGGAGAGGACTTCCCGACAGATCCGAAGGAGCAGTTAATGGGCGCTATCAAGGCTGTATTCCGTTCATGGGACAACCCCAGAGCTAACGTTTACAGACGCGATAACGACATTCCTTATTCATGGGGTACTGCCGTAAACGTTCAGATGATGGCGTTCGGCAACATGGGCGACGACTGCGGTACGGGCGTTGCGTTCACGCGCGATCCGGCTACGGGCGAAAAGCACCTCATGGGCGAGTT
>CANQXJ010000018.1 GCA_947627795.1 uncultured Clostridia bacterium
GTGAAATCGCTGTTCCTGATGTCGGGCGCGTACGATTTGGCGGTTATGATAGAGGGAAAAACCATGCGCGAGGTCGCACTGTTCGTGGCGCAGAAGCTTGCTCCGATGGAGTCGATAATGTCCACGGCGACGCACTTTGTGCTGAAAAAATATAAAGAGGAAGGCATTGTATTTGAGGACGACGAAAAGGATACAAGACAGGTGATTACATTATGATAGATTACGAAAAGCTTGTTTCGCCGGTGGTGAACAGTCTGCCGCCGTCGGGCATACGCCGCTTTTTCGACATGGCGGCTGAAATGGAGGACACGATCTCGCTCGGCGTTGGCGAGCCGGACTTTGTAACTCCGTGGACTATCCGCGAGGCGGGCATATACTCGCTCGAATGCGGTCAGACGTACTACACGGCAAACGCGGGACTTCTTTCGCTTCGGCAGGAAATCTGCAATTACTATAAGCGTCATTACGATTTGGACTACGACGCGAAGGACAACGTGCTTGTCACGGTCGGCGGCAGCGAGGCGATCGATTTGATGATTCGCTGCGTCGTAAACGAGGGCGACGAGGTGCTTATCCCCGAGCCGTGCTTCGTGTGCTATAAACCGTGCACGATAATGGCGGGCGGCGTTCCGGTTTCGATTGAAACGAAGGAGGAGGACAATTTCCGTCTTTTGCCGGAGCAGCTTAAAGCGAAAATCACGGATAAAACGAAGCTTCTGATTTTGCCGTACCCGAACAACCCGACGGGCGGAGTAATGTCAAAAGCCGATTTGGAGGCAATCGCGGAGGTTTTGAAGGGCACGGACATACTCGTTCTGTCCGACGAAATCTACGGCGAGCTGCGCTACGGCGACGAGGGTCATACGCCGTTTTCGAAGATAGACGGCATGTGGGAACGCACGGTTGTCGTAAACGGCTTCTCGAAGGCGTACGCGATGACGGGCTGGCGTCTCGGCTACGCGCTCGGACCGAAGAAGCTGATAAAGCTGATGACGAAGGTGCATCAATACGGCATAATGTCGTCGCCGACAACGAGCCAGTTCGCGGCTATCGAGGCGCTAAAGACATGCGACGATGAAATAAAAAAGATGTGCAGCGAGTACAACTACCGCCGCCGCTACATCGTGGACGGATTCCGCGAAATGGGGCTTTCCTGCTTCGAGCCTTTGGGCGCGTTCTACGTGTTCCCGAGCATAAAATCGACGGGAATGACCTCGGAGGAATTCTGTCAAAAACTTCTCGAAGAGGAGCACGTCGCGGTAGTCCCGGGCACGGCGTTCGGCGAGAGCGGCGAGGGATTTATAAGGTGCTCATACGCGTACTCCATTGAAAACATTCAGGAGGCGCTTAAACGAATAGAAAAATTTGTAATCAGACACAAGGACAAGGGAGGGAAATAATGGCTACTAAGTATATTTTTGTAACAGGCGGAGTTGTTTCCGGTTTGGGAAAGGGCATCACCGCTGCGTCGCTCGGCAGGCTTTTAAAGGCGCGCGGCTACAAGGTCACGATGCAGAAGTTTGATCCGTACATCAATATGGATCCGGGCACAATGAGCCCGTATCAGCACGGCGAGGTTTTTGTAACCGACGACGGCGCGGAAACCGACCTTGATTTGGGGCATTACGAGAGATTTATAGACGAAAATTTAAGCGTCAATTCAAATGTTACCACCGGCAAAATTTACTGGTCGGTAATCACGAAGGAGCGCCGCGGCGATTACGAGGGCAAAACCGTGCAGGTGATACCGCACATAACAAACGAGATAAAATCGCGCGTTTACCGCGTCGCGAAAAATCAGCAGACCGATATAGTCATAACCGAAATCGGCGGCACGGTCGGCGACATCGAATCAACGCCGTTTTTGGAGTCGATCCGACAAGTCGCGACCGAGGTCGGCAAGGAAAACTGCATGTACATACATCTCACACTCGTGCCGTACATCTCGACGTCAGGCGAGCAGAAAACGAAGCCGACGCAGCACAGCGTTAAAGAGCTTCTGAGTCTCGGCATCCAGCCGGACGTTATAGTGCTCAGAACCGAAAAGCCGCTTGAGGACGGACTGAGAGGAAAAATCGCGCTGTTCTGCAACGTTTCGGAGGACTGCGTAATACAAAACCTTGATTTGGACACTCTCTACGAAGTGCCGCTCGCGCTCGAGGAGGAAGGGCTTGCGAGGATCGTGTGCAAGCGCCTCGGCTTGGAGGACAGAGAGCCGAAGCTTGACGAGTGGCGCAAGATGGTTTCGGTCGTGAAGGACTTGATGCAGGGCGAGAAGGATGAGGTAACAATTTCACTCGTTGGTAAGTATATTTCGCTGCACGACGCGTATATAAGTATAGTTGAGTCGCTAAAGCACGGCGGAATCGAGAATTATTCAAATGTCAATATAAACTGGGTTGACAGTGAGGAGCTGACAGCCGAAAACGCGGATGAGATTTTAGGCTGTTCCGACGGAATACTCGTCCCCGGCGGCTTCGGCGACAGAGGAATCGAGGGTAAAATCATAGCGGCGCAGTACGCGAGGGAGCATAAAGTGCCGTATTTCGGAATATGCTTGGGTATGCAGATCGCCGTTATCGAATTCGCGAGACACGTGCTCGGCTACACGGACGCAAACTCGTCCGAGCTTAACCCCGACACGACGCATCCGGTAATAGATTTGATGCCGGAGCAGAAGGATGTGGAGGATTTGGGCGGTACTATGCGTTTAGGTTTGTACCCGTGCAAGCTCACCGAGGGCAGCCTGTCGCGCGAGATTTACAACAGTGACCTGATTTACGAGCGTCACCGCCACCGCTACGAGTTTAACAACGAGTACAGAAACGAGATTACGGAAAGCGGCATGGTAATTTCGGGACAGTCGCCCGACGACAGGCTTGTCGAGATGGTGGAATTGCCGGATCATCCGTGGTATATTGGCGTACAGTTCCATCCGGAATTTAAGTCGCGCCCGAACCATGCGCATGTATTGTTCGCGTCGTTTATTAAGGCGGCGTTGGATAGGAAAAAGGGAGAATAAATTATGATTTATGCGTGAAAGGCCCCCTTGTCAAAGGGGGCTGTCAGCGGAGCTGACTGGGGGATTCCTTCGCTAACTTAAAAAAAATGAATCCCTCCACCGCTACGCGGTCCCCCTCCCTTTGACAAGGGAGGCTTATACCGCTAAATCATAATTTACAAATCAAATCAATTCAATTCAATTAAAAGAGAGAAGGATAGCATTTTGAGACAATATTGGAAGTACATACGGCCGCACCTGCTCTACTTCATCTTTGGTCCTCTGCTGATGCTCAGCGAGGTTGCCGGAGAAATCGTTCTGCCGACAATTATGGCAACGATGATCGACGTGGGCATCGCGAACAACAACATACCGTACGTGATTTCGCGTATGGCGATAATGTTCGGCTGTATATGCGTGATGATAATCGGGGGATTGGGAGGACATTATCTGTCCGTGACCGCGTCTGTAGCTTTCAGCGCGGATATAAGAAAGGATGTATTTAAAAAGGTTCAGAGCTTTTCGTTCAAAAATATCGACAAGTTCTCAACCGGTTCGCTCGTAACACGCCTTACCAACGATATTACTCAAATCCAGAATATAACGCGTATGTTCCTTATCATGGCGATGCGCTCGCCGGGAATGCTGATAGGCGGTATAATCATGGCGCTCAGGCTCAACAGGAGCCTCGCGGCGATACTCATTATCGTAATACCACTTTTGGGACTTACAATAGGACTTCTTATGTACAACGCGTACCCGCGTTTTAACGTCGTGCAGAAAAAGCTCGACGGACTTAACTCGGGGATACAGGAAAATATCACGAACGTAAGAGTTATAAAATCGTTCGTGAGAGAAAAATTCGAAATAGATAAGTTCCGCAGGGCAAACACGGACTTGAAGGATTCGACGCTAAACGCGATGAAAATCGTTATCTGCACCATGCCGGTCATGACGCTCGCGATGAATATCACGATGATTATGACCGTCTGGAACGGCGGTAATCTCGTTGTAGCGGGCGGCATGGACGTGGGAAATCTTACCGCGTTCACGACATATATCGTGCAGATACTCATGTCGCTTATGATGGTTTCGATGCTGTTTTTGCAAAGCTCGAGAGCGGCGGCTTCGTCGAAGCGTATCAAGGAAGTGCTGAACACCGTTGTTGACCTTACGGACGACAATTCAAGCAAAAAGGATCTCACCGTTGAGCGCGGTGAGGTAGAGTTCAGAAACGTGTGCTTCAAATATTATGAAAGCCGCAAAACAAATATTTTGGACAATATCAATTTCAAGATAAATCCGGGCGAAACCGTTGGCATAATCGGCGCGACAGGCTCGGGAAAAACGTCGCTCGTGCAGCTTATTCCGCGTCTTTACGACGTTACGCGCGGAGAGGTGCTCGTTGACGGAGTGAACGTCAAGGACTACAGCATACGCCATCTGCGCGACGGCGTGGGTATGGTTCTGCAGAAAAACGTGCTTTTCTCGGGCACGATCGAGGATAACCTCAGATGGGGCGACGAGAACGCTACAAAAGAGGAAATCGAGGAAGCGGCTGACAACGCGCAGGCTGACGATTTTGTTAAGTCGTTTACCGACGGCTACAACACGGAGCTGGGTCAGGGCGGCGTGAACGTTTCGGGCGGTCAGAAGCAGAGATTGTGTATCGCGCGCGCGCTTCTTAAAAAGCCGAAGATACTCATTCTCGACGACAGCACCAGCGCGGTAGATACCGCTACGGAGGCGAAGATAAGACACGCCTTCGCGACCACTTTAAAGGACACGACAAAAATTATAATCGCTCAGAGAATTTCGTCCATCATGGACGCGGATAAAATTCTTGTTCTGAGCGAGGGCAAGGTGACGGGCTACGGCACTCACGACGAACTTATAAAGACAAATGACGAATACCGCGACATCTACTACTCGCAGGTTGACGAGGAGGTGACTGCGTAATGCCTCCGATGAATGCAAAAAGCGCGGACACGCGCAAACCGAAGAACACAAAAGCTACGATAAAGCGGCTTATGTCGTATCTGAACGAGGATAAGGTAAAAATCGGACTCGCGTTCGTATGCGTGCTCGTAAGCTCTATGACAAATTTAGCCGGCTCGTATATGCTGCGCCCGATAATAAACAACCTTGTCGCGGACGTAAGCGCGGCGGAGAGAATTTCGACGCTCGCGATAAATCTTGTCAAAATGGCAAGCATCTACGCGGCGGGAGTTCTTGCGGCATTTTTCCAGGCGCGCATTATGATAGGCGTGTCGCAGAGGGCGCTGCTGAAATTACGCGGCGACCTGTTTGAAAAACTTCAGGATCTGCCGGTACGCTTCTTCGATACGAATAACACCGGCGACATAATGAGCCGCTTCACAAACGACGTGGACACTATCGGCGAAATGCTCAACTCCACCCTCGTGCAGATTTTCCAGGGTATAGTGAGTCTCATCGGCACGCTGATACTTATGTTCTACACGAATTTCTGGCTGAGCATAGTAACGATCGTGGTCGCGCCGATAATGGCGAAGATAGGAACGACGATCGCCTCGCGCTCAAGAAAACGCTTCTCGCGCCAGCAGGCGGAGCTTGGCAAGGTCAACGCTTACATAGAGGAGATCGTAACGGGACAAAAAGTTGTAAAAGTTTTCTGCCACGAGGATAAAGTCATAGACGAATTCGAAACGCTCAACGACAGCCTCAAAAACGCGCAGATAAAGGCGCAGTTCGCGGGCGGTATGATGGGTCCGAGCATGAACGCGATGAGCCAGGTCAACTACACATTGACAGCCGGAGTAGGCTCGATACTCGTAATACTCGGCAGGCTCGGCAAGTTCGGCGGGCTTGGCAAAAAGGGTCTGTTCTCGGCGCTCGACATAGGCGGACTTACGGTATTCGTAAACTTCTCGCGCCAGTTCTCGCGTCCGATTAACGAGCTTGCGCAGCAGCTCACGATAGTCATGTCGGCTCTCGCGGGCGCGGAGCGCGTATTCGACGTTATGGACAGAGAGCCGGAAAGCGATAGGGGCGACATAGTTCTCGACCATATCCACGGCGACGTTGTAATTGACGACATAACGTTCGGCTACAACCCCGACAAGACGATTTTAAAGGATGTTTCGATCTACGCGCACCCGGGACAGAAAATAGCCCTCGTCGGCTCCACCGGCGCGGGCAAAACCACGATAACAAACCTCATCACGAGGTTCTACGATATAGACAAGGGCAAAATAACGATAGACGGAATTGACATTTTTGACATAAACCGCGACAGTCTGCGCGAAAATATAGCCGTTGTGCTCCAGGACACGCACCTTTTTACGGGCACTGTCATGGAGAATATCCGCTACGGCAGACTTGACGCGACAGATGCGGAGGTACGAAACGCCGCCGTTACGTCGAACGCGCACAGCTTTATACAGCATCTCCCCGACGGCTACGACACGGTGCTCGAGGGCGACGGCTCGAATCTGTCGCAGGGACAAAGACAGCTATTGAATATCGCGAGAGCCGCTTTGTCAAAAGCGCCGATACTTATTCTCGACGAGGCTACAAGCTCGGTCGATACGCGCACTGAGCGCGACATAAACAAGGGTATGGACACTCTTATGGAGAACAGAACCACCTTCGTTATCGCGCACCGCTTATCGACGATACGCAACGCCGACGCTATTATGGTACTCGAGCACGGCGTTATAATCGAGCGCGGCTCGCATGAGGAGCTGCTCGCGCAGAAGGGAAGATATTACGAGCTGTATACAGGATTGAAGGAACTGGATTAAGGAGCCGGATTAATTAAGTCATGTTATCGCGCATATGGCGTGTTGATATTGAAATTTAAGGAAGGTAGGAGTATTCACATGAAGGCATATCAGATGATATATACCTATGTGAAAAACAGTCTCTCCGACAGTGAGCTGGGGCTTGCCAATCAGGAGGGGTTGAGGGTATATTCGTGCACACAGGGACTAACAAAGGAGAATATCGAGGAGCTTGTCAGGTTTGCAAGCTATAAGATGCCCAGAAACGGAAAGGACTACATTACGGGCGAAGGCAATACCGAGGATATGCTCCCGAAGGCGTTCAGGACGCTGCGTTTAAGCGACGGAAGATACGCCGCCGTTCAGTCCGTGTTCAAAGGGCTTAAGGACGACGAAGAGGATTCGCTTGTGAATTTCTTCGCGCACGCGCTTGTGTTTGACGAGGTGGAAGGCGATTTCTTCCCGGAACAGTATTTTGGAAGCGAAACATTCCGTACCGCTCTCACGGAGGAGGAGATGAACTGCCAGCTTGTGCATTATCTGCCGGAACCGGAGCTCAAGAAAAATCCGGCGCTTGAGCGTGATGTGCTTGACTTTATCGGACTTCACAAAAAAGAAATGTCTTACCTGATTAATCGGGCGATAAGCATGATGACGTCGGGCGACATCAGCAATATATGCATTTCAACGGACAGCGAAAAAAGAACGAATATGTTCCTGCTGGCGCTTAAATGGCTGCTTCCGCGTGATGTGTCGGAGGAGATCGGAATTTCGACCTACAATATATATCTCCCGTCCGACAAACAGAGAAAAATAACTCTGCACGGAACGGTGAACGGGCTTAACAACATAACGCCCCAGGCGATTGAAAACAGAAAAAGCTGCGTGTATATAGATATGGACGACAGGAATTTCTCAAACGTTCAGATATCATCTCTGTTCAACTTTGAAATACCGGAGCTTCGCAGAGAGTACGCCGCATATAACTTCCAATCCGTAACGGCGCTTCTCGACTGGATCTCGACATATGAAAACGTGACAAAATCCGGTATGGGAGGCAAGCTCCTTAATCTGAAAAAGTCCGGCGGCGGCGAGGCGTTTGCAAGACGCGCGTGCGAGATATACGCGGAAATTAAAAACGCCAGAATGGAAGATGTAAAGTTTGAAATTTCAAAGGTCATGTACGACAATTGCGAATCGCTTGACGAGGAAACGGCGGCGAGCGTGACGGACGTATACGTGGATATGTGCATGGACAAGCTTTGCTCCGGAGAGAGCTACAATGTTGATAATTTATTCAATGCCGGCGGACATTCGGCGCGTCAGGCGGCGCTGCTGAAAAACCATATGCCGGATTATATGGAAAGGATCCGCGCGGGTTTCGATGTGGCGGGAAAGAAAAATAAACTTATGCTCCTGAACTTTTTCGCGGACGTTAAGCATGAAGCCGGAGATGAAACATGGAAAGCATTTTTCGGCGAACGTAAAGATGATATATCGGTATTTACCGAAATGGCAGCCGAGGAAATAATTCGCGGCGGAAGCATACGCCCGTTTGAAGCTCCTGAAAGATGGAACGAGGACGATCTTAACGAAACCGTCGCGTATATAGACTCGTCAACTAAGGATGAAAAGCTGAAGGATATGTGTTTGCGCTATATTGCCAGACGCGACGAATGCGAATGGAGCAAATACGGCGTAAGCGTAACAAAGCATACAAAAACGAGAAAGGAACAGCAGGAGGATATCCAACGGATACGCAGAATGCTCTTGAAAGTGGGGTATATTCCGTATCAGCGAAAGCAGTATAAGGATATACGCGCCGACGTAATAAGCGATATGAACGGCAGCACATCCCCGCTGCTGCTGTCGAGGCTTCTTGACGCCGTATACAGATGGCAGAGCACATACGGAAATCAGCCGCAGGCGGAAAAAACCGCGCGCAGAGTACGCAAGCTGCTCATAGAAATGCGAAGAACGGAATGCAGCTGTTTTGACTATATAATACCGAAGCTTGCTTTGGAGATTATTGATTCTCCGGGGCACTACCACGAAATCATAGTAAACGCGGACACCATGCCCGAAAGCTTTTGGAACTGGTTTTTAATCGGTTACAGCAAACGCAGAAGGGATGACGATAAAATGCTCACATATATGCGCGTATATTCGGCGAGCAAACGCAGAATATCGAGAATGGCGATAAATAAAAGAATGCGCGCGGTATTCAAGGATATAGACTAAGGAGGATTTTAAACATGAAAGACCTTATCAAAAGAGTATTGACAGTTATTTGCGCTGTCGGAGTAATGTCCGCATATACAGGCATTATAGCGTCAGCGGCGGCAACTCCAAGACCGATGCCCGGCACGAAAGCGGCTGAAAGCGCTGAGCAAAACGATAATTCTCAGCAGGAAAACGACTCATACGGAGTTTCGGCTTTAGACGAAACAAGGGCCCGCGCGGCGGCGTCAAGTTCCGGAAGCTACGTCGCTTCAAGCGATACGGGTTCGGAGGATGAAAATTCGCAGGAGAGCGATCCGGAGCAGGACACGTCTGTTCAAGCGCCGACGATAGTTCCGGTAAACTCAGCCGGAAGTAACGAAACGATGCCGCAGTCGCCGCAGGAGGAAGCTCCCGCAAAGGAAAAAGGCGGCGTGTCGATGGGAGCGGTATTTTTGTGGTTTTTGGCGGCCGTTATAATAAACGCCATAGTATCGTTTTGGGTTGGAAACCGCTTCTATAAGCTGGCGAAAAAGGATACACACGTGACGGCTGAAATAAGAGCGCTGCGCCGCGATGTGGAAGAGAAATTCATATCTAACGTAGGCGGTTTTTCGGAAATGGAAAACGAGATTTCAAACTCCAACGAAGATTATTCGATGGACGGGGAAGGAATAAAAATGCCCGAGCGTAAGCCGAGAGAAAACCGCGGAGCTGTTGTAAACGACGGCTTTGAAGAGGACGCGTTCCGTAAGTGGGAAAGCCGTCAGGCGGAGGTCAACGTGATGAGAGAACATGCGGAAAAGAAGCGGCCGGAAAAATCCGTAGATCAGACGCAGAGGGTAAGCGCAAGCCATATACGTATGCTCCGCGACGAGCAGGCTCCGAGAAAAAAGCAGTATCAGCCCAAGCGTGCAACGGAATATAATTCGTCCGATAACGACAGTTTTGAAGATGATATCGAAACCAAACCGGAAAAGAAGACAAACCAAAGCATAAACTCCGTTAAGAATAAAGCAAAGGAATTTTTAGGCGATATATTCCCATTTAAGGAGGATTAATAATGGGGATAACGCGTAATATGAAAAACAGGATGGTCGCCGCGATCACGGCGGCGGTGATTGCTTTAGGTCAGCCGGCGGCGCTTGTGTTTGCAAAGACGGACGAGTATATAGGTCCGAATGTGGATAAAATGCGCAGCCTGCTGAGCGAGAGGGAATTTAAGGTATACGCGGAAGCTCCGGCTGAGCAAAGTGTCTATTACGGCGCTAAATTTGAGCCGCGTTCGGGCGTGTACATAGGAACTCCGGGAAACTGTAAATTCAGCGGCATAGATAATGCTATAAACACGGAATACGACTGGCTTACTCTGTCGGATGAAATAAGCAACGAGAATTGTCCGCGCGAGGAAACAGCGGAGATTCTGTCCGATCATACGGAGCTTGTCGGGGTAAACTGGAACTTTGCCAGTCAGCGTTACGTTGATTTGCGGAACTATTCGAACTATATTTACAATTATATCGACAGGCTCGCCGCAAGAGGAAAAGACGTGCTTCTGATTTTCGGCAAGGAATTCAACATTGACGATAACTTTCTTGACGAGGATGTGTTTATAAACGCGTTCCGGTTTGTCGCGGATTACGCTCACACAAAGCAGAATATTGCGATGGTTTGGGCGCCGAACGACACGGGCGGACTGGACACGCGCCTTCGGGATTTTTATCCGGGGGACGAGTACATAGACTGGATAGGATGCAGCCTGTATTCTATGCCGTATTTCCAAGGCAACCCATACGCGCCGGAAGACAGCAACGTAGGGTTTATAATGGGCCCGTATGCCAATCCGGTAATGCGCGCGAAGGTAATCGCGGAATTTATGGAGGATTACAATATAAAGAAGCCCGTGTTCATCACCGAGGGCGGAGTGGGATACGAGTCGCCCGACGGCGAAGATTTTACCGAGTGGGCAATGCAGCAGCTCAGACGATATTACGGAGAAATTGTCAGAAGGTATCCGCAGTTTAAATGCATAGTTTCGTTCAATAATTATTATCCGGGCGGAGATTATTACAGATATGACATGGGAAACAACCCCATGCTTTTGGAAACAATGCAGATTTTAACATCAGATCCGATATACATAAAGAATTACACGCAGCCCTCGTCCGTTTCCTACTGTGAGGTTTATGACGGAATAGAGTTTGAGGGAGAGATAAAGCTTTCCGCTTACGCGTACGAGCCGAAAGCGGAATGGCTGACGGTAAGATATATCATTGATGATAACGAGGTTGAAAGCTCCATGTATCCGCCGTACAACCTAAATCTTACGGCTGACACAATTCCTTATGGAGAACACAATCTGCGAGTTGAGATGTATCTCGGCGATGATTTGCTGAGATCGCGCAGCTACGATTTTCTGTTTAAAGAAGGACAGCCGAAGCCGGCTGAGCCTGCTCCGACGGAAACGCCGATTGATAATGCTTATGTAATATACAGCGACACGGCGGACAACGGAACATGCGGCTTCGCAGACATGGAAGGGAAACCGAATGAAATGAGAAATGCGGTCGGCGCGTTGTCGCAGAAGGGAATAATAAGCGGCACGGGAGATAACAACTTCTCGCCGGATTCAAGCATTTCGAGAGCCGAGCTTGCTTCGGTTGTGCTCCGTATGACGAATAAACTTGATTTGACCGCTGAATCGACGTTTGCGGATGTTACAAAGAATGACTGGTTCTATGCGGCTGCGGCATCGTCGCAGAAGGAAGGGATAATTTCCGGCTATCCGGACAATACATTTCACGCCGCTGAGCCGATAACAAAAAATCAGATTGCATCGGTTATGGCGAGAGTGATAATAGGATACAACATAACCTTGCCGAACGTGCCGGTAAATGCGCAGTTCACCGATGAAATAGCCGGATGGGCTGAGGCTGTGGTAAATTACGTAACGGCATGGAATTTAATTCCGCCCCGCTCCGACGGCAGCTTCGCCGGAGAATCACCCGTAAAACGCGGCGATGCGGCTGTTATGCTGTACCGATTGTATGAGGTTATAAAGGATTACGTAAGATAACAAAAATCTCAGGGGAAATGCCCTGAGATTTTTTGATTCTTAAAAGTTTTCGGGAAAAATATAAAAAAATGTATGGTAACAAAAAAACGGGCGGTCAATGACCGCCCTTACGATGCAATATGTTAAAATTGTAGGGGCGACACTCGCAGTCGCCCGATTGCTGTATTTGCGGACGACCGCAAGGGTAACCCCTACGGTCAATAGATTTTTCATAATAACGTTATCTCATATATCCGCGTCCAAATCAGCCAAATCCGCTGCCTTCGGAACGTTTACAAGTCCGATATTTTTGATATGTTCAAACGCATCGCGGCTCGTTTCGATGTCGCCCGCATCGGCGACTATCGGCTCAACGTCGAGAAGCTCCTTCTTTATGCAGTCCGCAAGTCCAAGCTTCGTTTTCGCCATCTCCTGCGCCGCAAAGCGCGCTATCAAGTGCCCGCCGACGTCGTTTGTATGCGTGTAATCGCGCTCGTCGCCCTTGCAGCGGAAGAACTGCCACGATTTTACAGGTCCCGCGGTTTCAAAATAATCCGTAGTCCGCGACCATAAATCTATAAACGGAACGCCCGTTTCCTCCGCGACGGCTTTAACGGCGTTTCTGTAATCGCCGAGCAGATTCAAAAGCGTGCCGTCCGGCTGAAAAATTATTCTGTTGATAGGGGAATTTAAAATAGCGTGAGCGCCCTTCTCCTTCGCGAAATTCACGAAATACCGCAGATTATCCGCATAGCCGCCGAACGCGTCAAGCTCCTCGATTTTCTGGTCGTTATGACCGAACTCGACTATCAAATAATTTCCCTTTTTAATTTTATCCTTGAACGCCTGCCAGTTGATTTCGAGAAAATCCTTGGTAGACGAGCCCGACTGCGCGTGATTTGACACCGCGATACCGGTATTCAGAAGCATAGGCAGCATCTGTCCCCAGCCGCAGTACGTCTCCGACGGAACATACGGATATTCCGCTGTTTGATCTGTTACCGTTGAATCTCCGGCAATGTAAATAGTCGGCACATCAGTAGGCGACGCGGCTGCGGTCGCCGTAATATCGCCCTCGCAAAGTATGTAGACCTCAACGCCATCAACATGAGTCGGTTCTTCGTCGCGCCTGTGGTAGTCGCAGACGTTCGCGACAAACGTAAATTCCTTTTCCTCGCCGCGCCTGATCGGCTCATCCATTACGATAAAGCGGCGGCTCTGCGAGAGTATCGAGAAAACCGTGTCGCCGTGCGCTTTGATCGTGACCGTTACCTCATAATTGCCGTTCGGCGCGGGAAGCTTTATTTCAAGCGGTTCGTTTCTGTAATGCATTTTTTTATTCCTTTCTGAGTTATTAAATGGCTTTCGCGGCGGGCGGCCAATGACCGCCCCTACGACGGGCAATCAACTACCGCCATGGCGGGCGGCCAATGACCGCCCCTACGACGGGTAATCAATTATTACCCCTATTTTACAAGTCCTCTCCGATACGCGTCAACGAGCGCGTGGAGGGCTGATATTCTTTTTTCAATCGCCTTGCCCGTGTCGGTGTCCTCGACGAGCAAACGCTTCGGCGCGTACTCAATCATATCGAGCGGCGATTTAATATCCTTTTCGTCGCGTATCGCGCTCGCGACAGATTCAAACGCGTCATGCGGGCTTAACAAAAGTCCGTGCGAGTTAAACAGCAGCGTGTAGCCCGCGATCCCCGTCTGTCCCTGGTAAGCGCGCGACAGCCCGCCGTCGATGACGAGCAGCTTTCCGCCCGCCTTTATCGGGCTTTCGCCCTTTTTGATTTTGACCGGCACATGACCGTTTATAATATGAGAGAAATCGTTCGGATCGATGCCGAATTCGGTCAGAATTTTATCACATATCTCGGGCTTTTCCGAAAGCTTGTAATACGCATCCTTGACCTCCGTCCAGGTGTCCTTGTCGTCGATAAAATACCGCTCGAACGTGGTCATTTTGTTTTTGCCGTACACGGGTGAATAGCATCCGCACCAAAGGAACCACAAAAAGTCCTCGCCGTAAGCCTTCTCCGGAGTGCCGCGCCGCGCGAAATAGCCCTCGCGCGCGATCCTCTCGCACATATCCATAAGACTTTTTCCGCTGACCTTCTCGCCCTTGAGCTCCACCTCGGTAAAGCTGCCGTCGGCGTTCATCGGAATACAGCCGTGATAGAGCAGATTGTTGTTGATGCCCAAATAAACGCTGCCCTTCTGATACAAAAACCGCACGTGCTTCTGCAGCTTTTCCGAGTGTAGGAACGACGAGCGCAAAAGCTCCATTAATTCCTGCTCGCGGTCGGTGAGCTTGTACGGATCGGCGGGATCAATAGTCGGGAAATTCGTGTCCTTCAATTTATATGTCTTGCCGTCGAGCGTGATCGTGCCCTTTTCGTAATCTATCTTGTCGAGCATCAAATGGTTATCCATACGGAACTCGGGATGGCGCTTGATGATCTGTCCCTCGAGCTTAAACTGGATAATCGAAATCGCCTTGTGCATCTTCGCCCAGAAATTCACGTCATGCTTTGAGATAGACACCATATTCGGATTGCGCGGAATAAAGCATTCGCATGGATCGTCGGCGTACGTCTCAAGCGTAAACACCGTAAGAGGTCGCATATTTATTCCATATCCGTCCTCGATGCAGTCGAAATTGGAATACTTCGTAGAAACGGAAAGCACGGTAGCGATACACGCGAGACTGCCCGCCGCCGCGCCCATCCACTGAACGTCGTGATTGCCCCACTGAATATCGACACAGTGATAATTCAGAAGAGTATCGAGAATAATATCCGCGCGCGGTCCTCTGTCGAAAATGTCGCCGATAATATGTAATCTTCCTATCGCGAGCGTTTGGATAAGGTTGGAAATTTCCACGATAAACGCGTCCGCCTGCCCAAGCTCGACGATGGAAGCTATGGTTTCGTTATAATACTCCTCCTTGTCCGAGCCTATATCGGTAGGCGCGTGGATAAGCTCGTCGATGATATCGCCGAACGCGGCGGGAAGGTATCTGCGGATAGTGGCGCGCGTATACTTCGACGCAACTATGCGGCAGACCTCGACGAGACGGTAGAGCGTAATTTTGTACCAGTCCTCGATATCGGGAATTTCG
Organism: uncultured Clostridia bacterium; assembly: GCA_947627795.1. Taxonomy (GTDB): domain Bacteria; phylum Bacillota; class Clostridia; order UBA1381; family UBA1381; genus CANQXJ01. The sequence goes on from CANQXJ010000018.1 coordinate 15,167, forward strand.
CGCTTTATAAGCTCGAGCTTCTGTTCGGGATAGTAAATAATCGTAGACAGCACGAGCCGATCCTGTTCGGACAAAGTGCGTCCGTAGACGGAGTTGATTTTATCCTTAATAACGCCGGACGCGTTTTTGAGAATATGCAGAAACGACGTATACTCGCCGTGGATATCGCTCATAAAGTGTTCGGTGAGCTTAGGCAGCTTCTGCCGCGACTGTAGCTTTATAATTTCCGCGCACGCGGAGCGTATGCTCGGGTACTGCTCGGCTAATAGCTTGAGGTAGTCAATATCATAATCCATGGTAACACTCTCCTTTATTACAATTATATACCCGACGGGGACAAATTGCAAGAGGCATAGCATTTTTTACGCTTTACAATTTGCAAACGGCAAAAGAGCGCATCATTTCCGATACGCTCTTTTAAGATCCTGTTTAAAATTTTATTTTTGAATTAAGCTCTCGCCCGTCATTTCAACGGGTTTTTCCATTCCCATCAAATCGAGCATGGTCGGCGTTAAATCGCAGAGCTTGCCCTCTTTTAAGGTCAAATCGTCGCCCGCGCCGAGAAGGATCAGCGGGACAGGGTTAGTGGTGTGCGCCGTGAATACGTCCTTCGTTTCGGGATCGAACATACAATCCGCATTGCCGTGGTCTGCTGTAATCAGCACCTTGCCGTCACGCTTTAAAATCGCGCCGCATACGCGTCCAACGCATTCGTCAACGACCTCGACAGCCTTAACGGCGGCTTCGTAAACGCCGGTGTGTCCTACCATGTCGCAGTTTGCGAAGTTAAGTATGATGCAGTCGTATTTATCCTGATTTATCAAATCAACGCACGCGTCCGTGACGAGATACGCGCTCATTTCAGGCTGCATATCGTATGTCGCTACCTTCGGGGACGGTATAAGCTTTCTGTCCTCGCCCTCGTAAACGTCCTCTACGCCGCCGTTGAAGAAAAATGTCACGTGCGCGTATTTTTCCGTTTCCGCAATACGGAGCTGCTTCAAGCCCTTGCTTGCGATGTATTCTCCGAAGGTGTTCGTGAGCTTCTGCGGTTTGAACGCAACGTGAACGTTCGGCATGGACGCGTCATACTGCGTCATGCAGACGTAGTAGAGCTTCATAAACCTGCGCTCGAAGCCGCTGAAATCGGGATCGACGAGCGTTCTCGTAATTTCGCGCGCTCTGTCGGGGCGGAAGTTGAAGCATACTACCGAGTCGTTTTCCTGAATAGTGCCCGTCGGCTTGCCGTTTTCCGTTACGACCGCCGGAATTATAAACTCGTCCGTGATAAGCGCGCCGTTTTCGTCCTTCGTTTCGTAGGACTTGTGCATCATCGCGATAACGTCGTCCGTTTCAACGCCCTGACCGCGCACTATCGCGTCGTATTCTTTTTCGACTCTGTTCCAGTTCGTATCTCTGTCCATCGCGTAGTAACGGCCTGAAACGGTCGCGATCTTGCCTACGCCGATTTCGACCATTTTCTCTTTTAACTGAGCGATATACTCAACGCCCGACGTCGGAGAAACATCTCTGCCGTCCATGATGCAGTGAACGTAAACCTTTTCAAGACCGGCTTTTTTAGCCATTTCGAGAAGTCCGTAAAGATGACCGATATGACTGTGAACGCCGCCGTCGGAGAGAAGTCCTATAAAGTGAATTGCACTGTCGTGCGCCTTGCAGTTTGCGACCGCCTCGCGAAGCACGTCGTTTTCGAAGAAATCCCCGTCGGCGATCGACTTCGTTATGCGCGTAAGCTCCTGATAAACAACGCGTCCCGCGCCGATATTTGTGTGACCTACCTCGCTGTTGCCCATCTGACCGTCAGGAAGTCCGACAGCCATGCCGCTCGCGTAGAGCTGTGTATGCGGATAGTTTTTCCAAAATTTATCCAGATTCGGCGTTTTAGCCGCTTTTATGGCGTTTCCCTCAACCACGGGATTTATGCCGAATCCGTCCATGATAATAAGAGCGATAGGTGATTTTGCCATGTTTTGTCCTCCTTTTTTGGGATTGAGGTAAATTATGATTTAGCGTTGTAAGCCTCCCTTGTCAAAGGGAGGGGGACCGCGTAGCGGTGGAGGGATTCATTTTTTTAAGTTAACGAAAGAATCCCCCAGTCAGCTCCGCTGACAGCCCCCTTTGACAAGGGGGCCTCTCGTAGGGGCGACCCTTGCGGTCGCCCGCATTTATTCCGCTAAATCATAATTTATATCCGTCTATTATTTCGCCGCGCTTGTGATAACCGCGAAATCTGCCGCTTTGAGCGACGCGCCGCCTATAAGTCCGCCGTCGATGTTGGGCTTCGAGAGAAGTCCCGCCGCGTTCTTCGCGTTCATCGAGCCGCCGTACTGAATGGTGATAGCTTTTGCCGTAGCGTCGTCGTAAAGCGAAGCCAAAAGCGCTCTTATCGCGCCGCAAACCTCTTCAGCCTGCTCGTCCGTGGCGGTTTTGCCTGTGCCGATCGCCCATATAGGCTCGTACGCGATAACTACCTTCTTTGCGTCGTCCGCGCTGATTCCCGCGAACGCTTTTTTGATTTGAATCGCTATCCAATCCATAGTGATGCCCGCTTCGCGCTGCTCCAAAGATTCGCCGCAGCAAACGATAGGAATAAGTCCTTTTTCGAGCGCCTTTTTAGCCTTTAAATTAACCGTTTCGTCGGTTTCGTTGTTGTACTCGCGTCTTTCGCTGTGTCCCATTATAACGTACTGAACGCCCAAATCAACGAGCATATCAGCCGATACTTCGCCCGTGAACGCGCCCTTGTCCTCATAATGAAGGTTTTCCGCACCGATTTTTACGTGCGTGCCCTTCGCCGCTTCAACAGCCGGAGCGAGGCACACGTACGGTGTGCAGCATACTACCTCGCACTCCGCGCCCTTTGTCGCTTCGACTACTTCCTTAACAAAATCGTATGTTTCCGACGGAAGCTTGTTCATTTTCCAGTTTCCCGCTATTATATATTTTCCCATTGTTAATTCTCCTTTTATTTTTACGCAGTTTTTAATCTGTCGTATAATTCAGATATAGCTATCTTTTCCACATCATTATCGAGTTTCAGAAATTCCACATCGCGCTCAAGCTGCTCGATTGACGGCATTCTGTCCTCATAAACCTTCTGAGCTTCAACCATAATGTCAAGCTTCTTTTCAAGGATATTTTCAAAATATGCCCTGAATTTAAGAAATTTATCATCAAGCGATGTTACACGATTATCCAATGAAGCTATGCTGCCTTTAACCTCAACCATATCATCTTTGAGGGTTGATACGTCGCCTTTGAGGGTAGATACGTCGCCTTTGAGGGTAGATACGTCGCCTTTAAGGATTGACACGTCGCCTTTAATACCGGATACTTCTTCAATTAGTAAATCTAATTTTTCATCTATAGTCATTTTATTCACCTCTGAAAAATTACTTATCCGTCAGTGCAGCGATGCCGGGGAGCTCCTTGCCTTCCAAAAATTCCATACTCGCTCCGCCGCCGGTGGAGATGTGGCTCATTTTGTCGCCTAAGCCCGCCTGGTTTACAGCCGCGACGCTGTCGCCGCCGCCGATGATCGTTGTAGCGTCAAGCTCTGCAAGAAGCGCGGCGATCTCGTTCGTGCCCTTTGCGAAGTTCGGCATCTCGAATACGCCCATAGGACCGTTCCATACGACCGTCTTTGCGTCCGCAAGCTCCTTCTTGAACAGCTCGACCGACTTGGGACCTATGTCAAGTCCCATCCAGCCGTCGGGGATATCGCCCTCTACTACCTTTGAGGGAGCGTCGTTGTCAAACTTTTCGGTGATGACCGTGTCAACCGGCAGGATAAGCTTGTCTCCAGCCTCGTCGAGCATCTTCTTCGCGAAGTCGATATAGTCCTCCTCGAGAAGCGAAGTGCCCACGCTCTTGCCCTGAGCTGCGAAGAACGTGTACGCCATGCCGCCGCCGATGATGAGCTTGTCGACCTTCTTCAAGAGGTTCTCGATAACGGATATCTTTGACGAAACCTTGCTGCCGCCGAGAATCGCAACGAGCGGTCTTACGGGGTTGTTTACGGCGTTGCCTAAGAAATTGATTTCCTTTTCAATAAGATAGCCCGCTACAGCCGGCTTTAATATAGCCGATACGCCGACATTCGAGCAGTGCGCTCTGTGAGCCGTGCCGAACGCGTCGTTTACGAATAAATCCGCAAGCGAAGCAAGCTCCTTTGAGAACTCCTCAACATTCTTTGTTTCTTCCTTTCTGTAGCGCGTGTTCTCTAAAAGAACAACGTCGCCGTCCTTCATAGCCGCGACAGCCGCCTTCGCGTTATCGCCGACAACGTTATCGTCAGCCGCGAAAACAACCTCCTTGCCGAGCTTTTCCGAAAGGCTCTTCGCAACGGGAGCAAGCGACATCGAGGGAACAGGCTCGCCCTTGGGCTTGCCCATATGCGAGCAGAGGATAACCTTCGCGCCGTTATCCATAAGATACTTGATTGTGGGGAGCGCGCCCACTATACGGTTGTCGTCCGTGATATTTCCGTCAGCGTCCAGAGGCACGTTAAAGTCGCATCTGACCAAAACCTTCTTGCCCTTTACGTTAACGTCTTCAACTGTCATTTTGTTATACATGATAAAAACTCCTTTGAAATTATTATTAAACCGCCAAGCGATTTTTATATTCTTTTATATTGTATAATAATTTCAATCTTTTTTCAAGTAATTTACGCAAATTTATCAAAAATTTAACAATTTTATTAAAAGCGTCCCGACAACAATTCCGGTAATGTCGCCGATAACGGCGCAGGGAACGGCTCTCAGAGTATGCTTTACGCGCGTTTTTGCGAAATATACGCACAGGCAGTAGAATGTTGTTTCGGTCGAACCCATTATAACCGACGCAATTTTGCCGATTTCGCCGTCCGCGCCGTAGGTATTGAGCGTATCGGTCAGAATACCGAGCGCGCCGCCCCCCGAAATGGGGCGGATCATAGCGAGCGGCAGCACTTCGCGGGGAATTCCGATTAAATCGGTTATAGGAGAGATAAACGAAATAATCAAGTCAATTGCGCCCGAAGCGCGCAGCATATACGCGGCGGTAAGCACGGCGAGAAGCGCGGGGAAAATGCCGAGCACGATTTTCATTCCGTCGCCCGCGCCGGTGATGAATGTGTCGTAAACGGGGAGTTTGGATTTTAGGGCGGTCAGGATCATTAAGATGATTAGGATGGGGATTATGTATTGCATTGTGAAATTCTCCTTTATTGTTGCGGGAAATTATGATTTATGCGTGAAAGGCCCCCTTGTCAAAGGGGGCTGTCAGCGTAGCTGACTGGGGGATTCTTTCGCTATTTTTAAATAACGAATCCCTCCACCGCTACGCGGTCCCCCTCCCTTTGACAAGGGAGGCTTATACCGTTAAATCATAATTTACCGCCTTTTAAAAAATTTGGTCATAACTTTAACCGCCGCCACCGCTGCCGCGATCGAACAGATCGACGTGATCCATATCGGCGCTATCACCGACATCGGCTCCGCTGAACCGGCGGCGGTTCGCAAGGCTATTATCGTCGTCGGTATCAGCTGAAACGATGTTGTGTTGAGCACCACCAGCATGCACATATCGTCCGACGCGCGGAGCGGATTTTTATTCGATTTATCCAGCTCCGCCATCGCTTTTATTCCCATCGGCGTGGCGGCGTTGCCCATGCCCAAAATATTTGCCGTCATGTTCATGGATATGTATTTTTTCGCGTCATTCGATGCGGACGGAAAAAGCCGCTTTATAACAGGGTTTAAAAGCTTTTCTATTTTTTCCGATATTCCCGATTTTTCCGCTATTTTCAACATTCCCGTCCAAAAACACATCACCCCCGCAAACGACAGAACAACTTCAACCGAAGATTTCGCTCCATCGAACGCCGCGTTTATCGTCGCGTCAAGACTGCCGTTTAAAGCGGCGACTATGAGCGAAAAAATTATCATTGCGCACCAGATATAATTCATATTTTTTCCTCATTTATATCAAATTTTTATTTTTTCTGTTCCATTTTATGAAAAAGTGTGCTACAATAGAATTGAAAACAATATTAAGGAGAATACAATGTACGGCTATACCACGTTCCATGAGGGACTTATGAACAACCTAATAAAAAGCGTACGCTCCGGCACAAGCTCTCATGCGTATATTTTCGAGGGCGACGCGGGACTGGGGATTTTCTCGTCGTCAAAGCTGTTCGCGGCTGCCCTTACCTGCGCCAATAAAGCAAGCGCGCCGTGCGGCTCGTGTCCGTCGTGTATTCAGGCGGGAGCGGACACAAATCCCGATATAATTTACGTGGAAAAACCAAAAGACCGTAAAACAATAGGCATAGAGCCTGTACGCGCTGTGAACAGCGACGCGGCGATCCGCCCGTTTTCATCGGCGCGCAAGGTTTATATTATAAAGGAAGGCGATGCTCTCACGCCTGAAGCGCAGAACGCGCTCTTGAAAACGCTTGAGGAACCGCCCGAATACGCGGTGTTTATAATAATCGTCGAAAACAGCTCCGCGCTGCTGCCGACAGTGCTTTCGCGCTCGACGCTTATTCATTTTCCGCCCGTTTCGGACGCGTTAATTGCAAAATATGTAACGGAAAAATATCCCGACCGGCTTAACCGTTTGCCGTTTCTAAAAAAATACTGCGAAGGAATTCCGGGCGCGGTTGACAAGATAATCGCGGACGAAAATTTTGAGCCTCTCAGAGCCGCTTCGCTCGATAAGCTGCCGAAGCTTCTTTCGCGTGAAAGAATTGACGCGTACGAAATACAGCGTTTTCTCGACGAGAACAAAGATGATGCGGAAGAAATAATCGATTTTTGGATTTCGTATCTGCGGGATATGCTGGCACTGCAGCTTGACGCCGACCACGGAGTGATAAATGTGGATAAGATCAATTCGCTGCGCGCGCTTTCCGGCAAATACGATCCGAAATTAGCCGTTATTGCCGTAAACGAATTGATTACCGCAAAGAAAATGATGTCAAGATTTGTAAATTTAAAGGCTTTATCGCTGAGAACAGCGTTAAAAATTCAACTTTAATTTTCAAATATTATGTTATTTTTACTTTTTTTGACATTAAAAAGTTGACAATATTCGGTGTTAGTGGTATAATAAGCTTGCATCAAAGCCTTCTTTCCTGTTTCGGGAAAGAAAAATAACATCAATTACCGTTATACGGTAGAAGGGAGTTTTTATTATGAAATCAATCGGAATTATCAGAAAGGTAGACGAGGTTGGAAGAATAGTATTGCCGGTGGAGCTGCGGCGCAAGTTTGATATTAATAAGCTCGACCCAATGGAGATGTATACGGAAGATGATTGCATTATATTGAAAAAGTATGAGCCTACCTGTATTTTCTGCGGCGAATCAAAAGATGTTTTTGAATTTAACGAAAAGACAGTATGCAAAAAATGTGCAAAGGAACTTATTGAACAGGTAAAAGATTGATACATATCCGAGCTTGCGCCGGTCGGTCATATTTATTTTCTCTGTATCTACAAAAGAAATTCAAATTTATCTTGACAAAACTGTGAATATATAATATAATTTCTATATTGATAAAGGGGAGTAGTTGGCAGACGCGTATACCGCGTATGTTGAACGAATCGTCAGTACGGAGAAAATCCCGGTCGTTCAGTAAGTAACAAGACCTTTACCGCGTGATTTGCGATGCGCGGTAAAGGTCTGTTTTTTTACCGGCAATCCTCAAAAAAACATAAGGAGAGAAAAAAGATGGTTTGGATGATCGTATTTTTAATTGTCGGTTTTGTATTGCTTGTAAAAGGCGCGGACCTGTTCGTTGACGGCGCGTGCGATTTATCGGAAAAGCTGAAAATCCCCGCGTATATTGTGGGACTTACCGTAGTCGCGTTCGGGACGAGCCTTCCCGAGGCGGCTGTCAGCATCACCGCGTCGATACAGAACAGCAATGAAATCGCGATAGGAAACGTTATAGGCTCGAACGTATTTAACACGCTTATGGTGCTGGGAGTGAGCGCGCTGTTTGCGCCGGTCGTGGTAAAGAAAAACATATTAAAGCGCGATTTGCCGTTCTGCCTTATAATCACGGCGCTGCTCGCGGTGCTGATAGTGACGTTTAACGGCGGTACTCCGGCGCTCACGAGAATGGACGGCATTATACTGCTCGCAATATTTGTTGTTTTTATGACAACATCTATACTTTCCGCAAAAAAGGAAGCGCGCGCCATTGCGGAGGCGAAAAAGGACGAGCCCGAAAAGGAAGAAACCCCGATGTGGAAGTGTCTGCTTCTTATCGTAATAGGCGTGGCCGGAGTTATCGCGGGCGGTCAGCTCACGGTCAAGGGAGCCGTTATGATGGCTGAGATGTTCGGCATGAGCGAGACGGTAATCGGACTTACCGTAGTCGCGATAGGCACGTCGCTGCCGGAGCTGGTAACGTCGGTCGTGGCGGCGAGGAAGCACCAAAATGATATTGCGGTCGGCAATGTAATAGGCTCGAATATATTCAATATTCTGTTTATTCTCGGCATATCGGCAACGATAAGCAATATTGTTCCCAGCGACGGCTTCGTCGTAATAGATGTTTGCGTATTGATCGGCATAATGGCGTTTACGTACCTCGCGGCATTATGGAGAAAAGAAATAAACCGTCCCACGGGAGCGGTTATGATACTGATTTACGCCGCGTATACCGCTTATCTGCTGATACGATAACAAATCAAAACGGCTCAGAGCAAATGTCTCGAGCCGTTTTTTATTACTTTGTCAAAAAATCAGCAACAAGCTTCACCGTAACGCCCAAATCGATCGCGTCAAGTCCGTGATTCTCGCCCTCGAGCACGATAAGCTTCGCGTTCGGCATATGTTCAGCATACCCTTCCGAGCCGGAAACGCCTACGGCTTCATCATTGCTTCCGTGGATGATCAGCGTTTCGCCCTTGAACTGCGCCGCCGTCTCATAAATCGGCATAGTGCGGTTAGTGCGGAACAGGAGGCTGCCGAGATTATATATTTTCCCGTCATTCGCAAGCTGCGGGATAAATTCGGGAACATTAACGGGATCAAACGGCTTGCCGAAGCAATCGCCTCTTTGCGCGTCGTTTTTCATGGTTGCCGCAGGAGCGAGAAGCACAAGCTTTTTTACTACATCACGGTAACAGCCCGAAATCATACTCGCGACGACTCCGCCCATCGAGTGTCCGCCGATGTAAATATCGGTCACGAACGGCAGAGTTTGCACGTACTGAAGAATCTTAGCCGCGTCAAGCATATCGCCGTAGACGGTCATATCCTTAAAATCCCCATCGCTCTCGCCGTGACCGTTAAAATCAAACTGAGCCGAGGCGATACCGCGTTCAAGAAGCGCCTCGCGGATTTTTTTATTCATTTCGTTGCTGCGGCTGCTCATTATGCCGTGAAAGAAGATAAGTATCGGGCATTTTTCGGCGTCCGGCTTAATAATATCTCCGACAAGCGTAAGCCCGTCGCGTTTTAATTTTACTTCCATATTATTCCCTCCGTAAATTGCTTATTCAGCACTCCTTATGCGGATATTCTTTTATGAGAAGAGCACGCGTATATCCGCGGGATTTGTCGGTCGAGTCTATGTAAAAGCCTCTGCCGTAATAAAAGCGGATAAGCGAGGTGATTTTCGCGCCGGTATGCAGCGAGATCTGCGTCACGCCCTTTTTCATCATAATGCGGTCAACGAGATTCATAATAGACTTGCCGATACCGTTGTTCTGGCTTGTGACCTTTACCGCGAACCGCGAGAGATACGCCGTTTTATCGGGAAAAACCTCAACGCGCACGCTGCCGACAGGCTCGCCGTCGGAGAGCGCGAGAAGCACTATTTTTGTGTTTATATCCTTTTTAACATCGTTATACGTTTCATCGAGCGCGGCAAGCTTCTCCGTCCCTGCCATTTGCCGATATTTGATAAACGCCTCGCGCGTTATGCTCATTATAGTGGGAATATCATCATAATTGGCGAGCCGTACCTGGAATAACGATTGGTAATCCGAAAGCATTTTTTCAACTCCTTTTATTTGAAATGTAAATTATGATTTAGCGGCGAAAGGCTTCCCCTAGTAGGGGAAGCTGTCAGCGCAGCTGACTGATGAGGTTGTCTGCGGCGCATTAAAGATTTACACCGTCTTCAGGTCAGCGCGTTCCACCTCATCCACCGCTTCGCGGTCCCCCTTCCCCTGCGAGGGGAAGGCTATTTAGTACGATAAATCATAATTTATCCCATCAACGTTGCCATTACCGCTTTCTGCGCATGCAGGCGGTTTTCGGCTTCGTCGAAAATTATCGAGTTCGGTCCGTCTATAACGTCCTCTGTGACTTCAAAACCACGATAAGCGGGCAGACAGTGCATGAATACCGCGTCGTCCTTCGCGTACGCGAACAGCTCCTTGTTTACCTGATAGCCGCCGAATACCTTCACCTTTTCGTCCTTTTCGCTCTCCTGTCCCATCGAGACCCATGTGTCGGTATAGACAACGTCAGCGTCCTTCATCGCCTCGATCGGGTCCTGTGTGATAATCAAACTCGTGCCTGACTTCTTCGCGTCGGCTTTCGCGTTTTCGACTACCTCCGCGTCGCACTGATACTGAGCCGGAGTAGCTATAGCGCAGTCAAGCCCAGCCTTTGCGCAGCCGTACATCAGCGAATTCGCCATATTGTTTCCGTCGCCGACATACGCGAGCTTTAAGCCCTCCAATTTGCCCTTGTGCTCGTACGCGGTCATCAGATCCGCGAGCACCTGGCACGGGTGCAGCAGATCCGTCAGCGCGTTTATTACGGGAATATCCGCTTCCTCGGCAAGCTCCAGAACGTCCGAATGAGCGAACGTGCGGATCATAATTCCGTCGAGATAGCGCTCGAGCACCTTCGCGGTGTCGTGAATCGTTTCGCCGCGTCCGAGCTGTATGTCGTTAGACGACAGGAACAGCGGATAACCGCCGAGCTGTACCATGCCGACCTCAAACGAAACGCGCGTACGCGTTGACGATTTTGTAAAAATCATGCCGAGCGTTTTGCCCTTTAAGATTGGGTGCGGTATGCCCGCCTTTAATTCCTTTTTAAGCATTATCGCAAGCTCCAACAGATTGTGAAGCTCCTCGGTTGTTATATCGTGTAAGCTGATAAAATCTTTCATTTTTAATTCTCCTTTAAAATTTCTTCTAATTTATTTACAAACAAGTCAATTTCCTTTTCCGTTATGATAAGCGGCGGAGCGAGACGCATTGCCGTTCCTCCGCACAGGCTTGTGAGGAAGCCGTTTTCGAATAATTTGTCGAATACGGTTTTCGCGACCGACGCGTCAAATTCAATTCCGATAAGCAGTCCCGAGCCGCGTATTTCCTTTATTTTATCGGGATATTCCGCCATAAGCGAGTTTAATTTCGCCTTAAAATATTCACCCATTTTCGCGGAATTGTCAACGAGCCTTTCCTCATCAAAAATATCCATCACCGCGAGTCCCGCCGCAGTCGCGAGCGGATTGCCGCCGAACGTCGTGCCGTGGTCGCCAGGCTCGAACGCGGACGCGACGCTTTCCTTCGCGCACACCGCGCCGATAGGAACGCCGCCGCCGAGCGCCTTCGCGAGCGTGAATATATCAGGCTCCACACCGTAAAGCTGATGCGCGAACAGCTTTCCCGTTCTGCCCATGCCGGTCTGAACCTCGTCGAAAATGAGCAGAATATCCTTCTCATCGCACAATTTTCTAAGCTTCTCCACGTATTCAACATCCATCGGATGAACGCCGCTTTCGCCCTGTATAAGCTCTATCATTATCGCCGCCGTCTTGTCCGTGACCGCGTTTACGACCGCGTCGTAGCTGTTTGGCTTGACCTGAATAAATCCCGGCGTGAGCGGTCTGTACGGCTTTTGGTATTTCTCCTGTCCCGTCGCCGCGACCGTCGCGAGCGTTCTGCCGTGGAACGATTTATCGAGCGTGATTATCTCCGTTTTCGGTATTCCCTTCTTATAAAAATACATCTTCGCCAGCTTGAACGCGCCCTCGTTCGCCTCCGCGCCGCTGTTTGCGAAAAACACTCTGTCCGCGCAGCTTGCGTTAACAAGTCTTTCGGCAAGCTTCGCCTGATTTTCTATGTAATACAAGCTCGACGTATGGATAAGCTTATCAAGCTGATTTTTAAGCGCCGCGATAAGCTTAGGATGCGAATGCCCGAGCGCGTTTACCGCGATGCCGCCGAGAAAATCATAGTAAACCTTCCCGTCGTCAGCCGTAAGCGTCATACCCTCGCCCTTCACAAAGCATACCGGCAGGCGGTTCCCGAAGGTGTTCATATAGTATTTTTTGTCAAGTTCAATTATGTCCTGTAACATCGTTATCCCCCTAATTAAAAGATGTTTCTTATTATACAACACATTGAATAAAAATGCAAGTCTTTTTTTGAAAAAAGTTTTAAAAACGAAAAATATACAGCTAATTGCTGTATATTTATTCGTATTTTTGCATAAATATTATATATATTTATCAATCACGTCCATATAATCGTCAATAGCGTGTGCGCCGACGATTCTTTCGGCGGGTTTGCCGTTTACGAAAAGTATGACGGTAGGTATTGAAACGATAGCGTTCTGCGCCGCGATTTCGCCCTCGCGGTCAACGTTGACCTTGCAGACCTTAATTTTTCCCGCGTACTCCTCCGCGATTTCCGCGATAGTGGGCATAAGCATCTGACACGGACCGCACCAGCCCGCCCAGAAATCCACGAGCACGGGAACGGACGATTTCATAACCTCGCCCTCGTAATTTGATTTTGTTAATTCGATTTCCATGATTCATTTTCTCCTTTCTTACTGATACATCGGCACTGACGAATACAACCGGTTCACCGCGCCGGAATCGTATAGCGTGTTCTGTGTGAACACGCCGTTTGCGTATGAATACTGCCTCAGCGTCACGCCCGCGCCCGAAATGATGTACGCGTTTATAACTCTGTCCGCGTCCGCGGTTTCGAGTATTTCAAAATATACGCTGCCGTTATTTATATATTCGTCAATGAGCGTGTAATATCCGCCGTTTCCGTCGCTTACCTCGAGCGCCCACTCTTGGCCGTCGTCCCACAGTACCTCGCCGTCGTACGTTTCAGCCGATGTGGACAGCGTTATTGTTCCGTTTATACCCTCAGCCGAATACGCCGACTCGTCGAGCTTCGTCCATGTTTCCTGCGTCACGCTCGTTTCCGTTTTCGCTATATCAACAGCTTCGGGAGCGGGAGGCGCGTCTGTTTCGAGACTTTGCTTTGGTATCGCCGCAGTTATATTTTTCTGCTCCATCTTTGAGCCGAGCGTGTAGCCGCCGACCGCCATAGCTGCCGCCAGGACTACCGCGAGTATTCCCTTCCATACCTTCATTTTAAATCTACCTCCTATGTATTTATTTCCTGATTTACATACTTTTTATCCGTAATTTCACATTTTGCCTTTGCGTTCGTGAGATCGGTCACCTCCGCGATGAGCCGCTCCGTTGTACCGATAGGGCTTGCGACGGTAAATACTACCTCGTCGCCGTATTCGGTATTTTCGAGCATATATCCGCCCGACGAAAGCATATACTGAATTTTCCCCAAAAGCGAATAATCCGCCCTTATTTCAACTATATCGCAAAGCTCGCGCATTATGACATTAGCCGCTTCAAGCCCCATTTTCGCCGCGCCGCTGTATGCTCTCACAAGCCCGCCCGTACCCAGAAGCGTGCCGCCGAAATAGCGCGTAACCACAACAACAGCGTCCACAATGCCGGATTTTCGTATCGTGTCGAGCACGGGCATACCCGCCGTTCCCGACGGCTCGCCGTCGTCGGAATAGCGGAAAATATTGTTTTCGTCTATCACATACGCGTAAACATGATGGCGCGCGTCGGGATATTTCGAGCGGATAGAATTGAGAAACTCTATCGCGTCGGGCTCATTGTCCACGGGCTTCACATCCGCGAAAAATTTCGATTTTTTCTCGACAAGCAGCGTTTCCGCATCATGTTCCACCGTTTTATAGCTGTTCTTTAATGACATATTTCCGTAACCTCTCATACATCGCCGCGTCAACAAGAAGCTCCATAACAGTGCCGTTTTCCGAAAAATCGGTACTTTGAACCTTCTGCGTTTCGTGCAGCTCGTTTACAAGCGCGCCCTCGCTGTACGGTATACAAACCTTGACCGCGCGCTTTTTGCCGGGCGCCGCGTCGGCTATCGCTTCGATCAGAGCGCTAAGATTATCGCCGCGCTTCGCGCTTATCCGCACGTTTTTATCGTATCTCATAAGCCCGATACAGTCCGCGCCGCTTATATCGCACTTGTTGAACACGCCTATCACGGGCTTGCCGACCGCGCCTATCTCCTTTAAAACCTCATCGACCACGCGCATTTGATTTTCAACCTCTTCGCTCGACGTGTCTATCACGTGGAGCAGTATATCCGCGACAACGGCTTCCTCGAGCGTCGATTTAAACGCTTCGACCAAATGATGCGGCAGCTTTCGTATAAATCCGACCGTGTCAACGAGCAGTATTCGGCGGTTATCCTCCAAGGTTATCGCGCGCGAGGTAGGATCGAGCGTGGCGAACAATTTGTCCTCCGCAAACACGTCCGCGTCCGTGAGCTTATTGAGAAGCGTGGATTTTCCCGCGTTGGTGTAGCCCACGAGAGCGGCTGTTATAACGCCGTCCTTTTTGCGTCGCGTCCGAATCAGCCCTCGGTGCTTTTTGAGTTCTTCGAGTTCCTCCTCCAAAGCGGAAATTCTCCGCCATATATGCCGCCTGTCCGATTCGAGCCGAGTTTCGCCCGGACCGCGCGTGCCTATTCCCGCTCCGGTACGGCTCAGGACCGTACCCATACCGCGAAGGCGCGGAAGTCTGTACCGCAGCTGCGCCAGCTCCACCTGCAGCTTACCCTCGCCGCTTTTGGCGCGCATAGCGAAAATATCGAGAATAAGCGTAGAGCGGTCGAGCACCTTTATATCGAGAAAATCGGAAATATTTCGCGTCTGCACGGGGGACAGCTCATCATCAAACACTATCGCGTCCGCTCCGAGCGTTCCCGCAGCGGCTTTGATCTCCTCGAGCTTGCCCTCGCCCATATACGTCGCGGATTCTATGTCGGACTTGTTCTGCACGACCTCGAGCACGACCTCGCCTCCGGCGGTCTTGACAAGCTCGTCAAGCTCCCGCATTGATTCCTCGGTGGTGTCGCTCAGGCGGTCAAGCTTGCCCTGATGTACTCCGGCGAGAATCACGCGCTCCTTTTTTATCTCGTTATTTTCCATTATATTGCTCCGTTATTAAAATCTTTCTTTGTTGTTCAGGCACTATTATAGCAAAAAAATTTCGCCGCGTATATAGTTTTAAAAAAAATTTAAAGAAAATTTAAAAAATGTATTGTAAAATTTTATTTTTGTGATATAATGAATGGGTATTTATGTTACAGAAAGGGATAAAGGAGGCATTTCTGCATGGAAAAAGTGTTTTTGATCCTTCATATTGTCGTAGCGGTTCTGCTTATTTTCGTTGTTCTTGTACAGGAAGGTAAGGATCCCGGCATGAGAGGTATTCAGGGCGCGTCATCGGATATGGGCGATTCGTTCTTTAAGAAGAACGGCGGTACTACTAAGGAAGCAATGTATATCAAGCTTACGACTACGGTTGCGATCCTGTTCCTTATAACGACCATGACGCTGTTTATATTAGGTTAAAATTAAAAAGCGAAGCCGCGGATTTTCCGCGGTTTTTGTTTTTATATTCCTATTTCTTTAAGACAGCTTTTCATTTTCTCGGCGCTCGCGCGAAGTCCTGTCATTTCGCTTTCGGCAAACGGCACGTCCATAATCCGTTCCACTCCCTCTCCGGATAGCTGTACCGGAACGCCCAAAGCCGCGCCGTCTATGCCGTACTCGCCTTCAAGTATCGCCGAAACGGTCAGAACGGAATTTTCCGAGCCGGCTATACATTCGACTATCCGCGCGACAGCCGCCGCGATGGCATAGTACGTCGCGCCTTTTTTCTTTATGATCTCATAGGCGGAGTTCCTTACCTCCTCATGCATGGCGGCAAGATCCTCGTCGGTGCATTTTCCGTAGTTTTCGAAAAAGCGTTTAAGGCTCATCCCCGCGATATTTGTGATACTCCACGCCGCGACCTCGCTGTCGCCGTGCTCGCCTATCACGTAGGTATGACAATAGCGCGCGTCAACTCCGGTATGGCGGCTTATGAGGTATTTGAGCCGCGAGGTGTCGAGCACCGTCCCCGAGCCTATAACCTGCCGTTTCGGAAGTCCCGACAGCTTATATGAAATATATGTGAGAATATCCACGGGATTTGTCACAGTTAGCAGTATTACGTCGTCGGGCGCGTATTTCATTATATTTCCTATCACGCTTTTGAAAACGGCGGCGTTTCGTTTTAATAAATCAATGCGCGTTTCGCCGTCCTTTTGATTCACGCCTGCGGCGATAATAACTATATCCGCGCCCCTGCAGTCGTCCCAGTCGCCGCTGTAGACGCTCACGGGCTTTACGAACGATATCCCGTGCGCCATATCAAGCGCGTCGCCGTCGGCTTTATCGCGGTTTATATCAATCAGAACGATCTCCGCGAACAGACCGCCGAGCATGATGGTATAAGCCGCCGTCGAGCCGACGAGCCCCGCGCCGACTATGATAATTTTTCCT
>CANQXJ010000019.1 GCA_947627795.1 uncultured Clostridia bacterium
ATCCCTCCACCGCTACGCGGTCCCCCTCCCTTTAACAAGGGAGGCTTATACCGCTAAATCATAATTTACCATATCTCTCTTACAATTTCAACGCCGCGACGGCGTTTAGCGTCATGTCGGCGAAATCGCCATCGCAATAGCCGTAATACCCCGCGCAGGCTATCATTACCGCGTTGTCCGTACACAACACCGGCGGCGGATAGATTACGTCTATGCCGCGTTTTCTCGCCCGGTCCGTCATTTTTGCTCTAAGCGCGCTGTTCGCCGCGACGCCGCCGGCTATCGCTATCGTTTTATTTCCCGTTTTTAAAGCCGCCTCAATTGTATGCTCGCATAAAACGTCGGTCACGGCGTTCTGGAAGCTTGCGGCTATGTCGGCTTTGTTGTACGCTTCGCCGTTTTGGTCGAGCTTGTGCAGATAGTTTATAACAGCCGTTTTAACTCCGCTGAACGAGAAATCGAGCGAATTGTTATCCATTCTCACGCGAGGGAATTTAACCGCTTCGGGATCGCCCTCTTTCGCCAGCTTGTCTATAAGCGGTCCGCCGGGATAGCCGAGCCCGAGCACTCGCGCGATTTTGTCAAAAGCTTCGCCCGCTGCGTCATCGCGCGTTCTGCCGAGTATTTCAAAATCGGTATAGCCCTTTACCTCGACAATATGACTGTGTCCGCCGGACGCTACAAGACACACAAAAGGCGGCTCCAAATCGGGGTGAGCCACGAAGTTCGCCATTATATGTCCCTTTATGTGGTGCACCGGCACGAGCGGTTTACCGAGCGCATACGCGAGAGCCTTCGCCGCCGACACTCCAACAAGAAGCGCGCCGACAAGTCCCGGTCCGTACGTAACTGCTATCGCGTCTATGTCGTCAAACGTAACTCCCGCGTTTGAGAGCGCCTCGTCTATTACAGGATCGATCGTTTCGATATGCCGCCGCGACGCAACCTCAGGCACTACTCCGCCGTATTTTTTGTGCAGCTCGATCTGCGTGTTTATCACGTTCGACAGTATCTCTCGCCCGTTTTTCACGACAGCCGCAGCCGTTTCGTCACAGGAGCTTTCTATTCCCAAAATCAGTATATCCTTCATTAGTTTTCCTCGTTTATCATTTTTGTCATTATAATCGCATCTTCGTCGTTGTCGCTGTAATAGCGTTTACGAAGTCCTATCGGGACGAAGCCGTATTTTTCGTATAATCCCTGCGCGGCAATGTTGCTTTTTCGTACCTCCAATGTCAGCAAATCAAGCTTTTCAGCTCGCGCGGATTTAATCATCGCTTCAATAAGCATACTTCCTATTCCCCGCCGTCTGTAATCGGGATGCACCGCCACATTTGTTATGCCGCCTTCGCCCGACACGCTCCACACTCCGGCGTATCCCACGACCTTGCCGCCGGACTTTGCAACGAAGTATCTCGCGAGCTTATTGTCAAGCTCATCGTAAAACGCCTGCTCCGACCATGGCAAGGCAAAGCATACTTTTTCAAGCGCCGCTATATCCGGCACGTCAGACGAGGTCATATTCGTTACGGTAATCATTTTTCCGCGTCCTTCTTTACCGGCAGCTTTTCAGCCACGTCCACAAGCGCGTCGTAGAGAGCCCGCGCCGTTTCCTCATACTCGTCCAAATCTCCGCCGTAGGGATCGGGAATATCGCCGTCCGAGCCGGAATACTCCATCAGCGTGTACACTTTGTTCGGAGCGAACTGCGATAAAAGCTGCTTATGCGCCTCGGTCATTGTGAGTATCAGGTCGCACTTTTCAAGCAGCTCTGCGGAAACCGGCTGCGCCCTGTGCTCGGATAAATCTATATCGTATTTTTTCAGAGCCTTGACCGCGTTTTCGCTCGCGCTTTCACCGCCCGCGGCAAACACTCCGGCGGACTCTATGCGAACATCGAGATCGTTTTCCATTGCGATTTTATTCAAAATTGCCGCAGCCATGGGGCTTCTGCACGTATTGCCCGTGCAGATAAACAATATATTCATACTCAATCCTAAAACCTCCCGAACAGAAATTATCAATCAGCAAGTATTTTTTTCAGAAATTTTATAAAATCATCCTTTGCCTCCGGCAACGGCAAGTCATTATTATAGTAATAATCATAATCATAATCCTCCACATTGCCGTCCGCATCATTATTCCAGCCTTTTTCGGCTTCTCCGCGCCTTACGAGAAGCGTCACACAGCGCACACCCACGCCTGCTTTAAACTTTTCTATTTCGTTTTTCTCTCTTATGTGCACAAAAAGAATACAGAGTTCGCTATTAATAAACTCCTTGTATTTTTCCATTAAATATTTCGTTGGTAAATCGTTATATTCGGCGCACACTCTTTTCAGCTCGGCGAGAAATCTCCTTGATTTATCATTCTTTTCCCCGTCCCAGCCGCATTTTGCCGCTAATTTTTTAATAGGATCGATAGACGAAACAGACTTTGCCGCGTATTCCTCTCCCGCGAATGAGCAGAGCGTGTCCTTTCCCACTCCGCCGCTGCCGTTAACAACAATAACTATTTTCGGCATTGATATATTCTCCGAAGCTTCCATTTTTATTCCACTACCTTTACACTGACAATCTCACCGGAAGTCCTAACATATTTTGAGAAAATATCAACCGAGCGTCCTACCGAAAGCTCAGTAGTGTCGTGCATTATATAGCTGTCATCCGACTCCTTGCCGCGTGCCTGTATGGTTACGTAACATGTATAACGGTCCGGCAGCGTCGTCTCAACAACGTCACCCGACGCCGTCGTAGACTGGAACCGAGCGTCCTCAACGCGCACATCTGTAATTTCGCCCAAGTCCTGCTCGGACTTTTTATCGGTTATCTTTCCCTTTTTCTCAAGAGCGTTTACCGTATAATCTCTTACCGACGAAACACGCACCACATATTCGAAAACCTTGTCCGATTCCACCGCTTCTGTTACACTGCTTCCGTACCTTACCGCTATTCCTGCGGCGACAACAATTACAAGAAGAATTACCGCTATATCGATAATGCTTATTTTACCGCCTATTTTTCCGTTTTTATCCAAAATCATCTCTGCCGCTCCTCCTTACTCAATGTTGGTTTCGAGAATATATCCCGACGACGCATAGCCCTTGCCTCTTACCGGAATATTCGTGCCGACCTGAATACTTGTATCGCCCATTTTAACGGCTATATCCGAAATCTCCACATCCGCCTCTACTGTTACATAGATGTCGATTTTACCTTCCACCGTCTCGTTTCTGTACTCGCCCTTGATACTGTCAAACACCATCTGCTCCGCAGGCTTTGTTTCTATGTTCTTTATCACGCCTCCGTCTTTTTCGGTAAGGCTCATAGTAACTTTGTCGCCTACCTTCATCGCGTCCGCAAGCTCCTGCTCCTTCATCGTAAGCTCTACAAGAAACTCTGCCTTGCCGTTTGTACTGTCTGTCAGCGCCGAAACAAGCTTCATCGCGCCGAAGCCGACCGCGGCTAAAACTATCAGAATTATTACCGCGTCTATTACGGTAAATTTCGCTTTCTTTTCCGCCATGTTTAATTTCCTCCCTTAATTGTTTTTATATATAAATCTTCCGTTTGCCTTGTCATAGCTTCTGCGGTGAAGGTTTTTTCAAAGATTTCCCTCGAGCCTGCCGAAAGCCTGCCGTAGAGCTTTTTATCGCTCAGAAGCTCCTTTATTTTCTCCGCTATAGCCGCCGCATTCTGTTTCGGAACGACAAACCCGTTCTCTCCGTCCTTGATCACTCCCGGATTTCCGCCAAAGTCCGATACGACCGCCGGAACTCCGAGGCTCATTCCCTCCAAAAGCGCCAAGCTTGTCGCCTCCGTTCCGAACGAGGCGTTCACCTGAACGTCGGTTATATTTAAAAGCTCGTCCACATTTGTTATAAATCCTGTCATAATTATTTCTTTTTCGCGTCCGAGTTCTTTTATTTTCGCTTTAAGTATTTCCTCTCGGTCGCCTGTTCCGGCGATAAAGAACTTTGCTTTTATTCCGTCCTTTAACAGCGTATCTGCGGCGTCTATAAAGTATTCGTGACCTTTCACTTCGTTAAGCCGCGCGATAATTGCGATTACCTTTTCTCCGGACTTCACGCCGAAATCATGCTTTATCTTTTCCTTTTTGAGCGCCGATGCCGGCGTCAGCCCGTCAACGCCGTTTAGAATTACTGTGATTTTCTTATCGCTCACTCCCGTGTCCGTAAGGTTTTCCTTCGCCGCTTCGGCGACTGCGATTATTCCGTCGGCGAGATAATTGTTCACCGCGCCGTTTATCGCTTTGCCTATTCCCTTCGAGATTTTTTTCGACGGCGGGAATACGCTGTGGCGCGTATAGACTATCTTAGCCCCCGCCGCTCTTGCCGCTATCCTCGCGGACATGCTCGCGTGAGTGTGAACTAAGTCGGGCTTTTCTTCTTTAAAAATCTGTTTAAGCTCCCCTATCGCCCCCTTGTCAAGCGACTTGTCCGCTATTCCGTCAGCCTCGATAACCGGCACGTTTAATTCCTCAATATGAGGTTTAAGCAGACTGTTTTTCGGCAGTATTACTTTTACGTCAAATTTATCGTAATCGAAGTTTTTAAGAAGCGTCAGCAGACACTTTCCCGCGCCGCCAATATTCGTGTCGGAGGACACCTCTATGATTTTCATTTTCATGCGGTTTCGCCCTCCTTGATGTATTTAAGCGCGATACCTATTGCCATCACCATCACAAACACCGCCATTACGCGGTAATTATAGAAGGTGTAATCGAACATGCTCTGCGCCAAAAAGCCCGCAACTCCGGACGCTATCGCGAGCGCCATAGAGGAATCAAGACTCTTTTTATCATCGAGCCTATACGTGTCGGACATCTTTTTCAAAAACAGTCCCTGTAAAACGAGGAACACGATAAGCGCTCCTATTCCCGCCTCGACCATAAGCTGCAAATACGTATTATGAGAGTGGGGCGCGATTATCGCATTATACGAGAAAAACGGATAAACATTGCCGAACGCCGCCTCGCCCATGCCGATTCCTCCGAGCCAGTAGTGCTTGAGCATACCGAACGTGCCCATCCAAATATACACGCGGTACGATGTTGAAGAGTCATCCATGTTACCGACGCTCATCATTCTGTCAACGATAGACTGCGGCACCACAAACGGCAGAATGCAAAGTACTATCGGGATAAGCGCCCAAAGCTTGCCCTCGTAAAATGTCACAAATATCACGGCGCTCAGCATAAAACCTATCCAGCAGCCTCTTGACTGCGTCAGTACAAGACAAAGCGCGAGGACGAGAAACATCGCCCCGTACGCCCATTTGCCAAGCTCCTTGAATTTATATTTCAGCATATAAACCGCCGCGACAGGCAGCACCAAAAGCAGATATTCGCCCAACACGTTCGGATTGCCGAGAGTCGAATACACGCGCATGCCGGTGTCTTCGAACATATTCTCGTCAAGCCAAGCGTTTGTCGTCGTCCAGCCGAACAGATACTGCATTATTCCGTAAACCGCGACAAGCGCTCCGGAAATTACAAAAAGCTTTAACAGACCGTACAGCTGTTCTTTTGTTTTGACTGTATTTATTATCACAAAATAGAACGACCAAAACACAAAATACATAGCCCAAACCTTTAAGCTTCCCATTCGCGCAAACGACAGCAGCGACGATACAAAGAGCACTCCGAGAAGAATTATTATACTCAGTCCCACTCCCTCTCTGCGCCATTTAAAGCTTTCGTCGGCAAGCGATTTAATTACAAGCGCGAGCACCGTCCAAATGCATAAGCCCGCAAGAACCATCGTCGGCACGAACGGCGCGGCAAACACAGCCGCAAACACGCCCATTATAGGAACATACATCACCAGCAGCATACCGAACGCCGCGAACGGCACAGCCAAGCCGATAATCGGGCTTACCGTCATAGCTGCTCCGGCAAGCAGTCCCGCGAGTGCCGCAAGCACAAGGCGCGTTACGCCCGAAACATACGATTTATCAAAGAATTCGAAATCCAAATCCTTAAATCCCGCCGCACTTTTAACTATGTCCACGACCTTTGAGCCGCTGAGAAACGACATAAGATTATAATTCATCATAACCGCTATGCCGCCGAGAAACGCCGCCGCGAGCGACAGCTTCGAAAAATCGCCGCCTCTCACGATTGAAACAGCGTTATACGCGATGAAAACGCCGAGCATCATCACGCCAAAAAAGCGCGTATTCACCGCCATAAAATTCTGCACGTACGTCCTCGACCATTTACATATGCAGCTCTTTTCAATTTGCTCCCTTACAAGCGCGCCGAGCCTGCGCTGTAAAAATTCGAGAAACGTGAACGGGCTCATAAGTATTTTAGAGACAACGCTCTGTTTTGATTCGCCGTCTCGTTCGTGTTTTCTGAGCATAGTCATAACTTTGCTGTTCTTCCACGAGCCGGTAATACCGTTGTAAATTTTCCAAAACAATGCATAAAGCCCGCTTTGCTTAAACGCCCCCCAAAGGTTTTTAAAAAAAACAGCCAATGAGGATAAAATCAAACTGCTCATGCGCTCACTCCTTTACTCCGTTTTTGTTATTACGTTTAAATATTATTCGTCGTTAGTCCGCCGCTTTTGAGCGCGGCAAAAGCCCGCCTTTTTGCGTGCCTTGGTTTATTATAGCATATCCGCGGAATTTTTGCAATAAGAGTTGGTAATTTTCGTTTATATTTGTAATTTAAATTTTCTCTTAAGTATCTCTGAGGGCGCTGTTTAATTCCCGAAATTTTGAAAAATGGCAAATTAAAATATAAAACGGGCGCGGACACAGTCTTGAATCAATTTTTAAAATCGATCCGGGAATATGTCCGCGCCCCTGCGCGTAATATTTTAATTATTCCTGAGCGGACGCTTCCTCGTCACGGCGGAGGAATTCATTGAACGCAGCCTGAAGCTGTTCCTCGTCGTCTACCATAACAAGCTCCGCTTCCTCGCTGTCAACGTCGCCCTCGACCTGCATGATAAGAACCTCGTCGTTTTCCTCTTCGTCGGGAAGAACCTCCAAAAGCGCGAAATACGTAACGCCGTCAAGCTCGAACACGTCGATAGTTTCGAATTCGATTTCGCAGCCGTGCTCATCCTCTAAGATAATAATATTGTCCTCCATAGTTTTTACTCCTTTTAGTTTATTTGATTTGATGATTATATTTTATTATAGATCAACGCAAATGTCAATCTATTTCTTTTGCGAATTGAGATAACCTTCGAGAATTATACACGCCGCCACGGTGTCAATAACATTTTTGCGCTTTTTTCCGCGCGTGTTGGTTTCGTTGAGAAACCGTGTTGCTCCGATGGTTGATAAACGCTCGTCGCAAAAAACTATCTC
Organism: uncultured Clostridia bacterium; assembly: GCA_947627795.1. Taxonomy (GTDB): domain Bacteria; phylum Bacillota; class Clostridia; order UBA1381; family UBA1381; genus CANQXJ01. The sequence continues at coordinate 7,347 of CANQXJ010000019.1, forward strand.
GCCGGAATAAATCTCCTTTAGGGCGTCCGCGAACTCATATGTAGCCTCGCCGCGAAAACCCACCGTGCCGTCCATATTTTTCGGCAGACCTATGACAATCGTTTCGGGCTTGTACTCGTCTATAATTTTTTTCAGCTCGCTTAAAAGATATTTTTTGCCGGTATTTTTAACCGTACCGACGCCTTGCGCAGTAAGCCCCATAAGATCGCTGACCGCCACGCCAACGCGGGCGTCGCCGTAATCAATTCCGAGAATACGCATATTAATCCTCCTTTTTATTGGTTAAGAAAAAACCGCATAAACGCCGGTTTTACGGCATTTATACGGTATATGGTGACTCGTGCGGGAATCGAACCCGCGTTGCCGGCGTGAGAGGCCGGAGTCTTAACCGCTTGACCAACGAGCCATACAGCTTTTATATAATACCATATAAATCGGTGCTTGTCAAGAAATTTTTTTGATTTTTTTTATATTTTTATATACTATTGCGGCATTATAAAATACCGTGCCTGAAATCAGGCACGGTACATTTTTTAATTGTTTGTATGACGGAATACAGTTCAAACGCCGTATCTTAATTTACGGTCATCACCGAGCGCGCCTGAGCGTCCGCCATCGGCTTGCCGCTTCCCGGCTCCCACAGGAACGCTTTAATATTCGTGCCCTTGATTTCTCTGAGGGCCTCTGTTTCAAACTTTTCGTTAAGAACACCGGCTTTGATTTGCTTCTTGTCAATCTTTACGGAAATCATGTTTCCGTTGCCGTCGTACTGCGCGCGTACTATCGCGAAAGTTTTGTCTATCGCTGAATAATTCGAAATTGACGCGGAAGCAGCTCCGTTATCGTTTAATATAAAATCCGAAGCCTCTGGCGTAATCTTTCTGTTCGGGTCGTAATCCATGGGCTTAACAACCTTCTCGCCCGTTTTCTCCGCTTCCTGTTCCTCTTTTTCAAGAACCTCCGTCTTTGCAAAGGTCACGTTAACCACGGTGTTTCTGACGTTTTCCTTCCACTCTATTTCAATCGCTGCAGCCTCTCCCTTTTTCTCGGGAACATTTTGCGCTTCACCATTTACATAAATCGTGTCTATAGCGTTTCCATCGTCGGGAGTTATGCTGAGCTTTGTGTTTACGCCTTCGGGATCGGTATAAATCAAACCATGTTCATCCGTGTTATTCTCAGCTTTAATCTTACCGCCCACGTTGTTAAATACGGTTACACTTCCCTTTTTGTCCGCCATTTCCTCCTCGGTCTTATTGCTCGCGACTATTGCGAACGGACTGAAATCCTTACACAGAATTACAAGGCCATATTTAGTAACCTCGCACGGTATTTCCTCAACGCCTACGGTATTACCCTGCGAGTCCTTTATAAAGTGATACGCGGTAAATTTAACGCCCTCGTTGTCCGGACCGTACGGGTATGGGAATCCCACGCAAAGGCGCACGCTTGTGCCGGTGCTGAGAATATTCCTGTTGCATATCGTAAGGCTTAAATCGTATGTGCTGCTGCTTAAAGCCTTAGTGCCGGTTTTTTCCTCTATCATTTCGTTCATCTTGTCGCCTTTCGCCTTATTGGTTTCCGAAACAACAAGCGCTATTCTGTTCGAAAGGCTTTGGTCTACCGGGGTTCCGTCGGATGTTTTCCAGCCGCTTACCGAAAGGTCGGTATTTTCCATAAGCTGCGGCTTCGCGAACAGATTGAAAAAGTATCCGCGTGAACGATACGCACAGACTGCCGCGCGGTGCGATGTAACGAACGAAATTGTTACAGGCTGCAAATTGCCTACCTTGCTTTCCAGGCCGGTTATACTGATATCATACGCAATAGTATCGCCCGCCCATGATTCGTCGGGAGTCAATGTCATTTTAATAGTTCTGTCGCCGACAAGGCGCATATCTTTTACAACATCATCAACATTGACGTTGCCCAAAGCCGCGTTATCCGTCTTATCGGATACACTTACAGTATAATCGGTCTTATATTCAAGCGGGATCTCCGTCTCGCTGTCCGCATCCGCAAGCGATACCGCGGACGCGCCCTTTTTCTGAAGAGGCTTGTCAAATACGATCTCGCAATCCTTAGAGCCGTCCTCAATATAGAATCTGCCCGACATCGACGGTGTTGAACGCTGTATGAACGGCGGCTGGTACTCTACATCAACGGGGTTAAACAGCATTCCCGTATCCTCGGCAAGCAGCAGCGGGTCGCCCGTGTAATACTGATAATCCGACCGTTCAAACCAGGCTCTGTCGTCCGTGGGATCGGCGGGATCGGGAATCTGCGGATTTTCGGGGATTTTCTGTCCCTTATACCAATGACCACGCGGCGGAACGTCCGTTACCGCAAACTCAATATACAGAGTTGTCATCGCGGGAAACAGTGTATAGCCGTCATATTCAAACGCACCTATTCCCTGCGCGTCATACATGCCGGTATCGGCGTAAACCCAGCCGCTCTCGGTGTAATCGCCGCCTTCGGTTTCATAATTACGGCCGTAGAATTTAACGAGAATATACATTTTATCCTCTTTAGCAGCCTTTTCGTAGCCCTTGCCGTTATAGCTTACCCTAAACGCCGGTACTTGCGCGGGTGAACCGTAAGTCTTACTGCAGTCGCTCGAGAACTGAACGTCAAGACCGCCCAATGAATATACCGTGTCAAAGCTTACGCCGCTCATCTCGAGAACAGGGTATTTAAACGCGAATCCGCATTCCGACATCTCTCCGCTTTCAACATGCTGTCTGTCCATTATATCCGCGCCGACAAGCAGATATTCGGTCGATTCATGACCGCTCTCTTCTTTGTCCATATTCTCACCGTTAAATACTGACGGATCGTCAAACGTAGCGTCAACGCCGTACCATACGTCGTTTTCGCCCTCATGAATTCTGACGTAATTCCACATATGAAGCTCCATTTGCTCCTCTGTGTGCTTATATACGCCCTGGATTGTAACGCACGGGATTCCCGCCTTGTCGAGCACGAGCTTCATCGCCTTCGAATATCCCTCGCAAAGACTCTCATGCGCGACAAGCGGGCCGTAAACCGTTCTTACATTTCCGATGTTTTCCGGCTTACAGTGCTTGGGATCGCTCTGATCCGCCGTGTCAAGCTTATATACCGTGTTTCTTATAAGCGCGTCATGAATTGCCGTGACTTTCTTTTCATCAGTCGTTTTCGGTCTGTATTTTTCCTCATTGGAAGTGCCGGGCCTTAAATCGTCAAGATCAAGCACAATCGGAGTCGCGTCAGGCTTTGGAGACGATACAGTTTCTCCGCCCCCATCCGGATTTTCCGATGTCGGAGGCGCGGTTACATCAGGCTCTTTAGCCGCTTCTTCTCCGATTTTTATAAGCTGCTCCGCAGCCGCGTTTACAGCCGCCTCAGCCTTTTCAACGTCCTTCTCAGACTTGTAGCCATCTCTGTAATAATTATCCGTTCTGCCGGAATCCAAATATGCCGCAAACGAGTTATCGTTTTTTTCTTTTACGGTTATTGTAAGATTATCAAAGTTTACATAAAACACTTCAGGATGATCCGCGTAAAACGCGTCGCGCGCCGCGCCGTATATGTTTAGCAGCGAATAATCTCCGAGTGAATATGCGGAGAGCTGATCCTGCGTAACAATTCCGTTTTCAACAAGATCATACGAGCCTGCGCCTGTTTTGAATATTCCATTCTCATACATCGCCATAAGCGCGTTATAGAAGCGTTTCGCCTCGGGTCTGAGCTGGTCGTAAAAATAAACAAAATGACCGTCCTCCCAATGCCCCTGCGTCACCTGCGGCGAAGTTATATCATAAGCCGCCGATACGCTCATATTTACCGCCGACGCGCCGAGCATTGACAGCGACAGCAGCGCGGACAATATTTTTTTCAGTCCTTTTTTCATAAGAACCCTCCTATATGTTTTATTTTCTGTATTCTATCATATTCGCACATGATTGTCAAATATTTATCACAGTCATAATATTAAACCTTTATTACAAATTATTTACTATTTTTTTAACTTCTTTTTGACTTCGCTTATTGACATATCGTTTTCACGCGCGATTCTCGCCAGGTCCTCGTATTCGGGCTTAACGCGCACAACTCCGAAGCCGGACGAGCGCTTGAAGCATACCGGACCGAACTCCGTTTCCTCGGTGATAACAGCGCGTCTGAGCTTATAGCGTTTATGGATCGTTTCGCGCACTCCGATTGTCGATGTGTGTTTGAATATAACGGCAAGCATTTTTTCTCTGTCGGTTTCGCGGCACAGACATGAAATAAGAGTTCCCGCTCTGCCCTTTTTCATGTGGACCGGAATTGTGAAAACTTCGAGCGCGCCGCTCTCAAGCAGTATTTCCGCGGCAAACGCCGTTTCCTCGGCTGTCATGTCGTCAATATTAAACGACAGCTCAACCACAACATCGCCCGCGTCCTCTGTTTTCCCGAGCATAGCTCGGACGCAGTTCGCGTGATCGAAGTCCTTTGTTCCCATGCCGTATCCCGTTTTTTCTACTGTCATGACGGGCATACCGCCAAACTCCGAGGCGAAATGCTTTAAAATCGCAGCGCCCGTCGGAGTGCACATTTCGCCGCGCGCGCCGCCCGGATAGTATGGAATGCCGCGCAGAATGTACTCCGTTGCCGGGGCGGGCACTGGCAGAACGCCATGAGCGCACCTGACCTCGCCGAAACCGGCTCTCACCGGAGACGCGATTATTTTCTCCGGTGCAAGCTCGTGGATCAGCAGACATACTCCGACTATATCGGCGATCGCATCCTTCTCCCCTACCTCGTGGAAATGGATCTGATCGACAGTCGAATTATGCGCGTGAGCCTCCGCCTCCGCGATTATCCGATAAACAGCGAGCGCGTCCGCTTTTACCTCGTCGGATATATCAAGATGCTCTATTGTATGATTTATCTCGTGCATACCCGTATGATGGTGGTGATGTCCGTGGTCATGCTCGTGTTCATGATGCTCATGCTCGTGCTCATGATGGTCGTGTTCGTGATGGTCGTGCTCATGATGATGCTCGTTCTCATCATGGCTGTGTTCTTCTTCACCGTTTACATACACATGAACATGGGTTCCCGTTATGCCGCATTTTACGGACGGCTCGGCTTTTACCTCAACGCCTTCAAGCCCGAGCGAGTTCATTTTTTCAATAAATTTTTCCGGATCTGGTGAAAGTTCCAAAAGCGCGGACATTATCATATCACCCGCCGCGCCGGCGTTGCATTCAAGATACAGTGTTTTCATTTTGTTCAACTCCTTCAGCCTTTTTCATCGCCAGGTACAATTCCCAATCGGTCATATGATTGTCAAGTACCAAAAGCAAAAATACATTTCTGTCCTCCGGCGCGTAAACCGCGTCGCGGTACCACTTGTCATGACGCGCGTTGTCGCCCAGCTCGCGGATATAGCCCATGAGCTTGCGCATCATATACGCCGAGTGCTTTATGTCCGCGAAGCAGTCGTTATAATAAAAGCCATCCCATACGCCGTATTCGCCGCCGCGCATATACATCTGAGCCGTATCGAAAAGCTCAGCGCATTCTCCGGCTGTCATAAACGCTTTTTTGTAATTCTTTTCTTCGAGCGCGACGAATATTCCGTAAAGCTCCGAAGCGGCGCGGGCGCAGTAATAGTGGATACGGGCCTGCATAAGAACGGTGCTTTCAAATACCGCGTCAGCCGGAACGCTTTCGCATATTTCCATATATTCCTTCAAGCCGTCAAGACCGGCTTCGCAGGTGTCGCTGAATTTTTTTATCTGCTCCGCGAGCGGGATCTCGCCGGTAAACCAGTTAAGGTGCGGACAGGCTTTTGTTCTGTCCGCGATTATCTGATGCGCGATAAGGCGCGAATTTTCGGTATAAAACTGCTCTCCGGCGTGCTCATCCTCGTTTTCGCCGTAGGGTATCATATACTTCGGACGCATTTCAAGAGCCTCCGCAGCGTCCGCACTGCCGCCGAAATACTCGTCCGCAAATTCCTTACTGTGAGTTTTATCCGAAATATTTTGTCCGAGCCATTTTTTTCTTATTGCGTCGAGATAATACACGTGCGGTCGGACGTTCGAACAGTTTACTATCCACAAATCGTTTCCATCGTTTGAGAGGACTTCGGAAAGCTCGTTATTCACGAAATCTACGGAATTGGGGAGCATCGTTATATGGTTCGCCGCCTGAAGGTCGTAGAATGAAACGTGATAGTAGATCCCCTGACTTCCGCCGTCCTTAACGGGCATCGCCTTGACGCGCTTCGAATGGGCGTCCCTTCGGCGCGTTACCATTTTTCCGAAGCCGTTGTCGGCGTAGATTTTTATAATGTCGGGATCGAGCTTGATAAATCCCTCGTCGTAAAGTTCCATAATTTCGCCGTAAAGGTTGGTGCAGAATACGGGATTCTCGTTACCCGAAAGCCTTTTTACGATCTCGCGCTGCTCCGAAATCAGGCGGCTTATCAATTCTCCGCGCGCTTCGGGAGTATTAAACCTGCCGCTTGTGTCGTTGCCCCAAAACGGATTGTCGCCCTGACCGCGGAAGCAGAGATTCCATACCACCTTGTAATCCTTCTGCGCCTTCACCGCGTCCTCCCAAAGCTTATAGAAAAGCTCGGGATATTCGGTAAAGCTCGCCGGCGTGTCGGGATACGCACGCGCGAACATTTCCGCTCCGAGAGGCTCGGCGTGGTGATGCGTTATCCAAAGCCCCATATCGCTTGCCATCTGTCTGTATTTGACCGATGTTTTATCGGTGCCGGGAATTGTGATGTTTCCGCCGCAGCGCAGGAGCGCCTCGAACGCCATGCGCCACGGCTCGTCCGCGTCGCCGTTTATTTTCCATTTCAAAAGCAGGACCTCGTCGTTAAAGAACCAGCCGCGAAAGCGCACCGCAAATTCGGGCGGCTCGTATGTAAACGGCTTTATATCAACTCTGTCGGTTTTTTCGATTTTCTGATCCATCCAGAACCAAAACGGCTTTATACCGAGAAATTTTTCGCTTATGTATAAAAGTCCGTATACAAATCCCAAATCGTCCGAAGCGTATATTTTCATATCGCCGTCGGTCACTAATCTGTATCTCTCCGATTTTACGGAGCTGTCCTCAAAAAGCGTTATTATGCCGCCTTTTTCGTCGGTTTTGTTGAATTTTTTCTCGATATCGCGCGCTAAAATACGCATTGCGTTTATAACGGGCTTTGTTTTTACTCCCGATATTATCTGCGTGTTCGCATTTAAAATAAACATAATTTTTCTCCTATATTTTATCGCTTATTGACCTGTCGGAGCGGTTAAAAACGCTTTTATTTCGTCCATAAAGTATTTGCCGAATCTCTGCAGCTTGGAATAACCCACTCCCGAAACCTCCAAAAACTCCTCATCCGTAACGGGCAGTTTAAAGCACATATCCTTTAACGCCGAGTCGGGGAATATAATATACGCGGGAACACCGCGCGTTTTCGCGAGCTTCGCGCGCACGTCCTTGAGCCTCACGAAAAGCTCCGCGTCCTTTCCCGTAAGCTCCGACGGAACGCGCCGTCTTTTCTCCAGCTTCTTTTCAGATTTTTCAACAAGCTTTGGAAGCATTGCCGTCAGTTTCTCTCCGTCGAGAATTAACTTTGATTTTTCCGTCGTCGTAACAACATGGAAATTCAGATCATCTATTGACAGGTATCCACGGCTTATCAAGACATTTATTATATCCCGAAGCCTTTTGACCTTTTCTCCCCGCATGATCCCGTAGGTGGAAATCGTGTCAAGACCGAGCCGCTCAATCCTTTCGTTATCGCTGCCGCGCAGAATGTCGCAAAGCATTCCCGTTCCGCAGCTTCGTCCGCGCCGCTGTATTCTTATCACGCACGAGATTATTTTCTGTGCGTCAACGGTTATGTCAACTTCCTCGAAATTCTTGTCGCAGTTGCCGCAGTTTTCACACCGCTCCGGCGCCGCTTCGCCAAAATATTTAAGTATAAATCCGCGAAGGCAGTCATTTGTGGTGCTGTAAAACGTCATCATTTTAAGGCGCTCATAATCGCGCTCCATTATTTTTTTACGCGTGTTTTCGTCGATTTCGTCATTGTCGTCGGGGTGCTCGATAAAGAAGCGAGCGGTGTTCACGTCCTTGCCCGAATACAGCAGTATGCAGTCCGCCGCTCCGCCGTCGCGTCCGGCTCTGCCCGCCTCCTGATAGTAGCTTTCTATGTTTTTCGGCATATTGTAATGCACGATGAGATACACGTTCGACTTATCTATTCCCATTCCAAACGCGTTTGTCGCTACCATGATCCGCGAGCGGTCGTAAATGAAGTCCTCCTGATTGTCAAACCGCTCCTTATCGTCAAGCCCCGCATGATAGCGCGTCGCGCTTATTCCGCGCTCACGCAGTCTTTCGCATACCTCTTCTACAGTTTTACGCGTCGAGCAATAGACTATCGCGCACTGATTGGGATGATCGTCAAGTATGGAGCACAGCTCCGCGAATTTGTCCTTTGGTCTGCGCGTTTCGAAATAAAGATTTTCGCGGTTAAAGCCCGTAACCTTAACAAGCGGATTTTGCAGCTTCAGTATACGCGCTATGTCGCCTCTGACTTCGTCCGTCGCCGTAGCCGTGAACGCCGCGACGACCGGACGCTTCGCAAGACCTTCGATAAATCCCGATATTTTCAAATAGCTCGGTCTGAAATCGTGTCCCCACTGCGAAACGCAGTGCGCCTCGTCAACGGTTATAAGCGATATATTCATATTCCGCGCCGCAGCCTGAAAGCTTTCAAGCTCCAGTCTTTCCGGCGCGATATAAACTATTTTATATTTTCCCATAAGAATATTCATAACAACTCTGTTCTGCTGCGGCAGAGTGAGCGAGCTGTTAAGATACGCCGCCGGAACACCTGCTTCCTTAAGCGCGCTCACCTGGTCCTTCATGAGCAGATGAGCGGTGAAATTACAAGAGTTATCCCGCGCGACATTATAGCCGGAATTTGATAGCATATTGATTTTCCCGCACCGGTGGGCATAACGCCGAGAACGTCGCCGCCCTCCAGGATGCAGTCTATGATCTCAGCCTGACCGCCGCGAAACAAGCTGTGTCCGAAATATTCCTTTAAAACCTGTTCCTTATCCATATATTAATACAGCTTCTTGATTTTTCTGTCTCTTTCCTTGATTATTTCCACACCGAGCGGAGGGAGTTTTCCGTCAAACTCACCGCCTTCGATCAGCGATTTGCCTTTTATGTCAACCTCTGTTTCCGTTTCGTTAAAGTTTAAAATAACCGTGTAATCGCCTTTGGGCGATGTTTTGCGGATTATTTCAACGCCGTCGGGCGCGTCCTTCGCGTCAATTCCGGCTGATTTTGAAATCATGCGGACAAGCTCTTTTAGTGCCGAATCGTCGAGGTCGCAGCCGACATAATACACGCACCCTTTGCCGTAATCGTTTACGGTAACAGCCGCCTTACCGCTGTAATATTCGCCCGCGTATTTGCTTATTACCTTTGCCGTTACGGGCTTTATAACGTCGCACCAGACCTTCGCCGCGCCGTTTATCTCCCCTCCGACGCTGACACTTCTTCGCGGCGCGTCAAATTCTTCGACCTCTATTCCCGACATTTCCGCGAAAACTCCCGGAACGGCGATCGGTCTTACGCGGTTATATTCGTCGCGCGTGCCGCTTCGGAACGACAGAACGAGTGTGCCGCCGTTTTCGACGTAGGCTTTTATTTCGTCAAGCTCGCCGTCCGTTACTATGTTATATGCCGGCATATACACGACCTTGTATTTATCGTAGCTTCCGCGCGAAACGGCTGTTCCGACGCACAAATCAATATTAGCCTTGTAATACGCGTAGAGCAGATCGCGGTACGAGAAATCCGCCGTGTGACGCTTTATATCATGCGCCCACACATTGTCGTACGACTTCACGATAAGCGCGTCATAGCGCGGCTCGGCGTTTATGATATAGTCATTTAACTCCTGCAATTCGCGCCCTGTTTGCTGCAACTCGTAAAACCGTCTGCGAGGAACCCCGTCGTGGTCGAGCACGCCGAACCAGTATTGCTCCATGCCGAAAAGAGCCGTGCGGAAACGGAAATAGACCATTCCCTCCGCGCCGTGCGCTATCGCCTGATATGTCCAAAGCCGAAGCTCGCCGGGGCGCGGAGTACGTCCCATAATATCCCAGCCTGCGGGGCCCGACTGTTCCTCCATCACTATAAAATTTTTATCCTTCGCGCCGCGCATCGTTTCGTGCGCCATTGACACATACTCATGTTCCGAGCCGCCCCACTGATTGTCGGGGTAGTTGTCCCATGAGACAAAATCGAGATCCTTTGATAAATCATACGCGCTGATGTCCGAAAAATGTCCCATTAGATTATGCGTGACGGGAGCGCTTGTATATTTCCTGATAATATCGATCTGCCGCTTCTGATACTTCACCCACGAATCCGACGAGAACCGCCTGTACTCAAGGTCGAGCGCGGGATTGTGCGACCACAGATCACCCGAGGTCGGCTCGCACGAATTGTACGCGGGCAGAATTATATCATCGAACGAGTCGTAACCGAGGCTCCAGAACACGCTTCCCCATTTCTCGTTGAGATTTTCTATCGTGCCGTATTTTTCCCTGAGCCATTTCGCGAACTCCTTCCTGCAATGCTCGCAGTAGCAATGCGTGCTCGCGTGGCAGCCGAACTCGTTGTCTATCTGCCATGCTATCACGTTCGGATTATCCGCGTAATGCTTCGCCATCTCATTGACGATGATCTCGGTTCTCGCGATATAATCCGGACTGTTCGCGCAGCATTCCCTTCTCGCGTCCCAGCCCTTTTCGCGTCCGTACTTGTCGCGCTGAAGCATGTCGTACTTGTTCACAATCCACTTCGGCGGCGCGGCTGTCGGCGTGCCGAGTATCGTTTTAATTCCGTATTTTGCCAAAATTTCTATAGCCTCGTCGAGGAACGAGAAATCGAACTCGCCCTCGCTTTTTTCAAACAGTTTCCATGCGAACTCGCCCATTCGCACGGTGTTAAATCCGCCCTCCTTCATAAGCGCGGCTTGATGCTCCCATTCCGATTTATCCCAGTGCTCGGGATAGTAATCAACTCCGAAAATCATAGCGGAACCTCCTTTGGTTTATTAAGGTTATCTTACCACATATTGCGTTGTTTCGTCAATATAATCTCAAAATCTTTAAAATTTATATTGCAAAATTCTTAACTTTGCTCTATAATGTATAGGAATGGGCAAAATAAACATTTAAACGAGGTAATTTATGCAGATTTACGATATGAGAACGGAGGACCTCAAGCGTCCTCTCGGAGTGGATAACAGCCGTCCGCGCCTTTCATGGAAGCTCGCTTCGGACAGGCTCGGCGCGAAACAAACTTCATATACTATCGAGATTTCAAAAACGCCGGATTTTACCGAGCCTATATGGATAAATTCGGTAGACAGTCCCGATAACTTCACGTTTTGCAGCGTATTCGACGCGCGTACGCGTTATTTTTGGCGCGTAAAAATCACCGACGAAAACGGGGACGAATTTGTAAGCGGTACGGAGTGGTTCGAAACGGGCGTCATGAGCGAAGGCTGGCACGGCGCGAAGTGGGTAGGCGCGCCCTACAACGGCACAAACGCGGACGTGCTTGACGATTACGCTGTTGACATGACGCTCTGCCCCGAGGAGAACAGTAAAATCGGAATAGCGATAGCGGCGCGCAACAAGGATAATTACACGCTTATCGAGATCGATTTAAAGCGCAGTCTGATAATCATGAAGGAATATACCGACAACGCCCGCGACGGCGGCGACAGAGAAATTTTCCAGCTCGGCGGCTTCGCGTTCCCGGTACGACTTCTGAACGAATCGGAATTTGACATTTCAATACGCGTAAAGCGCAGACGAATGACGCTCGTTATGAACGGCGAGGAGATCATCTCTGACCGCGTGCTAATACCCGAAAACCGCCCGAACCGTCCGCGCAAGGCGTATTGTATGCTTTTCGGATTAAAGCAGCAGCGCGGCAGCGTCGTTTACAAGCATATAAAAATAACCGACTTTTCAAACGGCAAGCCGGTCATTTTGCAGGAGGACGATTTTAAGGACAGCTCCGGCGTTTTGTCGATGCTCGGCAAAATTACCAATGACGGATTATACGTAAAAAAACGCTTTGAACTGATAAATCCCGTTCCGCCGCTGAACTTGAGAAAAAAATTTACTGTTCGCGGCAGGGTGCGCTCGGCTCGGCTTTATGCGTCCGCGCGCGGATTTTACGATATTTACATAAACGGCGAAAAATTCAATACCGATTTCTATAATCCCGGCTTCACGGACTACCGCGAGCGCGTGGAATACCAAACTTACGATATAACCGACGCTCTTAAAGAGGGCGAAAACACGCTCGGCGCGATAGTTTCGAAAAATCACTATTCGGGCTTCTGCGGCTACTCGGGCGCTATGAACTACGGGCGCGAGTGCTCGTTTACCGCGTTCGCCGCAATAGGCTACGGGGACGGCACGGAGGACATTTTTATAACGGACGAGCGGACGGACTTCACCGACAGAGGTCCGATTATAAATTCTGACTACTTTGACGGCGAAAGCTATGACGCGCGTTTTGCGCTCGATTGGGAAAACGACTCGCTTTGGCGCGGATGCGGCATAAAAAGCGCCGACCCCGACGCGAAGCTCACCGCCCGCACCGACTGCGGCGCGCGGCTTGAAACGGTGCTTAAAGCCATGTCGGTCACGGAATCGCCCAAAGGTCATTTCGTATACGATTTCGGTCAGAACATGGTCGGCACTGTGCGTATAAAGCTGCGCGGCGACAGGGGCAAATCGATAAAAGTCCGCTATGCCGAGATATGCCGCCGAAGAGGAGGAGTGTATCTCGAAAATCTGCGCACGGCGGCTAATACCGACACGTTCACCATGTCCGGCGGCGAGGACGAGTTTATTCCGTCGTTCACCGCGCACGGCTTCCGTTACGCGGAAATTACCGGAAACGGCTATATGCTCAAAAACAATGATATGATTCTTTCCGTTGAGGGACTTGTTATAAACAACACCGACGGCGTGACAGGCTCTTTTGAATGTTCGAACGAGCTTGTGAATAAGCTCCAAAGCAACATATTATGGGGCGAGCGCGGCAACTCGCTTCTCGTGTTTACCGACTGTCCGCAGCGCAACGAGCGCATGGGCTGGACGGGCGATATGACCGCGTTCGCGTCCACCGGCGTGTATAACATGAACATCAAGGCGCTCGGAGTAAAATGGCTTCGCGACCTGCGCGACGCTCAGAAAATGTACGATAAGGACAGAGCCGTCCCCGACACCGCTCCTCTCGGCGGCGACAACCGCCCCGACGGCTGCACGGGCTGGGGCGACGCGAGCGTTATCGTGCCGTGGGAGATGTACAAGGCGTACGGCGACGTGCGTATATTGGAGGAAAACTACGACATGATGCGCGGCTGGCTGGAATATCAGAATATGCCCGATCAGCGGAATTACGGAGTGCGAACGGTAAACGGGAAGGAGGTTCCGGAGCAATCCGACCTCGCTCGCGAGCCGTACATACAGGCGCAGCAGCGGCGCGGCGACCATTTGGCGGTCGATTCGTCGACTCCGTTTATACTCTCCGCCACCGCCTACGCGGCTCACTCGTGCGATATAATGTCGCGTATCGCCGCGCTTTTGGGTAGAGATGAGGACGCGGAAATGTACGCGGAGAGGTTTGAAAAAATAAAGCGGGCGTTTAACGACGCGTGGGTAAAGAGCGACGGCTCTATTGCGTACTGGGGCGAAATGAGCCTTGACCGCACAACTCTCGCCTCAAACGGCAACATGGGCGCAAACCGCGACGGCTCCTCGATAAATATGACGTACTATTCGGAAAACGGCAGGTACCGCCCGAGCCAAACCGCGTATGCGCTCGCGATAGCGTTTGATTTGATACCGCCCGAAATCCGCGGACTGACATATGAATTTTTGAATAGATCCGTTGAAAGAAACGCAAATAAGCTGTCGGTCGGATTTTTGGGCATAGCGTATCTCACGCCCGCGCTCACCATGGCGGGACACGCCGACACGGCTTACAAGCTGCTTTTGCAGGAGGAAAACCCAGGCTGGCTCTACAGCGTCAAAAACGGCGCAACTACGGTTTGGGAGCGCTGGGACAGCTACATCGCGAAAACAGACACGTTCGGAAGTCCGCTGATGAACTCGTTCAATCACTACGCCTACGGCGCGGTCGGCTCGTGGATGTATAAAACTATACTCGGTATCGACAGCGCGGACGGATACAAAACTATAATTTTCCGCCCCGTCCCCGGCGGCGGATTTACATACGCGAAAGGCGCGCTTGACAGCCCGTACGGAAAGGTCAAATCATCGTGGGACATATGTGGAAATGAAACGGTGTTCAGATTCACCGTCCCCGTAGGCGCGAAAGCCGAAGCGTATCTGCCCGACGGAAGCAAGCATATATTGGAAAGCGGAAAATACGAATTTAGAATATAAATTAAAATAGGGAGGCAAATTCAAAGCCTTCCTATTATTTTCTTTACCGTTTCAAAAAAGCTGTTTTTCAGCTTCATTCCCTCGGTTTCGTAAATATCGTCTTCGGATATTATGTCAACCTGTCCTATCAATTCATCGCCGAAATACACGGCTGAGTATCCCACCTTTTCGCCCTTATTTACGGCGCGCGGCATTTCGCCGACGATATGGTTTTCTATCGTATATCCCGTTTTCTGCCCGTTTCTGAAATTCACGGAAAACGAGTCGTCGGCTGTAAACGAGTGCGATTTTCCGTCAATTACGGCTTTTTTTACGCACTGTCCCTTTCGTATTATTTCGCGCGGCGTACATTCGGAAAACGCGTAGTCGAGCATGGCGGTGTGGTCGCGCCAGTCGTTCGGGTCGCCGAGAGTTACGGCGATAAATGTCATTCCGTTACGCTCCGCCGCGCTCACAAGGCAGCGTCCCGTGCTTTTTGTGTATCCCGTTTTAACGCCTATGCAGCCCTCGTACGAGGAGAGCAGCTTGTTATGATTTGAAAAGAACAGCGTTGTTCCGTTATCGACCGTTTTCGCCCGTGCGGAGCGGCTTGAAACAATTTCGCGGAACGTCGGATTTTTCATAGCCTCGCGTGTTATTAGCGCCAAATCGCGCGCTGTTGTGTAATGACCGTCCGCGCTGAGTCCGCTCGGGTTTTTAAACGACGTATTTTCCGCGCCTATCTCCTTCGCGCGCTCCGTCATAATTTCCGCGAAGCTCTCCGCGTCTCCCGCGATATGCTCTGCCGCAGCCATTGCCGCGTCGTTGCCGGAATTGAGCATCAGACCGTAGAGCAGATCCTTCATATACACGTCCGCGCCCGCCGAAAGATACGCCGACGAGCCCTCCTGCGCGTCGGCGTTCGCGCTTATCGCGACCACATCGTCCGGCTCGCATTTCTCAAGCGCGATAAGAGCCGTCATGATTTTCGTTGTGCTCGCCATACCGTGGCGCGTTTGCGCATCCTTTTCGAATATAAGCTCGCCCGTGAGCGCGTCCATAACGCAGGCACAGTCCGCGCTTACCTCCAAAGCGGAAGCCGTCAAAGGCAAAAGGGCGGTCAGAATCAGCGCCGCCCAAAAAACAGTTTTCCTCATTAAAGTCCCTCCGGCACACGTTGTTATTACAGCATATGACGAAGCGCCGTTATTTTATGCCTTTTCCGGTTCTTTCGGAGTTACGTAAACCGTGTTGTAATGGTCATAAATCACCATTCCCGGCTTCGCGCCGTTCGGCTTTTTCACGTTCTTTATCCGCGTATAGTCCACCGGCACCTGCGACGACGAGCGCGCCTTCGAGTAATACGCGGCAAGCTCAGCCGCCTCGCGCATGGTAGTTTCCGGCACGTCCTTGTCAAGACCCAGCTTTATCACGGTATGCGAGCCGTGAATGTTTTTCGTGTGGAACCAAATATCCGACGAGTTTGCGAATTTCAGCGTCAGATAGTCATTTTGCGTGTTGTTTCTGCCGACAAAGATATCGAATCCGTCCGAGCTTACGAAATGCCTCGGTTTCGCCGCCGCGTTCATTCGTTTCTGCGGATTCTGACGGCGGTTCAGATAGCCCTCGGCGATAAGCTCCGAGCGGATAAGATTAACGTCCTCCTCTGTTTCGGCGTTCTCCAAAGCGGAGAGCGTGCTTTCCAGATATTCCAAATCCGCGCGCGCCGCCTTTTCCTGCTTCGCCGCTTCTATCTCGGCTGTTTTCGACTTGTTGTAGCGCTTATAGTACCGCTGCGCGTTTCCCGACGGGGACAGCCGCGCGTCGAGCGGGATCGTTACGGTCGGCATACCCTCCTCGTAATAGTTATCAACGTCAACAAATGTCTGCCCCTCGGAAATTTTATAAATATTAGCCGTGAGCAAATCGCCGTAAACCTTGTATTTTTCCTTGTTTTCCGCGTCGTTAAGCGTGTTTGTGAGAATTACGAGCTTCTTTGAAACGCGCTCGATATTGTTGTTTAACAGCTTCACGAGGTCAGCCGTTTTCTGCCTCATTCGCTCGCGCATATCGCGCGTGTTGTAGAAGCTGTCAAGAAGCTCGCTTATGCTGTCAAAATACGTGATTTTTGCGAGATTTTCGTACTGTTTTATGTCTATCGCGCTGAAATCGAGTATCTTCCCCGTCACGGCTTCCGTGATCATGCACGGTTTAAACTCGCCGTTTTTCACCTCGTCCGCCAGATGCAGAAGCTCCGTTTTAAGCGCGCTTTGCTTGTTCAGATTAAGCTCGGAGGAGGTTATGTCCGTGCGGTGAAAGGCGCGGTAAACTACCTCGCGCGCGGTCAAAGGACTTATTCCGCCCGCCTCGGCGAGTATCGCTTTGTCGGCTCTCTGCGGCAGCGTGAAATCGAGCCGCGTTTCGGGCGAAAAATCCAAAAGCGCGGTCTTTTCCTGCTTGGGCGGCAGCTCATATTGAAGCCCCGGCAATACCTGGCGCACCGAGCTTACCGTGAAATCGACGCGTTTTATGCTGTCGAGAATTTTTCCGTCCGCGTCGGTCAGGATTATGTTCGAATGCCTGCCCATTATTTCGATGTAGAGATGCTTTACCGTTAAATCGCCCAGCTCGTCGTAGCTTTCAACCGAAATCCGCACCACTCGCTCAAAGCCGATCTGCTCCGCCGCGATGATTTTTCCGCTGCCGATATGCTTACGCAAAAGCATACAGAACATCGGGGCGCTCATAGGGTTTTTCTTTGATTTTTCCGTAAAATGTATACGCGGATGCGCCGAGCTTGCCGAGAGGACGAGCTTGTAATTATCCGTAAACGTGCGGATGTGAAGCGTTATCTCGTCCTTCTCGGGCTGGTGTATCTTATCTATTCTGCCGCCTATAATCGAGCGGTTCAGTTCGTCCGTCAGGCAGCGCACCGCAATCGAATCAAATGCCATTTTATTCCTCTTTTCCTTATTTTACCTCCGCAATTTCACGCGTCCTGTACGAAAGCGGCTGCATACCGTCGTCCCATGAATACGCGGTTACTTTATATTGTCCCGGCGCGAGATTTTCTATAGCTCCCTCCTTGCCGGAAGCAAGCGCGATCATTTTATTATTCATATCATACACGCAAATATACGCGTTGCCGGTATCCGTGTTATAAACTATTTTACCCTTTTCGCCGCCGTCATTACCCGTTCCCGATGTAAACAGCTTCGGGGGATACGTTTCATAATAAACCTGGTCAGCCGTCAGAGCGCAGTCGTATATCTTGAAATTATCGATCGCGCCGTTTGAATACTCGCCCGTTCCCCAGTTCGCCTTGCCTATATAAATCACAGGATCATCGCCGAGCAAATCACTTATGTCAACCTTGCTGTCCGCCTTGCCAGCGAGCGTTCCGTCTATGTAAAGGCGCACGGAGCTTTTGCCGTATACCGCCGTAATATGCTTTTTCTCGCCTTTTGTATATGTTCCCTCAGCCGCAGCCGGACGCGTTTCGTTATTGCTGTTATACCTCTCGGCAGTGATTTTCGAGCCGCTGTCGAGGATCCCGACATACTTTTCCGACTGGAAAATCTGCGCGTCATCATTCGGTGCGGCGTAGAACCACCACGACTGCGCGTTCGCTGTCGAGTCGAATGAAACGGTAAATTCGTCAAGCCCTTTTAATATATTCGAACCGTCTGCGTTTTTAAGCTCTATGAAATCCTGTCCCGCAAGCTCGCCGCCGTCCGACTTGTATATAACGTCTCCCGCGCCGAGAGTTTCCTTCGGTACATACGCGTCAACGAGCGCGTTGTACTCGTCGTTTGTGATTTTCAATTCTCCCTTATCAGTAAAGGAATTCGGCTTAAACTCCGACAATTTTGCAAACGACCTGAAATCGTGGGTGCCGTACACATGCCCGCCCTCCGATGAGGACAATGACACAACATAGCTTCCGATGCCTTTATCGTAATACAAGCCCAATATAGGTTCGCCGCTTACATCTTCCCGTATGACCTTTACAAGTCTCGGAGCAGACCAGTTCACCAAGTCATTTGATTCCCATACTACGACCGCTCCGCTGCCTTTGCGCTCTTCTGTGTCGTTCCTTCGGCTGTATCCCGAATAATCCGCCGCGACTATAAAGAATCTGTCACCCTCCGGCGAACGGATTATTTTCGGGCAATGTATTCCTCTCTCGCCTACCCCGCTTACGAGCACGGGAGCGAGATCGTTGAGAGTTTTCCATGTTTCTCCGTTTTTCGATACCTCAAAATATACCTGTTCTCTGTTCGCGTTATCATTCATATCCTTATAGCTTACGCGCAGATACGCGTTCGTTTCGCCCAAGTCCGCAGGCTTGGCTTTAACTGTCTCCGCATATTCCTTCGTAAGTCTTTCCCCGCCGCGCTCTATCAGTGCGGTGAGCGTCACATTTGTATCATCGTTTCCGCGCGTAACCTCGCCTGTTTTTGCGACAACGTTTTCATCGGATGAAGTCCACGCGATTGCCGCTCCGTTTACGCTTGAGGGCATATTTATGTTGCCGTAAATCTCGCCGCCCGGATTGATCGCGGAAAGCACGTCCGCGAAACGCGACTTTTCTCCCGTTACGCGAATCTCTATCTCGGCTATATTGCAGGCGTAATCCTGCTCGCTTCCGCTGTAGGATTGCTTGCCTTCGGGGACGGTGTATCTTATATATCGGTATGAGCCGTCCGTGAGATTCTCATCAAACACATATGTCAGCTCTCCCGCCTTCGGGCTGCTCGTTACATCGCAGAGCTTAGTCCAATTTAGTCCGTCTTTTGAGCCTTCGAAGCAGCTGTCAATCATGCGGTATTCGTAATTTTTGCGCGAAGCGTACGCGATCGAGGCGATTTCGTAGTCGTCGCCCAAATCGAGCATCACATAGCCATTCGCCAAGCCGTCAAAATAAGTGTCAAGATTTCCGTCCGCCGCCTGCAGGCACGATGTTGACGCGTTATTGTTCCATGACGGACTTCCCGAAATATCGTACGGCTCGATCACAGCCGCGTCGAGAATACGCACCTCAACACTGTTGCTCGTGTTAAGCGACGGGCTTTCGGCAGTTACCGTGATTATTCCTTCCTTTTTCGGCGTGAGTGTGCCGTTCATGTCAATTTCAGCCGTCTCGGGATCGGAAACCGACCACGCCACCGGCGCTCCGTCGCTCGTAAAAGCGGTATACTGCGCCTTGTTCATATCGATAAGATCGCCGCCCTTGACCGTCAAAAAGCCCGCGTCGCTGATTTTGTTTTCTATAACAAATGTTGTTACGGAATTCGGAACAAGCTCCGCCGTAAATTTCTTATCCACAATGCGTTCCTCGCCAGCGTCAGCCCAATGCTCGCCGCTCTCGAAGCTGCCGCTTGTGCGGATGATCTTCGCCTTTTCGCCCATCTTGTTGAAAGCCGACAAATCAAACGTGCAATCAACAGCGTCCGCTTTTGTGTTAACAGCTACGATTTTGATTGAGCCTGTGTCCTTGTTGTACGCCGCGAGCGTTCTGTCCGAGGACGCTATAATAGTGTCGCCCGGATTTATGTAGCGCGTGAACTGACCGAAAACATAGTATTTCTGTGACAGCTCAATATTTTCCGTATCATGATTTCCCATGCCGACGCCCCAAAGTCCGCCGTCCTGCTTCAAAACAGCGTCCTTTTCGGTGTATTCCGGTGCGCCGTTTACAGTGTGATAAAAATCGGAATCGCGGTGGAAATCGACTATATCCCACAGCACCCACGCCGCGGGCTGCATACCGTTCATATCGAGCACGATCCTGTTCGCCAGATTCAGTCCCGCGCCCATATCGCCAGCATTGGTGCCCGCCGTGCCGCCGTCGTCGACCTCGCTCATCCACAGGTTTTTGCCGAGCGCGAACGCTTTTTCTTTAAGCTCCGCACGCTTCGAACCTCCGTAGGTGTGAGTATCTATTCTGCTGAGCGCGTTTAACGCTTCATTACTTAATAAGTCAAGATTCTTAAGCGACGTGTCAATGCTCGTTTCGTCCATACCCGCGACAAGCACCTTGCCTAGTCCAACGGCGTCGAGCGCGTTCCGCGTTTCCGTTATCATCTTTGATTCGCTCTCGCCGGAGTCGAAGTGGCAGCCCTCCTGCTTCGGGCTGTTTTTGCCCCAGTAGGTGGTGTCAGGCTCGTTCATCGGCGAATAGCTCTTGAATTCAATACCGAACTCGTCCTTGAAATGCTTTGTCGTTTCCGCGATAAAACGCGCGAAATCGTCGTACATATCATCGCGCAGGTTATTGGAGCCCGCGTCCTCCGCGCCGGAGGTACAGCCGGAATTGGTCATGAAATACGGCGGTGAATTCGAGAAACCCTCAAAGTATAAATCGGGATTCGCTTTAAGCGCGGCAAGAGCGATGTTGCGCTGATTCTCGTCCGCCGTCCAATCGTAAATTATGCCGCCGTCATCATTCATTCCGACCGCGAAGCCCGGAATTTTCGAATCCGAGCGCGTGATGTGGTTATGCGACGTGTCGTCGCCTCCGCCGAGATTATAGCGCGCTATGTCAAGACCGAGCCCGTCCTCCGAAAAGAACAGCTCCGCCGCCTGCTCCGTCATTTTATCACTGTAGCCGAGCCTGTTAGCCCACCAGCACAAACTCGTTCCCCATCCCTCGAAACGTCCTTCGTTAAACGGAGACGCTTCGGACGGATCAAGCGTCACAACGACAGTCTCCGAATTCGCATTAGCTGCGGTAACGACAGGCATCATCGCCAGCGCCGCCGCAAAAACAAGAATTTTTCTGATTATGTTATGCATTTCTATCGTCCTCTCGATTAAAATCCGTTATACATATATTATCATACATTCTATTTTTTTGCAATAATTTTTGTATTACTCATCAGGGACAGAAACTCAAAATCCGTCGGCGCGAATCGGATATTATATATGTTTTTCGTTGTCTGCATACCTTTCCATCTGTTGTTAAAAGCTGCATGAGATATATTATTCCAATAATTCGTAACAAACTATGGGTTTGACTCCCGTGGAACATTTCACAGCTACCCACAATTATATTGACACGAACGTTATAATTTTACGCAAGGGCGCAGTTTCGGCAAAAACAGGAGACGAGCAATAAATAAAATAAATTAAATTAAATAATATCTTGAAAAAAAATATATAAAGTGTTATAATATAAAAAAGGGGGAGAAACTAATGAAAAGATTTTTTTTGAATCAGTTGGACAACGAGTTTATTGTACTTTTTTTCCTATGGATTATGTATATACATATTATTATAATTTTTTTTGGGGTAAAATTGGCGAATACATTTTCTGCGGCAATATCCCTCGGTCTTTTATCTATTCCCACTATTTTTCTACACACATTAAAAAAGTACAAATCCTTCAAAGAAACAGCTCGCCATGATTCTAATGATTATGACAAAAAAAACGTGTTTGCAGGAATAATCAATTATAAAGACGTTGATAGTAAAGATTTTGCCAAGGACAAACTTTTAATAGACAGAAATGACCACGTATCAAGTATTATAAAAATGATTGATACATTATTTGAAGATAATAAAAACCAAATTAAAGGCATGGTTTTAACCGGAGAAAGCGGTGCAGGAAAATCAATTTTAATTCATCAGATAAAAGAGGAATTGAGCCACTGCAATGATAGATATGATATAATAATTCAACGAGAAGAATATAATAATATACACCTGCATTCATGCAAAGACAAAAAACAAATAATTTTTTTAGACCACTTTGAAAAAGCATTAAATTATAAAGATTATATTGAGCTAATAAAAGGACATGTTAAAGAAAATAATTGTGTGCTTGTCTTTTCCTTTCCCCAAAATTTCTTGTCAAGAATACGACATTTTTTAATAAAAGCATTTGGAGAAACGGCAGTACAATACACTTATGTTTTATATCCAACCGAAACTGATAAACGCCAGTATATGGAAAGGATATCGCGTCTTGTAGCATGCGAACTATCCGAAATTAAAGAGTGTGTTGAACATATCGAAAAGGCGGAGTTGGTTGCTTCAGAAGGTAATATAAAAGAAATTATGTGTGAAGAACTTGTAAAAGTATTTGACGGAAATGCTCCTCTAATTGAGTTAGAATTGCTTGGGTATATTTATAATAATGATTTTGGAAATACCAAATCGCTTACATCGTCAGATTCTTTCATAAATATATATTTAGACTCATGGGTAGAAAAATTTGAACATAAAGAAACTGCATATGCAATATTGTTTTTATTGGCAGATAGTAATACATATACAATTGATGATATAAAATTGCTTACCTTTGAATCGGAAAGCCAGTTTTTAACAAAAGCATCAGAAAATGAGCTAAATACTCTAAACGGTAATATTACTAAATTATTAATGGAAAATCCATTTTTGCATAGTAGTATAGGTGAGAATAGAGTGTTAAGCTTTGAATTAATACATGACTATATTATTGAAAAAATGCGAAATTATTGTGAAGGAAAAAATATTTCAGAGTGCATATCGGCGTATATTGATTATTTGCGCAAATGCTTACACGGTTACAAGCACAAAAATGAAAAGTATACAGAACTGTATAATAATATAAAAAACAATTATATTATGTATAACAAAAAAAATATATGTTTCTTTGTAATAATATGTATTATGTCTTTAGGCGTTACAATAGTAAATCTGATGAATATCAATTGCAGTGTAGAACGTCATATTCAATATGCTGTAAATTCGATAATATGTATGCCTTCGATTTATTATATCTATAATTATTGTGTGCGTTTTATCAAAATGAAAAATAGTATGTATATGTGGGTTACATGTGTTGTAGGAGTAGCTGTGATTGTATTGTCTTATTTATTTATTAACGCATGGGGAATATGTCTTGGCATTGAGATAATAACGCTATCGATTTGCATTTATAAAATATTATATAAATCAACCGCTCAACCGGCTAAAGGAAAATTTTTACATGATAGCATCGTATTTGGTTGTATCGGAATTATGATAGTAATTTTAGGAATTATATTTCTTAATATTTTTTCAGAACAGAATACAGAAATGCCCGGCATATGGTATATGATTCTAAAATATTCATATTATGTACAATTTTTCATATATGCTGTATTATCAATTGTAGCACATATTAACTACTCTTATATTATAGGGCGAATAGGATTGAAGTGTACCCAATGTTGTAGACAAACAGTTTTGTGTAGACAAAATCAAGTATAGGAGGATATTATACTATTTTT
>CANQXJ010000020.1 GCA_947627795.1 uncultured Clostridia bacterium
TTACGATAAAATAACAATAAAATAAAAATTTTTATGTTGAAAAACCGTAGAATATATGATAAAATAAATTGATAAAAATGCAAGGAGGTATGGCATTGCACAGAAAAACACGCGGCATAGGTATGTGGATCGTGACGCTGGTGGCTTTGTACATAGGCTTTTCGTTCATCACGGGCATACTGATGCCTCAAAATAAAATGGTTTATTCCGACCTCGTAACCGCGATAAAAGCGAAAGAGGTAAGCGAGATAATAATTGACGGCAACGACGTGACTGCGACAATA
Source organism: uncultured Clostridia bacterium (assembly GCA_947627795.1). Taxonomy (GTDB): domain Bacteria; phylum Bacillota; class Clostridia; order UBA1381; family UBA1381; genus CANQXJ01. Next base: position 285 of record CANQXJ010000020.1, read on the forward strand.
CCTATGCTTAAGGAGCAGGGCTTGAGAAGCGACAAGGTAAAGGTGCAAATTCCGTCGCTCGACACGTTCCAGGCTGATGTAGGCGACGAAATGCGCGCTCAGATGGCGGCGGGAACGCTTTCGCAGGAAGCGGACGAGTCAATGTCGTGGATACCGATAATAAATATACTGCTGTCGGTAGCGATGCTGGCGCTGTTTATTTATCTTTTCACAAGACGCGGCGGAGCGGGAGCACCGAATTTCACCAGAAGCAACGCGAAGGTGAACACAATTCAGAAGGTGCGCTTTAACGACGTCGCGGGCGAGGAAGAGGAAAAGGCGGAGCTTGCGGAAATAGTGGACTTTTTAAAAAGTCCGCAGAAATTTATAAAGCTCGGCGCGAGAATACCGAAGGGCGTATTGCTCGTGGGCTCGCCGGGAACGGGTAAAACGCTTTTAGCAAAGGCTGTCGCGGGAGAGGCGGGAGTGCCGTTTTTCTCGATAAGCGGCTCTGATTTCGTGGAGCTGTATGTAGGAGTCGGCGCGTCAAGAGTGCGCGACTTATTCGAGCAAGCGAAGAAAAACAGACCGTGCATAATCTTCATAGACGAAATTGACGCGGTCGGCAGACAGCGCGGCGCGGGCATGGGCGGCGGTCACGACGAGAGGGAGCAGACGCTCAATCAGCTTCTCGTCGAGATGGACGGCTTCGGCGAAAATGACGGAGTTATCATAATCGCCGCGACGAACAGACCTGATATCCTCGATCCCGCGCTCTTAAGACCGGGACGCTTCGACCGCCAGGTCGTAGTCGATTTGCCGGACGTAAAGGGCAGAGAGGAAATTCTGAAGGTTCATTCGCGCAAAAAGCCGCTTTCCGACGAGGTTAATCTTGAAAAGATTGCCAAGTCCACGTCGGGTTATTCGGGCGCGGATTTGGAAAATCTAATGAACGAGGCGGCAATTTTCGCGGCGCGCAGAGATCACGAAAGCATCACAAATCAGGACATTGAGGACGCTAACCTCAAGGTCATGATGGGCTCGGAGAAGCGCTCGAAGAAGGTGACCGAGAAGGAAAGAAAGCTCACCGCCTATCACGAAGCAGGTCACGCGATCGTGGCGCGGCTCGTGGATAAGGATTCGTCGATCCATAAGGTGTCGATAGTACCGAGAGGCAGAGCGGGCGGCTTTACGATGTATCTTCCTGAGGAGGACAAAATGTATATGTCGCGCGGCGAGATGCTAAGCCGCATAATGGTAATGCTCGGCGGACGCGTGGCGGAACAGCTCACGATGGACGACATCAGCACAGGCGCGTCGAACGACATAGAAAGAGCCACGGCTACAGCTCGTAAAATGGTAGCCAAATATGGTATGTCCGACGTTATAGGACCTGTTTCGTACGACGAGGGCGGCGAGGTGTTCATAGGACGCGATTTCGGTCACGCGAAGAACTACTCGGATAAAACGGCTTCGAAAATAGACGAGGAAGTAAAAAATATCCTGTCAAAGCAGTACGCGGAAACGGAAAAGCTGTTGAAGCAAAATATGCCGAAGCTCGAAGCGATCGCCGCGGCGCTTTTGGAGAAGGAAACGATAGACGGCGACGAATTTGAAAAATTCTTCACCGAGGATAAGCAAGAGGAAAAAACGGAAGGAGGGGACGATAATGGCAATAACTAAGGAAACGCTTATAGGCGAGGCATTACAGCAGAACATGGGTATCGCGCCCATACTGATGAACATAGGTATGCACTGCCTGGGCTGCCCGTCGGCGCAGATGGAATCTATAGAGGACGCGTGCATGGTTCACGGCGTTGACCCGGACGCGCTTGTAAAGGAAATAAACGACTATATAGCGCAGCATTAAAAATAAGCAAATGTCCCGGAGATCATTCCCCGGGACATTTTCAGTTTGGCGACAAGGGTAACGCGTTAAAAAAAGCGCGCCGCAAAGCAACGCGCTGAAAAACGTATTGCTTCACGTTGTCGCCAAACAAACTTTTTAACTATACAAATACAACCTTAAATATGCTAAAAAAGAAGCATACGTTTTTTTGCAAAACAAAAAACAAATCTAAGGTTATATTAAATTAAAAAGTTTATTTGGCAATTTTTATTATACAATAATTCGGCATAGTTGTCAATGGGGAAATGGGGAAAATTATGATTTATCGACGAAAGGCCCCCTTGTCAAAGGGGGCTGTCAGCGGAGCTGACTGGGGGATTCCTTCGCTGTTTCTAAATAACGAATCCCTCCACCGCTACGCGGTCCCCCTCCCTTTGACAAGGGAGGCTTTCGTAGGGGCGAACCGCGTTCGCCCGTCCACGATAACCCGATGTCAACGATATCGTAGGGGCGGTCATTGGCCGCCCGCCGCGCTGCATTGGGAACGGGCGGCCGATGACCGCCCCTACGCCCACGCCGCCGATACGCGCATAAATCATAATTTACAATAATTTTTGACATAACCCAAAAAATATGATAAAATATCCCCATGAAACGAACATTTACTTACACGATCACACCCGAATATGACGGCGAAAATTTGAAAACGCTTTTAAAACGGCATTTTAAAATGTCGTCTAATTTGGTGAAATCTCTTAAAAAATACGACGAGGGCATACGCGTGAACGGCAGGCATGAGCGCGTTTCGTATGTTCTCAAAACCGGCGACGAGGTCAGCGTTACGCTTGTTGAAGGCGCGTCGGAAAATATCGCGCCGGTCAAACTGCCGCTCGATATAGTCTACGAGGACGAGGACGTGATGGTTATAAATAAGCCGCCCGCAATGCCGACGCATCCGTCGCCCGATAATTACGATAACACGCTCGCGAACGCGCTGATGTATTACTTTCTCGAAAAGGGTGAACAGCGCGTATTCCGCGCGGTAAATCGGCTCGACAAGGATACGTCGGGACTGATGGCTGCCGCGAAAAACAGCTATGCCCACGCGCGGCTCGCGGAGGATTTGAAGGAAAAGAAGCTCAGCAGAAAATACACGGCGATAGTATGCGGTGAAATCGGCAATGACGGAGTTATCGACGCTCCGATAAAGCGCCGCGATGGGAGCGCTATAGAGCGCGCGGTTGCCGAGGACGGGCAAAGAGCCGTTACGCGTTATAAAATTCTCGAAAGGCTTGACGGGTACACCGTTTTGGAGCTGGAGCTTGAAACGGGACGAACACATCAGATACGCGTACACATGGCGTATATCGGTCACCCGCTCCTGGGCGACTGGCTCTACGGCGAGGAAAACCACGCGCTGTTCGACCGCCCCGCGCTTCATTCGTGCTATCTCGAAATGACGCATCCGGTGACGGGCGAAACGCTTGAATTCACCGCGCCGCTTCCCGAGGATATGTGGAAATTTATTGTTATCAGGCAGAAACTTCGATAAACATATTGAAAAAACGCAAAAAATATGATAAAATAAATTAAATGCGAAATTTTTATTAAAATTATATATGAGGTGAGGTAAAAATGGCATATAAAATTGTGAGGAAAGAGGTGCTGAACCCTCAGATTTTCCTGATGGAGGTCGAAGCGCCGCTTGTTGCGCGCAAGGCTGAGCCCGGTCAGTTCATAATTCTGAGAATTGACGAGTACGGCGAGCGCGTTCCGTTTACGGTCGCGGACTTTGACAGGGAAAAGGGCACGGTTACGATCATTGTTCAGATAGTCGGCAAGACCACGCGCGATTTGGCGCAGGTCGAGGAGGGCGAGTATTTGCTTGATTTCGCCGGACCGCTCGGAATGCCCACTCCGCTCGAGGGAATAAAGAAGGTCGCGGTCATAGGCGGCGGCTTGGGTACGGCTATCGCGTATCCGCAGGCGAAAAAGCTTCATAATCTCGGCGCGGATGTGACTGTTATCACGGGCTTCCGTGACAAGAGTCTGATCATACTCGAGGACGAGCTTAAAGCCGTTTCGGATAAGCTTATCATAACCACAGACGACGGCTCGAACGGCGTTAAAGGCTTTGTTACCGAGCGATTGCAGGAGCTTATCGACGCGGGTGAGAAATTTGACGAGGTCATCGCGATAGGGCCGCTTATCATGATGAAGAACGTCTGCAAGGTTACCGAGCCTTACGGCATAAAAACCACGGTCAGCATGAACCCCGTTATGATAGACGGCACGGGAATGTGCGGCGGCTGCCGTATAATCGTCGGCGGCGAAACGAAGTTCGCGTGCGTTGACGGGCCTGACTTTGACGGTCATAAAATAGACTGGGACAGCGCTATGAAGCGCGGCAGAATGTTCAGAGAATACGAGCAGCGTTCATGCGACGAGGGACACTGCAGAATAGGGAGGTCGAATAACAATGCCTAATATGAGAGCCGATAAAAATCCGATGCCCGAGCAGGCGCCCGACGTAAGAAACAAAAATTTCTTAGAGGTAACGACGGGCTACACCGAGGAAATGGCGCGTGACGAGGCTGACAGATGCTTAAACTGCAAAAACAAGCCCTGTATGAACGGCTGTCCGGTGTCGGTCAAAATACCCGAATTTATTTCGTTTATAAAGACAGGCGATTTCGAGGGAGCATATCAGAAAATAAAGGAAACAAACGCGCTTCCGGCTGTATGCGGCAGAGTTTGCCCGCAGGAAACGCAGTGTGAGTCGAAGTGCGTGAGAGGAATAAAGAACGATCCGGTCGGAATAGGCAGACTTGAAAGATTTGTCGCCGACTGGCATATGGCGAACGTCGAGGAAAAAATCGAAAAGCCGAAGCCCAACGGCAAAAAGGTAGCCGTGGTAGGCTCGGGCCCCTCGGGACTTACCGCCGCGGGAGATTTGGCGAAGCGCGGCTATTCCGTAACGGTTTACGAGGCGTTCCACACTGCGGGTGGTGTGCTGATGTACGGCATACCGGAGTTCAGACTGCCGAAGGACATAGTTCAGAAGGAGATAGCGAACCTCAAAGCGATGGGCGTTGACATTCAGACAAATGTTATAATCGGTAAGACGATCATGGTTGACGAGCTTCTTGACGATATGGGCTACGATGCCGTATATATCGGCTCGGGCGCGGGACTTCCCTCGTTCATGGGAATAGAGGGCGAAAGCCTTAACGGCGTTTACTCGGCGAACGAGTTTTTAACGAGAATAAATCTTATGAAGGGCTACAAGTTCCCCGAATACGACACGCCCGTTTACGTGGGAAAGAATGTCGCTGTACTCGGCGGCGGAAACGTCGCGATGGACGCGGCGAGGAGCGCGAAAAGGCTCGGCGCAGAGAACGTGTATATCGTGTACCGACGCGGCAAGCAGGAGCTTCCGGCGAGAGCCGAGGAGGTTGAGCACGCCGAGCAGGAGGGCATAGTATTCAAGCTCTTACAGAACCCGACGCGCTTTATCGGCGACGAGAACGGCTGGGTAAAGCAGATGGAAGTGATCCATATGGAGCTTGGAGAGCCGGACGCAAGCGGCAGACGCAGACCTGTTCCGGTTGAGGGGAGCGAGGAGATCCTCGACATCGACACGGTTGTCGTATCGATCGGTCAGACCCCGAACCCGCTTATCCGCAAGACCACGAAGGGACTTGAAACGAACAGACACGGCTGCATAGTCGCGGACGAAGCTACGGGTAAAACCTCGCGCGAGCACGTATACGCGGGCGGCGACGTTGTAACGGGCGCGGCTACGGTAATACTCGCGATGGGCGCGGGCAAAGCCGCGGCTGAGGCGATAGATAAGGAATTAAGCGAATAATATTGACAGACTGTCGCAATCATTGCGGCAGTCTGTTTTTATGGCGTAAAAAAATTTCTGTTGCGGTTGACTAATTTCCGAATATATTATATAATTAACTATGTATGAAAATTATGGGAGGGAAATAATTTGGAAGATAAAAAGGACGGTAAACTTAAGTTATTTCTCACCCTATTTTTAGAAACTCTTAAAATCAGCGCGTTCACCTTCGGCGGCGGATATGTTATCGTGCCGCTTTTGCAGAAGAAATTCGTGGACGGACTGCATTGGATCGACGAGGACGAAATGCTCGACCTCGTAGCGATCGCGCAGTCCACTCCCGGACCGCTCGCGATAAACGCGTCGCTCTTGATAGGCTACCGAATGGCGGGCTTCGCGGGAGCGATGGTTACGCTTTTGGGAACGGTGCTGCCGCCGTTTGTGATAATGTCGGTGGTGTCGGTTTTCTATATAGCATTCCGCGATAACAGAATCGTGAGCGCCGTTTTAAAGGGAATGCAGGCGGCTGTCGCGGCTGTTATTCTCGATGTGGTAATAACAATGGCGCACAACGTCATAAAGGATAAACGCATTTTTCCGATACTGATAATGCTCGCGGCATTCGCGGTGACGATTGTGTTCGACATAAACGTAGTGTTTATAATAATCGTATGCGGAGTGCTCGGAGCGCTGTTTATGCGTCCGAAAAAGGAGGCTGAGAAATGATTTATTTTCAGATGCTCCTCAGCTTTCTGCAGATAGGACTTTTCAGCTTCGGCGGCGGCTACGCGTCCTTGCCGCTCATAAACGAGCAGATAATAAAGGCGCACGGCTGGCTCACGATGAGCGAGTTCACCGACGTTCTGACAATCTCGCAGATGACGCCCGGACCTATCGCGATCAACGCGGCGACGTTCGTCGGAATGCGGATAGCCGGAATACCCGGCGCGCTCACGGCTACGCTCGGCTGCGTTATCCCGTCTACCGTCGTGGCGATAGCGCTTGCGAAAATTTATTATAAATACCGCGAAATGTCTGTGATGAAGGGTGTAATGAACGGGCTCCGTCCGGCAGTGGTTGCGATGATCGCCTCGGCGGGGCTGTCGATCATGGTGCAGGCGCTTTGGGCAGACGGAATTGTTTCGTTCGCGGCGGATAAAATCGACTTTATTGCCGTTGCTGTGTTTATCGCGTCGCTGTTGGTACTCAGAATTTTCAAACCGAATCAGATAGCGGTGATGGCGGCAGCGGGAGTGCTGGGCGGAGCGGCGTATCTCATTATGGATATGATATGATTTTCGGAATATAATACGTTATGGAGGAAAAATATATGAGTAAGCTTGAGGAATTTAAACAAAATATGAACGGCGCGAGTGTCGACGTTATAGGTATCGGCATTTCAAATCTGCCGCTTATAAAGTACCTCGTGACGCTCGGCGCGGACGTTACCGCCTGCGACAAGCGCGATAAGGAAAAACTCGGCGACACGTACTCGGAGCTGGCGGCGCTCGGCGTAAAATTCAGTCTTGGCGAGGATTATCTAAAAAATCTCTCCGGCGATATAATTTTCAGAACGCCGGGCTTGCGCTTTGACGTGCCGGAGCTGAACGGCGCGAGGGAGCGCGGGGCGAATGTCACATCGGAAATGGAGGTATTTTTCGATTTGTGTCCGTCGCATATGATAGCCGTAACCGGCAGCGACGGCAAAACCACGACGACCACGCTTATACATCATATGCTGACCGAGGCGGGCTATAAAACATGGCTCGGCGGAAATATCGGCAATCCGCTTCTGACCGACGCGGAAAAAATGAAGCCGGAGGACTGGGTTATACTCGAACTGTCGTCGTTCCAGCTCCATACGATGAAAAAATCGCCCGACATAGCGGTCATCACGAATTTAAGCCCGAACCATCTCGATTACCATAAGGACTATCAGGAATATATCGACGCGAAGAAAAATATCTTCCTGCACCAAACCGAAAACGGTATACTCATCACGAACGCAGACAATGAGGACAGTGTGAAAAACACCGCAGACGCGAAGGGCAAGGTAAAACGCTTCTCGTGCAAGGGTAAGGCTGACGTGTATCTCAACGGCGATACGATAATGCGCGGCGATACGGCGGTTTTGAATATCAACGACATCAAAATCCCGGGTATGCATAATGTCGAAAATTACATGACCGCGATCGCGGCGGTCGAGGGGCTTGTGAACGACGATATTATTGTAAATATCGCGAAAACCTTCGGCGGCGTGGAGCACAGAATAGAGCTTGTGAGAACGTTTGACGGAGTAAAATATTACAACAGTTCGATAGATTCAAGCCCGAACAGGACTATAAACACGCTTCGCGTATTCCCGGAAAAGGTAATACTTATCGCGGGCGGCAAGGACAAGGGAATCCCGTACGACGAGATAGGACCGTCCATAGCGGAACGTGTAAAAACGCTTGTACTTATCGGTATGACCTCGGATAAAATAGAAGAAGCGCTGAAAAAAGAAACCGCGAAAACCGGCAAAGGCGCTGATGTTGAGGTAATAAGAGCGTCAACATATCCCGAAGCGGTAAACGCCGCGCGAAGCCGGGCGCATGAGGGAGACGTGGTAATACTCTCGCCCGCGAGCACGAGCTTCGATATGTTCAAAAATTTCGAGGAGCGCGGAAATTTGTATAAAGAAATTGTAAATGGGTTGAAATAAAATGAAAAAACTAATCAAACAACTAAGCGATATGCGCGGCATATCGGGATTTGAATACAGGATAAGCGACAAAATCGCGGAGCTCTTCATGCAATACGCTGACGAGGTAAAAACAGACGCGCTCGGAAACGTTATTGCCGTGAAGGAGTGCGGCAAGCCGAACGCGCCGAAAATAATGATAGAGGCGCATATGGACGAAATAGGGCTTATCGTAACGTCGGTGACGGACGACGGATTCCTGACGTTCGCCCCTGTTGGCGGCGTTGACGAGAGAACGCTTCCGTCAACCGAGGTAACGGTCCACGGTAGGCACGATTTAAAGGGAGTTATAGGCATAAAGCCCGCGTCGATGCTCGAATCGGGCAAGACCGTGAAAATCAAGGACATGGCTATTGACATAGGCTTCGGCGGCGAAAAGGCGAGATCGCTCGTTTCCGTGGGCGACAGCATAACATTGGCGCAGTCCGTCGGAAAGCTCGGGAAAAAGCAGTTCAGCGGCAAATCTCTCGACGACAGAGCAAGCGTAGCCGCGCTTATTACGGTTATGAAAAAATTACAGAACGCCGACCTGCACGCCGATGTGTACGCTGTGGCGGCGGTTCAGGAGGAGGTCGGATGCCGCGGTGCGAAAACGGCTGTTTACGGAATAAACCCCGATTTGGCGATAGCCGTTGACGTAACTCACGGCATAACTCCCGACAATTCCGACAACGCGTTCAAGGTAGGCGAAGGGCTTACGATTTCCGTCGGACCGAACATTCACCCGAAAATGGCTCAAAGACTGTTTGACACAGCCGAAAAATACGGCATCAAGGCAGAAACGGAAATCGACGGCGGCAACACGGGTACGGACGCGTGGGTGATGCAGGTTTCGCGCGCGGGAGTGCCTACGGCGCTTTTGTCGATACCGCTCAAATATATGCACACGTCCGTCGAAACGCTCGCTCTTTCCGACGCGAAGGCGGTCGCGAAGCTGATAGAGCGGTTCATTCTTGATTTGAGGGAGGATATATCATGGCTGACACTTTAAAGATACTGTCCGAGCTTGACGGCGTGAGCGGCAATGAAAAAAACGTGAGGGAATTTATAATCGACAAAATAAAACCGTTCGCGGACGAAATCACCGTTGACACAATGGGGAACATTATCGCTCTCAAACGCGGAAAAAAAGAAGAAAAAAGCAAAAAAATCATGGCTGTCTGCAACACGGACGAGCCGGGCATGATCGTTTCGGGCGTTACCGACGCGGGCTATATAAAATTCAAGCTCGTGGGAAATATCGACGAGCGCGTGCTCGTTTCAAAGCGTGTTCGCGTGGGCGAAAATAAAGTCAAGGGCGTAATCGGCATGAAGGCGATACATCTCCAAAAACGCAGCGAGCGCGAGAACACCGTCGCGCCTTCGGCTCTGTTTATAGACATTGGCGCGAAATCGAAGGAGGACGCATTAAAACGCGTCAAATTGGGCGATTATATAGCGTTTGATACAGAATTTTCGGTTCTCGGGGACTGCGTAAAGGGTAAGGCTCTCGACGGCAGAATAGGCTGCTTCGCGCTTATTGAAGCAATGAAGGAAAGCTACGACGACGATATTTACGCGTGCTTTACCGCTCAGCTTGAGGTGGGTATGCGCGGCGCGCAGATCGCGGTGTACGCAGTCAAGCCGGATTTGGCGGTTATTTTAGGCTCGGCGGCTGCCGCAGACACATACGGAGTAGATAAAACAGAGCAAACCGTAACGCTCGGCAAGGGCGCTGCGCTCTCTTTTATGGACGCCCGCGCGATTTTTGATAAGGAAATAACCGACAAAATCGCGGATTTGGCGAAAAAAGAAAAAATTGCCGTTCAGCTGAAACAAGGCTCGGTCGGAACGAGCGCTGGCGGCGGAACGATCATGGCGGGCGAGGGAACGCGCGCGGTTATGGCGGCGGTTCCGTGCAGATATTCGCATACTCCGGTGTGCGTGGCAAGCGAGGCGGACATAAACGCGCTCGGCGCATTGACTGTTCTGATATTGAAGAAAGCGGGTGAATTGATATGATAAAATTACTTGAAAAGCTCACACAAATAAACGCTCCGTCGGGGCGCGAGGACGCGGTAAGGGCGTTCATCGAAAAGGAAATCAAGGATTGCTGCGACGAGGTAACGACCGACGCGCTCGGCAACCTAATCGCGCATAAAAAGGGAAATGGCAAAAATGGCAAAAAAATAATGTTCGCGGCGCATATGGACGAGATAGGCGTTATCGCAAAAACGATCGACGAAAACGGATTTATCCGATTCGGAGCTGTAGGGGGGCTCTATACAAAGGAGCTTGTCCACAGGCGCGTCGAGTTTTTAAACGGTATAGTCGGCGTTATAGGCAGCGAGGAGGAAGCGTTCAATAAAAAGGCGGCTATCGAAAAGCTCTATATCGACATAGGCGCGAAGAATAAAGCGGCAGCCGAAAGAAAAGTCGGGGTAGGGGACATGGCTGTGTTTCGGGGCGCGTACTACGAAAAGCGCGGAACAATTATCTCGAAGGCTCTCGACAACCGCGCTGGCTGCTATATACTGATCGAGGCGTTAAAACGCGCGCAAAACAGCGAAAACGATTTATATTTCGTGTTTACATCTCAGGAGGAGGTAGGGCTTCGCGGCGCGCGCACGGCTGCGTTCTCGATCGAGCCCGACTACGCGATAGCTGTTGACGTGACCGACACGGGCGACACGCCGAACGCTCCTGCAATGGCTGTAAAAATCGGCGGCGGCGCGGCGATAAAGGTTATGGACAGGTCAGTTTTATGCGACTCCGACGTGCGCTCGATGATGATAGAAACGGCGCGCAAAAACGATATACCGTATCAGCTTGAAATAATGACCGACGGCGGCACCGACGCTGGCGCGATACACTTGAGCGGCGCGGGAGTAAAAACTGGCGGAATATCGCTCGCGACGAGATACATTCATTCGCCCTCGGAAACGGCTGACGCGGGGGACATTGAAGCGTGCGTGAAGCTTGCGGCGGCGCTCGCTGCGGAGAAATGGAGGTAAGACTATGTCGATAATTTATGTACTGTCAACGATAATAATTCTTGTTGTGGCGTTCAAAATAAACGTGTGGCTCGGTATCGCGGCGGTCGCGCTTCTGGCTCTGTACGGGATCTATTCCGCTCTGCCGACGATATACGAAATGAACGGTAACCGCGCGTACGCGGCGGGCGATTATAATACGTCGAAGCTGTGGTACAAAAAGGCGTACGACACGCACCGCTCGAAGGTGCGCACGCGTATTTCGTATTCGGCGATACTTCTTCGCACAGGCGACAACGACGAGGCGGAAACTATTTTAAATGCAATAATCCGCGCGAAGGGCGCGAAGCCCGATGTTAAAAACCGCGCGAAGCAGCAGCGCTGCATGGTTTACTACAAGCAGGGAAGGCTTGACGAGGCGATGGAGGAAGCGGCGGAGCTGTTTGAAAACGGCTACAAAAACACGGCAATGTACGGCATGATAGGCTATTTCAAGCTCGTGCGCGGCGACGATATGGACGAAACCACCAAATTCTGCGAGGAAGCGCTCGAATACAACGACGACGACCGCGATATCATGGACAATCTTTCGATCTGCTACTATAAAAAGGGCGAGTACGAAAAGGCGAAGGAGCTTTCGGACAAGATCATCGAGGGCAATCCGACGTTTATCGAAGCGTATTTCCACGGCGCGCAGATCGCGGAAAAGCTCGGAAATTACAAGACCGCGCTTGAATACCTCGATAAGATCCCCGAATGTACGCGCTCGAATATGACGACGGTATCGGAGGAGGAGATCGCCGCTTTGCGGAGCGAGGTCGAGAAAAATCTCGTCAAATAGGAGGAAATGCCATGAAGGACGGATTTATAAAAACCGCGTGCGCGTCGCCCGAGCTGCGCGTGGCGGACGTTAAATACAACGCGGACAATATCATAAAAAATATAACCGAAGTGGCGGAAAAAGGCGCGAAGCTAATAGTTTTTCCCGAGCTTGCGATTACCGCGTACACCTGCGGCGATTTGTTTTTGCAGGAGAGCCTTTTATCGGGCGCGGAAAAAGAACTTCTCAGGATAGCGGACGAGACGAAAAGCCTTGATATAACCTCGGTTACAGGACTTCCGTACGTCGTAGGGGACAAGCTTTATAACTGCGCGGCGGTAATAAATAAAGGGTACATAAAAGGACTTGTACCGAAAATGAATATCCCGAATTATAACGAGTTTTACGAACTGCGCCATTTCAGCGAGGGCGTGCGCGGGGTTGAGTATATAAAAATAGGGGAGAACACAGTCCCGTTCGGGGCGAATATTCTTTTCACCGCTCCGTCTATGCCGTGCTTCACGCTCGCGGTTGAAATATGCGAGGATCTATGGACGGTAACTCCGCCATCAAGCTATCACGCGCTTGTCGGAGCGACGGTTATAGCAAATCTTTCGGCGAGCGACGAGCTTATCGCGAAGGACGAATACCGCGAGATGCTCGTGCGTTCTCAGTCGGCGCGGCTTTTCGCGGCGTATCTCTACGCGGACGCGGGTTTCGGCGAATCGACGACCGACCTCGTGTATGCGGGCGACAATATTATCGCGGAAAACGGAACGATTCTCGCGCGCAGCCGCAGATTTGCGAACGAATGCGTATACGCGGAGCTTGATTTGGAAAGACTGGTAAGTGAAAGAAGGAGAACGACCACCTACAAAAGCGAACGCGCGGGCTATGTGACGGTCGAGCTTGACATGGAAAGAACCGACACTCCGCTAACCCGTCATATCGCGAGATACCCGTTTGTGCCGTCGGACGAGGGTATGCGCGAAAAGCGCAGCGAGGAAATTCTCACGATCCAGGCTATGGGGCTTGCCAAGCGTCTCAGGCATATAAACGGCAAATCGGTCGTTATAGGCATAAGCGGCGGACTCGATTCCACGCTCGCGCTGCTCGTTTCGGCGAGAGCGTTTGATATGCTCGGTATTGACCGCAAAAATATCACGGGCGTTACGATGCCCTGCTTCGGCACGACGAGCCGCACGTATAACAACGCGGTAAACGTATGTAATTCGCTCGGCATAACGCTTCGGGAGATCAATATTGCCGACGCGGTAAATCTGCATTTCAGGGATATCGGTCACGACCCGTCTGTCACGGACGTGACCTACGAAAACTCGCAGGCGCGCGAGCGGACGCAGATCATAATGGATATCGCCAACCAAACAGGCGGAATAGTCGTCGGCACGGGCGATATGTCGGAGCTTGCGCTCGGCTGGGCTACGTATAACGGCGACCATATGTCAATGTACGGCGTGAACGCGGGAGTGCCGAAAACGCTTATCCGCTATCTTGTGGACTACGAGGCAAGAAGAACCGATAACGATGCGCTTTCAAAAACGCTCGAGGACATACTCGCTACCCCCGTAAGTCCGGAGCTTCTGCCGCCGAAGGACGGAGCTATCTCGCAGAAAACCGAGCATATTGTAGGACCGTACGAACTGCACGATTTCTTCCTGTATTACCTCATGCGCTTCGGTATGCGCCCTCGGAAAATCCTACGGCTTGCAGAAAAAGCGTTTGACGGGGTTTATGACCGCGAAACTATTCTTAGCTGGATGAAGATTTTCTATAAGCGTTTCTTCCAACAGCAGTTCAAACGTTCGTGCCTGCCGGACGGACCGAAGGTGGGAAGCGTCGCTCTTTCTCCGAGAGGCGACTGGCGTATGCCGTCCGACGCCTCGGTAAATCTTTGGATGAGCGAGATAGACAGCTTATAATATAACGGCGCTCGTCCCGAAGGAGCGCTTATAATGAAGGGAAAAGGAAAATTATGCCTGCTTACGTCGGCGTTTATCTACGGACTGACGCCGATTTTGGCAAAAATAACATACGACGGCGGCGCGAATGGAATAACGCTTACATTCCTGCGCGCCGCTCTTTCAGTGCCGCTTTTGTACGCGATTTTAAAAGCGGACGGAAAGTCGCTTTATCTCACCAAAACCGAGCTGAAGCGGGTGATAATTTTAAGCGTTTTCGGCGGCGCACTGCCGATAGTGCTTTTGTACATGGCGTACAGCTACATTCCGACGGGACTGGCGACAACGCTGCATTTTATATATCCGCTCGTCATAGTCGTCGCGTCGGCGTTTATTTACCACGAAAAAATAAGCCGCGCGAAGCTGTTTTCGGCTGTCTGCGTGACTGTGGGAATATTTTTGTTTGTCGACATAGCAAGCTCGGCAGATCAAATCGGTATCATTTTGGCGCTTTTATCGGGAGTTTTCTACAGCTTTTACGTGATTTATATAGACCGCTCGGGGCTTGACGCGATGGATTACGTAAAGCTTACGTTTTATCTTATGTTAACCATGAGCGCGACGATCCTGATTTTCGGCGTCGCGGTAAATGAAATAAATTTTGATATAACACCCCAGGCGTGGGCGTATTCCGCTGTAATTTCGCTTCTTGTAACGCTTGGCGCGACACCGCTTTTCCAGGTGGGAGTGCGCGAGGAGGGAGCGTCAACCGCGGGAGTTATGTCAACCTTCGAGCCGATAACGAGCGTCGCGCTGGGAGCAATGTTTTTGGGCGAAGCGGTAGGTATGGCGCAGCTAATCGGATGCGCGATGATTTTAACCGGAGTTGTTACGGCACAGAGATAAACCAAAAACGGGCGACCGCAAGGGTCGCCCCTACGTGATGATTATTAATGTTTTGACATACCGGAAACGGGCGGTCTATGACCGCCCGCGTGCAACGTTGGTATTATAATTATTTCTTCAAACCTTTTAAATGCTCCGTAATCTCCTTAAATTCCTCCGTATCACGAACAACGTCGAACGGTTTGCGCGTGTCCATAAGCTGCAAAAGCCGTACCGAGTCAATATAGTGGTCGTCGGTAATCTCCGTCTTGCAGCGGTTCACGAAAATCGGCTTGTACAGCGCGCCCTCCGCGGCAAATTTATCGTAATACTCCGCCGCCTCGGCAGCAAGACGCAAATACTTCATACCGTTTTCAATATCATCGTTCCACAGATACAGCTCCGACATACGCTCGTAAATGTGCCGCCATGCGCCGTTTGACGGCGATTTGTGACCGCCCGTGAAAATCGCGCTGTAAATCGTAAACGCGGTTTCGGCAAAGTGAATTTGCTCGGTATAGGTAAAATCATCGTGCAGACCCATGTAGTCGTTCGATGAGAGATGAATAAGCTGTGAGACGATCTGATCCGCCAACTGTGCGAGATTTTTCTGCGCCTGCACAATTTTGTCCTCGCCGCTGAGTATCATTTCAAGAAGCCAATCCCTTTCCACGGCGCAATCCGGCAGCGAGTTTGCGAGATTTACCGCTTCGCTCTGTTGCCCGTTGTCCGAGTATGATATGCAAAGCATCTGTATCGCGCACTGGCGTATCGTCTCGTCGCGGCAGTCCTCGACTATCCTCTCGCAAAGCGGTATAATCCGCGACAAATCACGGTCGCGGCGTCTTTTATGCGACAGTGCGTGGACAAGCTCCCACATAAACTCGTAATTTGACGGATATTCCGCGATAGCCTGTTCCATAAGCTCCGCCGCCGATTCGTAATCGTAAACACGCTTGTATTCCGTCAGCTTTTCCCTGTATTCGAGCAGCTTTTTGTCCGTAACCTCGGGTTTAGTCGAAAACAGCTCGTCCGTGCTCACTCCGAAAAACGCGGACAGCTTTGGAACGAGCGTTATATCAGGCAAAGCCGTGCCGTTTTCCCATTTCGAAACCGCCTGCGCCGATACGGTCAGATATTCCGCGAGCCTCTCCTGCGTTATGCCGCGCTTTTTGCGCAGCTCTCTTATTTTCAGTCCGATATTCATTTTTTTGTCCTCCGAATTTGTATTTAACAGCGCCGTTATGGGTATATTATAGCGTCTTTTTATGCGAAAAACCATACCAAATACGGAGAATTGCGCGCAACTCACGGTTGATTTTTATATCCTTCTGCACTCAAAATAGTACCGCTTATCAGCCGCTTCGCCCATTGAAAACGTTTTTCTCGGCAGCGCGCCGTCCTTTATAACCGTTTCAAACAGCTCATTCTTTTCCATGCGGTCTACCATAAACCCGATCGTACAGCTTTCTCGCGTGAGCCTTTCCACAACATCGTCGCCGTGGATGTAGTCGATGCGGCAGCCGTTTTCGGCGATATATTTATCGAGAAAGAGCTGCAGCGTTCCGACGGGCAGATTGCTCGGCGCGTTCTTTACATAAACCGCGCCACTTTTTCCGCCGTAGGTATAGCGTATCTTCTGACCGCCGTTGTCCTCGTATGACGCGTTATAATGCGATACGAGCGCGGAAAGCAGCTTTTCCGGGTCGCAGTCGAACACCACGCGCTGTATAGGCTCGAATTCGAGCGCGTCGTCGTGGATATTTTCGACCTCGACAAGCGCGTACCGCGCCGGATGTGTTTTGATTTCGGCGGGGGAGAGTGTCTTTTTTATTTCCTCCCAGCACGTTTTAGCCGTGGCGAGAGAATGGTTTCCGTCGCCCGCCGCGAACGCAAGCACGCCTTTGCCCTTTACTCCGTACTTTTTTTCAAATTCGTCCTTATTCTCAAGCGCGTCAACGGCTGAAATTATATCTGATTTTGCCGCGCCGCTTATAAGATAGCCCGTAAGATGACCGCCGCCGAGCATCAAATCAAAATCGTACAGCTTTTCAAAATCCGATTTTTTCGCTTCAAGCGGCTCGATTACCGTCTTTTTTCTGTCGTCGATAAGCATTATTATATGCGGAAGCTCCAGCGGCGCGTTGCGTCGTACCCTTTGACGCGGCGGAATACGCTCGACGATCGTCCCCTCCGTAGCGCGGACTTTCGACTGCGAGCCCTTTGTAAAATTGTATTCCTCCAGGTCGAGCATACCGATAACGCCCCTGCGCGTCCTGCCGTTCGACTGCGTTCGCTCGACGTATATGAGCGAGTCTTTAATCTCCCTGAACAGCCCCGAATCAAGATATTTTCGCATTTCCGCGTTAATTTTTTCTATCCGCTCATCGGCGTTGCCGTCCTCGAGGTACGCCTCGGGAAAAATAATTTTAAGCGTTGACGGGCAATCACCGACGATTTGCGCCGCTTGCTCCCAGTATTCCGGCTCGGACGTGTACTGGTCGCACGCGACAACGCTCCATTTTGTGTAATCAATGTTTTGCGGAATAAGTATATCCGCGGGTTTAAATATTGACATATATTGTCCTCCTGTTTTTTGGGTGGTAAATTATGATTTATGTGCGTATCGGTGGCGTAGACGTAGGGGCGGTCATCGGCCGCCCGTTCCCAATGCAGCGCGGCGGGCGGCCAATGACCGCCCCTACGAGAGGCCCCCTTGTCAAAGGGGGCTGTCAGCGTAGCTGACTGGGGGATTCCTTCGCTAATTTTAAAAAAAGAATCCCTCCACCGCTACGCGGTCCCCCTCCCTTTGACAAGGGAGGCTCTTAGACGCGCTAAATTATAATTTACAATCTAACAATATCCTCAAACACGCATCCCGTCGCTTTTTGCAAATCCTCCGGTTTCATTATCAGCGTACATCCGCATACGCCGCCGCTTACGGCTATAGCGTCATGCTCCAACGCGGATGAGTTTACATAAGTAGGGTATTTCTTTTTCATACCGATCGGCGAAACTCCGCCCCTGATATAACCTGTTAATTGCAAAAGCTCTTTAACATGCGTCATTTCCGCGCTTTTGTTGCCCGAAACCTTCGCTAATTTTTTCAAATCCACCTCTTCCGCGACAGGGATACAGGTTACCATAATTCCCGTTTTATCTCCGCGCACGACAAGCGTTTTAAATGATTTCTCCGGCGGTATTCCCGTGAGCGCGGCTATTTCCTCGCCGAAGTGATCGCCCACCTTTTCGGCTTCGTATTCCACCGTTTCGTATTTAATTCCCGCCGCGTTTAATATTCGCATTGCGTTTGTTATCGTTTTCTTCTTTGCCATCGCTTTAATCCTTCTTTATTTCAACCACGGTAACGCCGTCCTCGCCTTCGCCGAAGCGTCCGTTTCTGTACGATTTCACATACCTGTGCCGACGCAGATTTTCCTGTATGCCGCGCCTGAGTATGCCCGTACCCTTGCCGTGAATTATGTTAACCGGCGAAAGACCGGCGAGATAGCAGTCGTCGAGGTATTTTTCGACGCTCATCCACGCTTCCTCCAAATTCATGCCGCGCACGTCAACCTCGGTGGACACATTTTTCGTTTTTGACGCGAACGAGCGGAAAGGTCTCGCGAACTGCTCCGCAAGCTCCTTTGCGTTGCTTTTCTCGATTTTTCTGAGATTTGTGATGTGAACGTCCATTTTGATAATTCCCGCCTGAACGCGGACGTTTCCGTTTTTGTCCGGCTCCTTGAGGACGGTCGCATCCTGGTTCATGTTGAGGATTTTCACGGTCGTGCCCGGCTTTAGATCCTTCGGCGGCTCGACGTACGTTTTCTTCGGCTTAGCCGCCTTTTCCATCGCCTTATCGAGCGAGTCTTCGCGCTTTTTGAAGCCGCCGCGCGCCTTTGAAATTTTTTCTTCAAGCTCGCCGCTCTTTATGCCCTTTTCTCGCATTTTTTCAAGGTCGCGGATTATGGCGTTCGCTTCCTCCTTCGCGTTCATCACAAGTATTTTCGCCTCGCGGCGCGCCTCGTCCATGATGCGCGATTTGTTTTCCTTCAGCTTTATTCTGTCCTTTTCGACCTCTTTGCGAAGCTCAGTCAATTCACGCTTTAACCGCGCCGCTTCGTCCGCCTCTTGACGCGCCTTTGTGCGGTTCTGCTCGAGGTCGGTTATTACGTCCTCGAATTTTACGTCCTCGTCGGATAAAATATCGTTCGCGCGGCTTATTATGCGCTCGTCAAGACCGAGCCTGCGCGAGATAGCGAACGCATTTGATTTTCCGGGTACGCCGATCAATAATCTGTATGTCGGCTGTAAGCTCTCCACGTCGAACTCGCACGACGCGTTTTCAACTCCGTCGGTAGAAAGCGCGAACAGCTTTAATTCGCTGTAGTGCGTTGTGGCGACGGTTTTCACGCCGCGCGCGCGTAAGAATTCGAGTATCGAAATCGCAAGCGCCGCGCCCTCGGTCGGATCCGTTCCCGCGCCGAGCTCATCAAACAGTGCAAGGGACGTAAAATCCACCTGTCCGAGTATATCGACGATATTCACCATATGCGACGAAAACGTGGACAAGCTCTGCTCTATCGACTGCTCGTCGCCGATATCCGCGAAAACGCTCGTAAACACAGCCGCCTCGCTCCGCTCCCGCGCCGGAATATGCAGCCCCGCCGCCGCCATAAGCGAGCAAAGTCCGATCGTTTTAAGCGTGACCGTCTTGCCGCCCGTGTTCGGACCGGTCACAACGAGCGTGTCAAAATCGCCGCCCAAATATATGTCGTTCGCGACGACCTTGTCCTTGTCAATCAAAGGATGGCGCGCGTGCTTCAACGCAATTCTGCCCTTGTCGTTTAAAATCGGCTCTGTCGCGTCCATATCGAGAGACAGCTTCGCCTTGCAGAACATGAAATCGAGCGCGGCGATATGCTTGTAATCAACGAAAACCGCGTGCCCGTTCTCGCTCACGAGCGCGGACAATTCGGCTAAAATGCGTTCGATCTCCATCTGCTCCTTGCTGTGCAGATCGCGTATTTCGTTGTTGCTGTTTACGACGCTCATCGGCTCTATAAAAAGCGTCGCGCCCGTTGCGGAGCTGTCGTGGACGATACCGGGTACTTCCTGACGATACTCGCTTTTTACGGGTATTACAAATCTGTCCGAGCGCATGGTGACGATCGCGTCCTGCAAATATTTTTTATAGTGCTGCGAATGAACCATTGAATTTAGCGTTTCGCGTATTTTTCCGTTCAGCCCGCGTATTTTGCGCCTGATCGTATTAAGCTCCGGCGATGCGTCGTCAGCGATTTCCTCCTCGGAAATAATGCACGAATTAATCCTGTCCTCGACGGATTTCGCGGTGATTATCTCCGATTCGATTTCGTGGAGCCTTGCGCATTCTTCCGCCGCCTCGCTGAGATACGCTTTCATCCTGCGCGCGACATAAAGAAGGCGCGATATTTCAATCAGCTCCTTCGTATGCAGCACTCCGTCCCGCTCCGCGCGTTTCACCGCCCCGCGCGCATCCGCGACCGATAAATTCACCGGCGGACCGCCGAGCTTCAGCGATGTTATAACCGCCTCGGTAGTTTCCCGCTGCGCCTTTTGCGCCTTATCAAGCTCGGAAAACGGCGTTATATTCAATATTTTCTTTTTAACGCTCTCGCTGTCGGTGTATTCCGCCATACGTTCGAGAATTTTATCGAATTCGAGCGTTTTTAGTGATTTGTTTTGTTTTTGTGACATTTGTTTGGTTCCTTTTTTGTTGTGGTAAATTATGATTTAGTGGTATAAGCCTCCCTTGTTAAAGGGAGGGGGACCGCGTAGCGGTGGAGGGATTCATTTTTTAAGTTAGCGAAAGAATCCCCCAGTCAGCTACGCTGACAGCCCCCTTTGACAAGGGGGCCTCTCGTAGGGGCTGGCGCCCCGACAGCCCGTTTCCCCGACAACCCGATGTCAACAGGATTTCGTAGGGGCGAACCGTGTTCGCCCGCAAGGCTTCCCCTTGAGGGGAAGCTGTCAGCGTAGCTGACTGATGAGGTGTAGCTGCGAAGCAGCGTTATTGCGCTAAATCATAATTTATCCCATTATCCCACCGCAAACCGCGTTATTTTCGCCGCTGCGGTTGTTTTCATATCCGATTGCACGTATGCTCCGATCACCGCTCCGGTAAAGCAGCGGTCGGCAATATCCGTGGTTATAAATTTCGCCGGAGCGTTTCCCGCACTTATGTATTCACCGTTGTATGCGGCATAGTAAAATTCGTATTTTTCCGTGCTTGATTTTATTTTGAATTTAATTTTATCCTCCGGCACTTTTGTATGGTATATAATGTGTATAAGCTCGTCCGCACGCATTGTGACTGTAATGTAATCCGCGCCGTTTTCGCGCTTTTTCGCTATACTGTATATGTTTTTCGGCGATAAATATACAGCCAGTCCCGCTTCGTCTCCGTTTTCACGCGGCGCAAAATCAAGCTCGATTTCCGCCGTACATTCAAAATCGGCCTGACGTACTGCCGCCATCGACGGAAAGCCGCGCTTATCCGTTACTTTCGCGTTCGGTACCAGCGTCATAACGCCGTTTGAACGCTTTATGTAATCGTCGTTTCGTCCGCGCACAAAAAGCCAAATGTTTTCCCAATCGGCGGTCTTAAAATCGCACACAAAACGCGTATCGATACGCTGTTCCGCGCTCGCTTCGTTTTCGATACTTGCCTTTTTATTTTCAGCCGTAAACCAACCGTCCGCCCATTTTACCGGAGTTAAAAATGTCTCGCGTCCGAGCGTCGTTTTGCCGGACACGTACGATCTTGCCGCGAGATGCGCCATGTACCAATCGCCGCTTGGGGTATCAACCAAATCCGCGTGACCGGCACACGAGATTTGCTTTGACGTATCGTTTCGGTTGGTGAGTATCGGATTGTACGGACACGGCTCGTATTCGCCCCAAATATTTCGGCTTCTCGCGAGAACCGCAGTGTGATTTGCTCCCGTGCCGCCCTCAGCCGCAAGCAGGTAATACCAATCACCGATGTGGTAAATATGCGGCGCTTCGAGCCATCCGCCGCCCGTACCTTCCCATATGCGTTTTATTTCGCCGGTTACCTTGCCCGTTTCGGGATTCATCTCCGCGAGCGATATGCCTTCGGTTTTGTATAATTTGATCCTGCCGCCGCAGTCGTTCGCGCAGTAGTACATTTTACCGTTGTCGAACAGCATCGACGGGTCGATCCCGTCCATATCCGTCCATACCGCGTCAGACCATTCTCCGCGAGGATCGGGCGCTGAAATGATAAAGTTTCCCCTGCCGCTGAACGTGGCGGTGATGTAGAAAATGCCGTCGTTATAACGTATAGTCGGCGCCCAAATTCCGCCCGACGCTTCAGCTTCGGACATGGGGAGCTGCGAAGGACGCGTTACGGCGTTTGCGATATGCTCCCAGTTTACAAGGTCGGCGCTGCGATAAATAGGTATGCCCGGAAAATATTCAAATGTGCTTGTTACGAGGTAATAATCATTTCCGGCGCGGCACACGCTCGGATCGGGATTAAAGCCGCGTATTACGGGATTAAAATATTTCATATTTCGTATACCTTCAAATTCGAATATTCCCCTATCATTGGAGCCATTTGCCTGAAGCCTATCTTGCCGCCACCGAGGACGGGACCGTATTCCGAACCGTCGTCCTGCCATGAAAATACCGTCAAATCGTTTATCGCAAACTCGATTTTTCCGTTCTTTTTTGTAAGACAAATGTGGTAGCTTTCAAACGCGTCGTCGCAGTTCGGGATCGGATCCGCGCCCTGTACGACCAAGTGGAAGCCCTTGCTCTTGCGTAAATTGCAGGTGTGAAAACCGCGCTCCTCGTCCCACTTGCGGCGGAAGTATGATACGTGGTAAGCGTTTATGTCGCCGGAATGGTAGAGATTATACTGCCCGTCGCGAGGCGCGAGCGAGCTGTCGAATAAGTCCTCGCCATTGCAGCCCTTGGCACTGAAAAACATTATCGCAAGCCCCGGTTCTTCGATAGGGCGGAAATCCCATTCTATGCGCACGTCCGATGGAAAATCCACGGGACACCAGTACACGAAATTCGATTTCTGTCCCAAATCAGCCGAAAGAGCATTCTTCATACGCATTTTTCCGTTTTCAAAATAAATCTCCGCACTGCCTTCGAGACGGAAATCCTTCACATCCTCCGCACGGGCGAGTTTATTTTCATATATCAGCTTTTCCATAATTATTCCTCCATAACCATAATATCTATATTATAACAGTCTTTCGCCTCAAAAACAATATTTTTCTTTACAATTATGTAAAAAGAGTTGAAAAAAAAGTAAAAGTAGTGTAAAATATAATAGTATAAATATGAAGTTAACATAATTTTCAAATACGGAGGTTAATATTATGTGCGGAATAGTAGGTTACGTAGGCTCGGAGCAGGCGTCTCCGATACTGCTCGAGGGGCTTTCAAAGCTCGAATACCGCGGCTACGACAGCGCGGGCATAGCGGTGTTTAACGAGGGCAAAATAGAAATTGCGAAGGCGAAGGGCAGACTTGCGGTGCTCGAGGAAAAAACGCATAACGGCGCGACTGTCCACGGAACAATGGGAATCGGTCATACGCGCTGGGCGACACACGGCGAGCCGTCGGACGAGAACGCGCACCCGCATATTTCCAATTCGGGCAGATTTGCGGTCGTGCATAACGGAATTATCGAGAATTACATAGCGTTAAAGCAGAGACTTATCGAACGCGGCTTTGAGTTTATGTCTGATACCGACACCGAAGTTATAGCTCATCTTTTCGAGTATTACTACAAGGGCGATATTATGGACGCGATGATACGCGTTATAAACCGCGTCGAGGGTTCGTACGCTCTGGGTGTGCTCTGCTCGGATTATCCCGATCAATTTATCGCGGTGAGAAAGGCAAGCCCGCTGATCGTCGGCTTGGGCGAGGGCGAGAACTTTATCGCATCGGACGTTACGGCGATTTTGAAGCACACGAGAAACATCTATTACCTTGAGGACGAGGAAATGGTCGTTCTCTCGAAGGACGGCGTTACGGTTTACAACAAGGACAAAGAGGTTGTTCCGAAGGACGTTTTCACCGTAAACTGGGACATCAGCGCGGCTGAAAAGGGCGGCTACGAGCACTTTATGATGAAGGAAATCGAGGAGCAGCCGAAAGCTCTGCGAGACACTATAAGCCCGAGAATCAAGGACGGCAAAATCGTTCTCGACGATATTTCGCTCACTACCGAGGATATAAAGAAAATAAACAAAATTTATATCGTCGCATGCGGCAGTGCGTACCATGTCGGTGTTGTCGGCAAGTATGTGATTGAAAAGATGTGCCGTATTCCTGTTGAGGTTCAGGTCGCGTCGGAGTTCCGCTACTGCGATCCGATCGTTACAAAGGACGACCTTGTAATAGTGATAAGTCAGTCCGGTGAAACTGCCGATACATTGGCGGGACTGAAGGAAGCGAAGAACCACGGCGCGCGGATTTTGTCGATCGTAAACGTTGTCGGAAGCGCGATAGCTAACGCTTCGGACGACGTAATATACACGTGGGCGGGACCGGAAATAGCGGTCGCGACGACAAAGGCGTACAGTACACAGCTTGCCGTTATGTATCTGATATCAACATACATGGCTGATAAGCTCGGCATGATTACGTCGGGTGAATACGCGCGGCTGATTTCGGAAATAGAAGCTCTGCCGGATAAGGTTGAGGAGGTATTGAAATCTAAAGAGGAAATTCAATATCTCGCGTCGCTGTTCTACAACTGCCGCTCGATATTCTTCATAGGACGCAATCTCGACTACGCTGTATCGCTCGAGGGCTCGCTCAAATTAAAGGAAATTTCGTATATTCACAGCGAGGCGTACGCGGCGGGCGAGTTAAAGCACGGCACGATCTCTCTTATCGAGGACGGCACGCTCGTAATAGCGCTCGCCACGGGCAGGGATCTGTTTGACAAAACTGTTTCAAACGTAAAAGAAGTAAAAGCGCGCGGCGCAGTTGTAATGGGAGTTACGACAAAGGATCACGACATGACGGAGGTTGCCGACCACATTATAAAAATCCCGTCAATTCACGAAACACTTCTTCCGTCGCTGACGGTTATACCGCTGCAGCTGTTCGGATATTATGTTGCGTCCCTTAAAGGCTGCGATATAGATAAGCCGAGGAATTTAGCTAAATCGGTTACAGTTGAATAAAATTTTAAAATTTTGGGGGACGGATTTTTATTTAACCCGTTCCCTGTTTTTTGCCCAAATTTACCCAACATCGTATTTTGTAAATTTTTGAATAATACGCGCGGAAAAAAATCATAATAAGTTCATACCAACCATAAAAACTATTTTAGCATATAGGAGGAATTTATTATGAAAGCCACAGGCATTGTCAGAAGAATAGACGACTTGGGCAGAGTTGTTATACCTAAGGAAATAAGACGCACCATGCGCATAAGAGAGGGAGATCCTCTTGAAATTTATACAGAAAAGGACGGCGAGGTTATTTTTAAGAAATATTCGCCGATAGGGGAGCTTGGCGATTTCGCGGCGAATTATGTAGAAACGCTCGCAAAGGCGAGCGGTCACGGCGCTTGCATAACTGACCGCGACAACATAATCGCCGTTTCGGGTATTCCCAAAAAAGAGCTTATGGAGAAACCGATAAGCTCCGAGCTTGATCATGTACTCAATGATAAAACGGTACTGAACGCGTCCGGGGGAAAGTCAATTTCCGTTACGGACGCTAACGACAAGTACAGTGCCGGAGTGGTTGTTCCGATTATATCGGAAGGCGACACTATAGGCTCGGTGCTCTTTATTATGAACGAAGGCGAACAGCTTTCCGAGGTGGAGAGCAAGCTCGCCGAGTCGGCTGCCGGTTTCCTTGGCAAACACATGGAGGGCTGACCAAGATAAAGCAAGAAAAAACTGCATAAATACTTGATAAACGAGTATTTATGCGGTTTTTGATTTTGGCGCATGTGTTTTTACAGAATCTTACAAAATATCGAAAAGATGAAATTGATATGGAATTGAGCGAAGAAAGGTGTATCTGTAAAGTGCCCGGGTGTGGCTGCCCTTTTTGTATTTTATTATAAAATATCCAGTAAGAAAATGTAACAAAATGGCGTAAAATACTTTATTTATAACGTAAATGCAGATTGTTTTATCTTTAAATGTATGGTAACCGATACAGAGTTCGCTCCTAATATTACGCTGACTCGCGGAATGCTTGTGACTATCGTAGGACGCATGGGAGCAGCAGGAACAACGGCGGCAGCGACATTCACTGATGTTGGCGTAAATGCGTACTATGCTCCGTACGTGGCGTGGACGGCTGAAAACGGCATAGTATCGGGCTTTGAAGACGGCACATTCAAGCCCGACGAAGGCGTTACGCGCGAACAGACCGCAGCAATATTATACCGATATATGAAATATATCGGCGCGGATGTATCGGCAGGTGAAAACACGAATATTTCGGTCTATACTGATGCAAGCGAAATCAGCGAATACGCGATGGAGGCTATTCAATGGGCGTGCGGCGCAGGACTAATAAGCGGCTATCCCGACGGCTTGCTCGCACCGAAATCAGGTATAACGCGTGCGGAATCTGCGGCGATGATAAGCGCGGTTTCGCTCTTGTAATAAATCAGAATTATTAATTAATATCCGGTCTGCGCCGATTGCAGACCGGATATTAATTTCGGATTTATTTTTATATTAAAAGCTGCAAGTATTACCTACTAACATTTAATTATTAAAATAATTATTTTTTACTGATTATAATTCATGCTCCTAAGCGACGAGAATGATGTGCAAAAAAATACTCTTTCTATTGATATGACCAATAAATTATGCTATAATGTAAGTATAATTATTACCGAAAAATATATGATGAAAGCGAGGTAAAGTTACATGAAGAAGAACATACTGAAAAAAGCGGTTTCGGTTATGGCTGCCGCTGCGGTTTTCGGTTCGGCGGTTCCGTTTGCGCTTGCGTCAACACTGAACGGAACAAAGACTATCGTCTGCGACGAGAGCGATGATTTGAGCGTGGGCGGCAGCGCGGAAACGGCTGCCGAAACGCAGAGGCTTATTGACGCGCGCCCGAACATTCAGCGCCGCATGGACGATATGGGACGCGGACTTGTCGCGGTAAAGACCGATAACGGCGTGTTTGTATCGTGGCGTTGGGAAGGCACGGAGAGTCTTAATGTAAAGTATAATCTTTACAAAAACGGCGCGAAGCTCAATTCCGAGCCTATGAGCCTTACAAATTATACAGATAACGAGGGAAAGGCGAGCGACAAATATTCCGTAAGCGCCGTCACGGACGGCGCGGAAGGGGAGAGGTGCGCAGAGGTTTCCGTATGGGCTGACGGGTATCTTGAAATTCCGCTCCAGCGTCCCGAGAACAAACCGCTCCCGAACGGCGACACGGCTGTTGACTATTCTCCCGGCGACGCGGCTGCCGCGGATCTTGACGGCGACGGCGAATATGAAATCATACTGAAGTGGAACGCGAACACGCGCGACGCGGGCAAGGGCGGATATACGAGCGAGTGCATACTCGACGCGTACGAGCTTGACGGAACGCGCATGTGGCGCATAAATATGGGACCGAATATCCGCTCCGGCGAGCACGACACGCAGTTTATGGCGGCTGACTTCGATAACGACGGCGCGGCTGAAATGGCTGTGAGAACAGCCGACGGCACAATCGCGGGCGACGGTACGGTCATAGGCGACAAGGACGCGACATGGTACGATATGCACGACGGAAAAAATCTCGATGGTCCGCTCTACATAACGGTATTCAAGGGCAGCGACGGCACGATTATAGACTCTCAGCCGTTCTTCCCGCAGAGCACCGGCGAATATTCAAACGGTGAAGCGTGGGATATAAATTCATGGGGCGACGACTGGGGCAACCGCTCGGAACGCTACCTCGGCGCGATCGCGACATTTGACGGCGAGACGACCTCGTTCATTCAGGCGCGCGGATATTACGACCGCTCCTGCATGGCGGCATATCACCTCGAGGATGGCAAAATCGTGATGGACTGGAGCTTCGACTCGAAAGAGCCGGAGTATCGCGATCAAACTCCGTCTCTGTCCGGTCAGGGATATCACAATATGGCGACAGCCGACGTTGACTACGACGGTCTTGACGAGGTCATCTACGGAAATCTCGTGCTCGATAACGACGGAAAGCCCATGTACTCAACGGGCTGGGGACACGGCGACTCGATGCACGTCGGCGACTTTGTTCCGTCGCGTCCGGGACTCGAGGTTTACACCTGCCATGAAAACAGGAGCGCCGATTACGGCTTCGCAATGCGCGACGCGAGAACGGGCGAGGCTCTGTATGCGATAAAAACCGAAACGGACAACGGACGCGCCTGCACAGCCGATATCGACCCGCGCTATGAGGGCGAGGAGGCGTGGTCGGCTTACGGCGTTCTGACCGCCGCCGACGGTACCGTTATCTCGACGAATTACTCCATGCCCGCGAATTTCGCGATATACTGGGATGGCGACATCGGACGTGAAATCGAGGACGGAAACGCGGTTTACAAGTGGAGCGTTCGGGGTGAGGAGGTAAACGCGATATTCAAGGCAGTCGGCTCTCATTCGATAAACGCGGCGAAGTCCAATCCGTCGATACAGGCTGACATTTTCGGCGACTGGCGCGAGGAATTAATATTCCCGACGGACGATTTCGAGCATCTGAGAATTTACACAACAACAATTCCGACAAGCTACAGAATACCGACGCTCATGAGCGACAGCGAATACAGAAACTGCGTCGGCTGGCAGAACGACTGCTACAATCAGACCACGCATCTTGACTATTATTTGGGATTTGATACGAAAACTGTGCCCGTTCCGCAGATTTATATCGAGCGAGACGGAAAGAAGATCACAAATCCCGATCTTGCGAAGAAGGCTTGGAGTATCGACGAACTGTATTTCGGCGACACGGTCGAGCTTGTGTCGAATTATTCAACCGCGCTCATAAACGGCGCAAAGACGAGGATCGACAACGATAACGCAGACGTAAAGCCGTATCTGAACGACGACGAGAGGACAATGGTTCCGCTCAGATTTATCGCGGAGGCGTTCGGAGCGGAGGTCGATTATAACGACCAAACAAAAGAAATTGAAATTTTGACCGCCGACGGAAAATACATTACAATGATTCCCGATAAGAGCGATTACGTGATCGGACAGCATTCAAAGCCCGGCGACAAGGGATCGGCAACTCCGGCGCATATGACAATGGACACCGCTCCCGAAGTGGTAAACGACAGGACGTTCGTTCCGGTACGCGCGGTCGCCGAGGCGCTTAATAAGCTGGTGGGATATTACGACGGGCTTGTGTATATTTCGTCGCTTGACAGTGAGCCTGACGAGACGGAAGCGGCTGAATTGAAGAACAAGATAGTCAAAACATCTCCGGCAGCCGCAAAGGACATGAGCGTGCTCGCGGAGCATTACGGCGACGAAAAGGCGGGATCACGTCTACCCATAGCGGATGTAATCACGTCGAATAATACAGACGGCTCGGCTGTGAACGACTATGATTTAAGCACATCATGGACGTGTCCTGCGGGCGGTGAGATCATCCTCGACAACAACGGCGGACCGGGCGTTCCGGCTGTGGTTATTGCGTTCGGCGACGACAAGCAGCATCATTTTCAGATAGAATACGGCGGAGATCTCGAGAACTGGCAGCTCGGAATATCCGAGCGCGTGAGCGACGGCAAAACGGGACAGTACGAGAAATTCTATTTTGGCGTGCCGCCGTATACGAGATACGTGAAATACGTTTCGCTCGACGATACCGACACGGTTATAAGCGAATTCGCAAACGCGAGAGTTGAATAGAAATAAGACACAGCATTTTACAAAAAGAGAATACCGTATCCGTAAAAGGAACGGTATTCTCTTTATCTTCTGTTTTCAGAAAATGTATATGAATGTGACTTAATTTTATTTTATCACAAAAATCATTAAAATTCATGGCAAATGATTCTCTAAATAAAATGAGTGTTCTTACAGCTTTAAGTTCTGTAAGAACACTCGGTATGGTGCGGATAACAGGACTTGAACCTGCATGAAGGAACCCTCACTAGAACCTGAATCTAGCGCGTCTGCCAATTCCGCCATATCCGCTTGACTTATTTATTATACCATTGACCGCCTTTTTTGTCAATAGTTAAATTATTTTTTAAGTTTCACCTTATTTTATTGAACAAATAACATTAACAAAATAACAGAAGTAGGTGCTTTTACCAAAGAAAATAAAATATTCTTATAATTAAAAAAACCTATTGCAAAACAGCGAAAAATTTTATATAATCATCTTATGGAATATTTTTGAAAAGGAGAGATATTATGAAATCAATAAAGGAATTTGAATTTTGGTTCGTCACCGGCAGCCAGCACCTTTACGGACAGGAAACACTCGACCAAGTCGCTCTTGACAGCGCGGCTATGGTTGAAGGACTGAACGCTTCGGGTAAAATGCCGTGTAAAATCGTGTTAAAGCCGACGGTTAAAACTCCGGATGAGGTTACGGCTGTGTTCAAGGACGCGTCGCATGACGATAAGTGCGCGGGCGTTATCGCGTGGATGCATACGTTCA
>CANQXJ010000021.1 GCA_947627795.1 uncultured Clostridia bacterium
GTTTATAATAAAAAAACCTATTGCAAAACGCGGGGAAATTTTATATAATTGTTGTATATAGAATATTTTGCAAAAGGAGAGATACTATGAAATCAATAAAGGAATTTGAATTTTGGTTCGTCACCGGCAGCCAGCACCTTTACGGACAGGAAACGCTCGATCAGGTCGCTCTTGACAGCGCGGCTATGGTTGAGGGACTGAACGCTTCGGGTAAAATGCCGTGTAAAATCGTGTTAAAGCCGACGGTTAAAACGCCGGACGAGGTTACGGCTGTGTTCAAGGACGCGTCGCATGACGACAAGTGCGCGGGCGTTATCGCGTGGATGCATACGTTCAGCCCGTCGAAGATGTGGATCAACGGCTTGAAGCATTTCAAAAAGCCGTACTGCCATTTCCATACGCAGTTTAACCGCGAGATCCCGTGGGACGAGATCGACATGGACTTTATGAATCTCAATCAGTCGGCGCACGGCGACCGCGAGCACGGCTTTATCGGCTCGAGACTGCGTATGCCGAGAAAAATTATCGTAGGCTACTGGCAGGACGACGAGCCGCAGAAAAAACTCTCTGACTGGATGAGAAGCGCGTGCGGCTACGCTTTGAGCCAGGAGCTCAAAATGGTTCGTTTCAGCGACAATATGCGCCAGGTTGCGGTTACCGAGGGCGACAAGGTCGAAGCCGAGATCAAATTCGGCTGGGATATCGAGTACAGAGCGGTCGGCGATCTCGTTGACGTACTTAACGAAGTGACCGAGGCCGAGGTCGACGCGAAAATGGCGGAGTACAACGAGCGCTACACCATGGACACGGACAACATCGACGCCGTTCGCTATCAGGCGAAGGAGGAGATCGCGATCCGCAAGATTTGCGAAAAGTACGGCTACAGCGCGTTTGTAACGCACTTTGACACGCTCCACGGACTTGAGCAGCTTCCGGGAGTCGCGGCGCAGAACATGATGGCTGACGGCTACGGCTTCGGCGCGGAGGGCGACTGGAAGGTCGCGGCGATGGACGCTATAATGAAGGCTATGGCTGAGGGCATGGACGGCGGCACGGCGTTCATGGAGGACTATACATACCATCTCGAAAAGGGCAACGAGCACATCTTGGGCGCGCATATGCTTGAGGTATGCCCGCTCGTTGCGGCGGACAAGCCGAAAATTCAGGTTCATCCCTTAAGTATCGGCGACAGAAACGATCCCGCGAGACTTGTGTTTGATTCTAAGAACGGCGACGCAATCGTAGCCTCGCTCGTTGATATGGGCGGCAGAATGAGACTTATCGTAAACGACATCAAAGCGTGCAATCCGTTAAAGCCGATGCCGAAGCTGCCGGTTGCGGGAGTTATGTGGAAGCCGCTCCCGTCGCTCGAAACAAGCGCAACCTGCTGGATCTTGGCGGGCGGCGCGCATCACAGCGTACTCTCGTATGACGTGACGGCGGAAATGATGAAGGACTGGGCGGCTATGATGGATATCGAATTCGTTCATATCGGCGCGGACACGACGGTTGAGGCGTTCGAGAAGGAACTGCTTTGGAACGACATCGCGTATAAATTAAAGTGATATAAAATTTAAAGCTGCATTATTAAAGAAACACAAAATAAGCTCAAACCGAAAAAAACGGTTTGAGCTTATTTTATCGGCACGTTTATAAATAGTCCACATCTCCGCAGAGCAGACTGTTTCGATGAACCGTGAAAAATCCCGGTGTAAAGCCGTCTGTATACTTTCCCATAGCGTCGACTACGCTGTCGGGCTTCAGGTTGTACACACTGCCAACGGCGAGCGTCATGGAAAATATCGCCGTTTTTTCATCGGAAGCGGTCAAATCAAGCTTATAAATATATGGTCTTATGTTCGACTCTTTCACGCCGCTTTTCGATTTTTTCATTACAACGAGCTCAGGCTTATTCATAAAGACAGCAATATCCCGCGCGTCGATCAAGCCGTTGTACTCGACCTCGACAGTATATTCCGCTTTGTCGATTTTCGTTAAATCTATTTCCTTGCCCTCGACCTTTTTTGCCGCTAAAATTTTAAATCCCGGCGGCATTGCGGCGTTTAATCTGTCCGTCAGCTCCTTCGGTGAAAACTCGCCGTCAAAGCCGACCTTCATATATTCGCCGTCAGCTGTAACTCCCACCGAAAGAGGCTGCGCGACCGTCATTACCGGGTGCGGATTGAAGCCCTGAGAGAACACGAACGGCAGTTCCGCCCGCCTTGCGGCGCGGTGAAACAGACGCACAAAATCAAGGTGCGATATGTATTTTACTCTGTCGTCGCGCGAATATTTCAATATATAATTACTCATAGCAAACTCCCGTCCCGAATGAATTCGCGCCGCAGCCCGCGCATTTTTCGCGGCAGTTGGGCGTGGTTTCGCCCGCGCGCGCTTTTTCGCTTTCGCGTATCAAAAATTTCTTTGTAACTCCGACGTCGATATGCTCCCACGGCAGTATTTCATCGTAGCTTCTCGCGCGGGTGCAGTAGAAATCGGGATCTACGCCGAGCTCGTCAAACGCTTCGAGCCATGTGTCGAATTTGAAATGCTCGTCCCAGCCGTCGAACTTGCAGCCCTTTTCGACCGCGCGTATGATCACCTCGCAGAGCCGCCTGTCGCCGCGCGCAAAAACGCCCTCGAGATAGCTTGTCTTGTTGTCGTGCCAGTTATATTTGATTTTCTTTGAACGTATAGCGCCTTTGAGCATGTTCTGTTTTTCGATAAGCATATCGCGCGTGTTCATCGGCTCCCACTGGAACGGAGTAAACGGCTTCGGAACGAAGCTTGACGTGCTGACCGTTATGTTTATCTGCTTCGCGCGCTCCTCCTTCGGAATTGCGTAGTAGGTATCGAGCACCTTATGCGCCAGCTCCGCTATGCCCTCCACGTCCTCCGCCGTTTCGGTCGGCAGACCTATCATAAAGTATAATTTAACGTTAGTCCAGCCTCCGCTGAAAAGCAGCGCGGTGGAATGTAATATGTTTTCTTCTGTTATGTTCTTGTTTATAACGTCCCTGAGCCGCTGCGTTCCCGCTTCCGGAGCGAAGGTTATTCCGGTTTTCCGCACCTTCTGAACCTTTTCCATCAGCTCGAGAGAGAAGTTGTCTATTCTGAGCGACGGGAGCGAAAGCCCGATTTTTTTCTTTTCGGTTATCCCGAGAAGCCCCTCGGTCAAATCGGGGAGACCGCTGAAATCGCTTGTCGATAGGGAAGAGAGCGAAATTTCGTCATAGCCGCTACACGAGAGCAGCTTGTCCGCAAGATTTAAAAGCGTGTCGCTTTTGCGTTCTCTGAGCGGTCGGTAAATATACCCCGCCTGACAGAACCGGCACCCGCGCAGACAGCCGCGCATAAGCTCCAGCATCACTCTGTCGTGGACGACCTCGCCGAACGGCACAATTATTGTTTCGGGCGCGTAGGTTGTGTCGAAATCCTTCATTATGCGCTTGCGTATTTTCGCGGGCGCGTTGGTATTGTTCGGCGTTATGCTCTTTACCGTCCCGTTCGCGTTATACTCCACGTCATAGAACGACGGCACATACACGCCCTCGATTTTCGCAATCGCTTCAAGATAGTCCTTTTTATTTTTCTTGCCGCTTTTCTTCCATTTGATATACTCGTCCGTGATCTCGTGGATCAGCTCCTCGCCCTCGCCGAGCATAAAGAAATCGAAAATATCCGCGACAGGCTCGGCGTTGTACGCGCACGGACCGCCGCCGCAGACTATGGGACAGCTTTCGTCCCTGTCCTTCGCGCGGACGGGAATATCCGCGAGCATGAGCATATTCACGATATTGGAGTAGCTCAGCTCGTACTGCATTGTGAATCCGAGTATGTCAAAACGCGTCACCTCGTCGCCCGATTCGAGAGCGAACAGCTTCATGCCGTGCTCTTTCATCTGCTCCTCCATGTCCGTCCACGGCGCGAAAACGCGCTCACAGTATGTGTCGGGGCGGTCGTTGAGCGTATGATAGAGTATTTTAAGACCGAGATGCGACATGGCGATCTCATACGTGTCCGCGAAGCAGAAGCCGAAGCGCACGTCAACAGACGCGGGATCTTTTATGACGGCATTTAATTCGCCGCCTGTGTACCGCGTCGGTTTTGTTACCTTAGATAAAATTTTGTCCTTTAACGTTATTGTCATTGCTGTTTGTTCGCTTTCCTGTCCGCCATAAATCCGTTTACCTTATCCACGATCCCGGGAACCATATCTATGATTTTGTCCGCCGAAGACTGGCTGCCGCCTATAGGCATCAGGCGCACGTTGCCGTTGCTTATTACGAGAAATGTAATAGGCGTAACAGCCGCGCCGCCGCCGAAGCCGCCGCCGAAGCTGTTAGTCGGCTTTTTGGACGCTTCCTTAGCGTCGTTTCCGCCTCCGCCGAATCCGAATGTCAGCTTTGAAACAGGAATAATAACCGTTCCGTCGGGCGCGGTTATCGGCTCGCCTATAATAGATTCCACGCCAGACATACCCTTCAAGCCGCTGAGCACGGAATCAAGCATTTCCTTAATATTGCCGTTGTTTTCATTCATGATTTTATCCTCCTAAATATTTTTCATATTTTTCTGTATCTTTAAAAATGTCCGTATTACTATTCCCGCGAGCGCGAGCACATGGAAAATGTTAGTGCTTATCACGCAGTAAGCGCCAGCCGCTATGCGGTTTTCGCTGAAATTCGGAACGAGGCTCACGTTACTGCTTTTGAGCCGCATATGATTGTCCATAAAATTCAGCATTCCGTAAGCCGCCGCGTTAGCCGCGCCTATAGCCATACCTGTCGCGGCGGGATCCCGGAGTCCCAAATCGGCTGACACGTTAAGCTCCCGAAACGTCACTGCATGACGCGTAACATATCTTAAAAGACGCTTCACCCCGTCGATACCCGGTTTATATACCGCTCTTGCAAGCTTTATATAGTCGGTTTTTTTATCGCTTTTCTTCTCTTTTTTCTCTTTCTTTTTTACATCCTTTTCCGTTTTCTCCGCTTCTTCCTCGACCTTTTTCTCAACGGGAAATACCTTTAAATTGAGAAACAGGTAACGAATGGATATATCGCCGCCCTTTTCGTCGGCGTTAAAGTGAAAATCAAGCACGGCGCGAACAGGCATGGCGAAAAGAAACGCGAATACCGCGAGAACGATCAAAACAATTATCAGCGCCGTCATTGAGTTCACTTCCTTTATTATGGTAAATTATGATTTAGCGCGTCTAAGAGCCTCCCTTGTCAAAGGGAGGGGGACCGCGTAGCGGTGGAGGGATTCTTTTTTTAAAATTAGCGAAGGAATCCCCCAGTCAGCTACGCTGACAGCCCCCTTTGACAAGGGGGCCTCTCGTAGGGGCGGTCATTGGCCGCCCGCCGCGCTGCATTGGGAACGGGCGGCCGATGACCGCCCCTACGTCTACGCCGCCGATACGCACATAAATCATAATTTACCCGCTTATTCCTCTTCCGCCCGAATTTTCCCAAAATCGATCGGCGGCAGATCCTGCGGTGATTTTATTCCGAAACAGCGCAGAAAATTGTCCGTTGTGCGGTACAATACCGGCTTGCCCGGCGCGTCGAGCCTTCCGGCTTCCTCAATCAAACCGCGCTCGTACAAACGGTTCACGCAGC
Organism: uncultured Clostridia bacterium; assembly: GCA_947627795.1. Classification (GTDB taxonomy): domain Bacteria; phylum Bacillota; class Clostridia; order UBA1381; family UBA1381; genus CANQXJ01. The sequence goes on from CANQXJ010000021.1 coordinate 5,625, forward strand.
CGTCGGAGTTCACTCCGCGTATGCGCTCTATCTGACCGCGCGTTACCGGCTGGCGGTACGCTATTATCGTCAGCGCCTCCATCGCGGCGTTAGACAGGGGCTGATTGCGCTGCTCTCCTAATATTTCCTGTATATACGGATAGTATGCGGGATTCGAGCAAATCTGATAGCCGTCCTTTATTTCAATTATATGAAATCCGCGCTTCTGCGCTTCGTATTCCTCTTTAAGCTTGTCCGTTTCGGCGATAATCTCCTCCTCGGTTTTTTCGAGCGCGGCGGCGATATGCGCCGTTTTTACCGGCTCGCCCGCCGCGAAAAGTATCGCTTCTATTGCGTATTTTATATTTTCCATCGTTTCACCTATTTCATTGACTGTATATCAAAATCCTTTGTTTCTTCGTTATAATCCGCGCTTATGCGGTTCAGCTTTATCATTTCGAGCACCGCCAGAAATGTCGCTATCATTTCGGGCTTCGAGTCTCCGGCGCGGAAAAGCTCCGAAAACCGCACTCTGCGGCTTCGATGGAGCACCTTGCATATCTTTTCCACCATGTCGTCAACCGACACCTTCTCACGCCCGACTATACCCGAAAACGCGCGCTTCTCGGGCTTCCGCATACGAAGCTGACGGGCAAGTATGTTACGAAACGCCTCCGTAAGCTCCGCGAGTTCGTGATGACGTGAATAATCGGGAATCGGGAATTTAATTTCCTCCTCGTCCCTGAATACCATATGCCGCGACGAAAACTCGCTCTTTCTTAATTCAGCCGCCGCTTCCTTAAACGCCTGATACTCCGCGAGTCTCTGAGCAAGCGCTTCGCGGGGGTCTTCCTCTTCCTCGTCCTCCTCCGGCTTCGGCAGCAGCATATGCGATTTTATATACAAAAGCTGCGCCGCCATCACGAGGAATTCGCTCGTGTTTTCGAGATTGCTTTCCTCAATGCCGTCTATAGCTTCGAGGTACTGCTCGGTTATCTCGACGATCGGTATGTCGTAAATGCTCACCTTGTTTTTCTGAATCAGCGTCAGCAGCAAATCGAGCGGTCCTTCGAAGCTTTCCAGCTTATATTTCACTTCTTCCATACTCCACCGCCTTAAAGAACGACATTGACAAGCCCGTTTATAACATGCATAATGCCGTTGAACACAAAGTTAACGCCCGTGCCTATCACGTTTGAGAAAATACCGGTAAGACACAGAACCATAAGTATAACCATAAATATCTGCTGATACTGCATCATAGCGTAATACTGGCGGTTCGGCAGGAACATGCCGAGTATTTTCGATCCGTCGAGCGGCGGAACGGGTATAAGATTAAATACCATAAGACAGAGATTGCGGAACGCGAAAATGTAAAGCAAGCTGCCCGCAATGCCTATAAAACCTCCGCCAATACCTGTTTTTTCGCCTATTATAAACAGAATAGCGTAAATCAGCATCGCCGCGAACGCCATAAGAAAATTCGCGAACGGTCCCGCGAACGAAACGAGCGCCGTGCCCTTTTTGCGGTCTTTATAGTACATAGGATTTATCTCGACCGCCCTCGCCCAGCCGAAGCCTGTTAATATCATCATCAGCGTTCCGAATAAATCAAGATGATGCAAAGGATTCCAAGAAAGCCGTCCCTGCATACGCGGGGTAGGATCGCCGAGCTTTGTCGAAACCCACGCGTGCGCCAACTCGTGACCTGTCAGCGCCACAAGGGTAATGGGCACGTTTATTAAAATCGTTTTCCAGTCAAATCCAAACATTGTTTTCCTCCGAAAATAGATAATACATAAATATATTATATAATTTTTTGCGAAAAAAGTAAAGGGAAATAATGATAAATATCGTATAAAATATTAAATTTTTATTAATATTATTGACAAAAACGCCAAATAAGCATATACTATACCTATATTTACTAAAAAAGGAGATAAAAAAATGAAAATTAATGGATTAATAGTATCCGCTATCGCGGGAGCGCTGCTTCTCAGTTCATGTTCGTCAGGCGGCGGTCAGACGGCTATAAAAATCGGAGATACAAATATAACGGAAGGTACGGTTAAGTTTGTAAGCGAACAGCTTATAGGTTCGGACGATCTTCAGGACGCCGTTGACCTCCTTAAAAACGATTACTTGGTAATCGAGGTGGCTAAGGCTATGGGTATAGAGCTGGATGAGGACGAAGAGGACGCGGCATTCGACCAGGCAGCAAGCATGAAAGCGCAGTATTTCGGCGGTTACAAGGCGGCTAAAAATGTTTCCAAGGAATACGGCGCCGACGAGAATGTTCTTAATTCAATTGTCACAGCAAGCTCGTATGCGCAGAAGCTGTTGGATCAGCTCGATACGGCGGAAGCTACAGACGATGAAAAGAAGCAGTATTTCAAGGACAATTACCTTCGCGCAAAGCATGTTCTTATAAGCACCGTAGATCAAAATACCGGCGCGCCGCTCAGCGACGAGGAGGCTGCGAAAGCGAAAACCACAGCGGATGAGGTGCTTGCCAAGGCTAAAAACGGCGAAAACTTTGACGCTCTTATAAATGAATATAATACGGACCCGGGTATGTCGACAAATCCCGACGGATACGTGTTTACTCACGGAACAATGGTTTCCGAGTTTGAAGATATGACGAAATCGCTCCAGCCCGGCGAGATAGGAATGTGCGAAACAACCTACGGCTATCACATAATACAGAGACTCGCCCTTGACGAAACGCCGGAATTGTTCGATAAATTCTACAATGACAATCTCACAAGCATTGAGAACACCATCCAAAACAAAAAATATGACGAAGCTCTCGAAGCGAAAGCGGAGGAACTCGGAATAACGGTAGAGGTAAATCAGGATGTTATAGACGCCATGGCGGAAGAAGAAGCATCCGAGGCAACCGAAGAACCGGCTGCCGAAGCGGAAGCGACAGCCGCGGCTGAATAATAAAAATTAAGGACGGCTCGCCGTCCTTTTTTTGTTGAAATTTTAATTAAGGAGTTTGCACCGCGTTTATGTTGGAAAAACTATTGACAAATACATAACTATGGTGTATTATGAATATATGAACAATCTTTCATATTTTCGGAGGGGACTGCATGAAACAGAATTTCAATATAACCGGTATGACCTGCTCCGCGTGCAGCGCGCATGTGGAAAAGAGCGTGAGGAAGCTCAGCGGGATCAATTCGGTCAACGTTAATCTTCTGAAAAATTCTATGGTCGTCGAGTATGACGAAAATGTTGTTGACGACGCGCGCATTATTCAAGCGGTAGTCGGCGGCGGGTACGGCGCGTCGGTTGCGGGAGAGAAACAGGCGCGGGCGAAGGACACCGGCGTTAATGATGAGATAAAGTCAATGAAAACGCGGCTTATCATTTCTATAATATTTCTCGTGCCGCTTATGTATATTTCTATGGGGCATATGTTCGGGCTGCCGTTTCTCGGCGTGTTCGACAAGCCTGAAAACGCGGTCGCGTTCGCGCTGACGCAGTTTTTGCTCGTGCTGCCGATTGCTTATGTAAATCGAAAATATTATATAAACGGCTTTAAAACGCTGTTCAAGGGCGCGCCGAATATGGACGCGCTTATCGCGATAGGCTCGTCGGCGGCGATCGTTTACGGAATTTATATAATTTACTGCATGGGACACGCGCTCGGCACGGGCGATATGAGCGCGGCGCACTCGTATATGATGGATCTGTATTTCGAGTCGGGCGCTACGATTTTGACGCTTATAACGCTCGGAAAATTCCTTGAAACGCGCGCGAAGGGGAAAACCTCGGAGGCGATCGAGCGGCTTGTGGACTTGGCTCCGAAAACGGCTGTCGTCGAGCGTGACGGGCAGGAAATTACGCTCCCCGTCGAGGACGTAATGAAGGGCGATATTGTGATAGTGAAGGCCGGAGGGACGGTGCCGCTCGACGGAAGTATTATTGAGGGCGGCGGCGCGGTCGATGAGTCGGCTATCACGGGCGAGAGCATACCCGTTGACAAGACCGTCGGCGACAAGGTCGTGGGCGCGACAATAAACAAGTCGGGATATTTCAAATTCCGCGTCGAGAAAACGGGTGAGGACACGGCTCTCGCGCAGATAATAAAGCTCGTTGAGGAGGCTTCGTCGTCAAAAGCGCCTATTTCAAAATTGGCGGATAAGGTCAGCGGGATATTCGTGCCGGCGGTAATCGCTATCGCGGCGGTCACGTTTGTAATATGGCTGCTCGTTACAAAAAGCGTCAGCTTCGCGCTCACTATGGGCGTGTCGGTGCTCGTAATATCGTGCCCGTGCGCGCTCGGACTTGCGACTCCTACCGCGATAATGGTCGGAACGGGCAAGGGCGCGCAGTACGGAATACTCATAAAATCGGCGGAAAGCTTGGAAACGGCGCATAAAATTGACACGGTAGTTATGGACAAAACGGGAACGATAACAGAGGGAAAGCCCGCTGTTACCGATATAATTCCCGCTGACGGAATAAGCGAAAACGAGCTGCTTTTGATTGCGGCGTCGCTCGAGAAGCAGTCGGAGCACCCGCTGTCGCTGGCGATAACCGAAAAAGCGGCAGGTATGGAATTGATGAGCGTGGCCGACTTCTCGCAGTCGGCGGGACGCGGCATACGCGGTAAAATCAACGGAGAGGAGATCCTCGCGGGAAATTATAAGCTGATAATCGAAAACGGCATTAAGGCTGTTGAAAACGAGGCGCTTGCGAAGCAGGGGAAAACGTCGCTGTATTTCGCGAAAAACGGTAAGTTTATCGGCATAATCGCGGTGAGCGACCAAGTAAAGCCCACGAGCAGGCAGGCGATTGAGGAATTTACGAAGCTCGGTATCGAAACCGTAATGCTCACCGGCGACAACAGCGTGACCGCGAACGCGATAAAGGAGCAGCTCAATATCCCGCGCGTTATAGCGGAGGTGCTGCCGCAGGATAAGGAAGCCGAGATCCGCCGTTTGCAGGAGAGCGGAAAGAGAGTCGCGATGATCGGCGACGGCATAAACGACGCTCCGGCGCTCACGCGCGCGGACGTGGGAATAGCGATCGGCGCGGGCACGGACGTGGCTATCGAGTCGGCTGATATTGTTCTCGTTAAAAGCGATTTGCTTGACGCGGTGACCGCGATAAATTTAAGCAAATCGGTTATAAAAAATATAAAGGAAAATCTGTTCTGGGCGTTTTTCTACAACGTGCTCGGGATACCCATCGCGGCGGGCGTGCTTTATCCGGCGTTCGGGCTGAGGCTTAACCCGATGCTCGGGGCGCTCGCGATGAGCTTTTCGTCGGTATTCGTTGTGTCAAACGCGCTCAGGCTGAGATTCTTTAAACCAAAATTTACAAAAGAAAATCAAGAACAAAGTAAAAACCAAACAAAAATAAGAGAAAAAGAGGAGGAAAAGAAAATGACAAAGACGATCAAAATAAACGGTATGATGTGCGCGCACTGCGTGGGACACGTAAGCGACGCGTTAAACTCCGTTGACGGAGTATCGGCGAATGTGTCGCTCGACAACGGCGGCGAAGCTGTTGTTACGCTTTCCAAGGACGTAAGCGACGACGTCTTAAGACAGGCGGTAACCGACGCGGGCTACGAGGTAACGGCAATACAGTAAAATTAAAAACGAGATAACGCAAAACGGGACGGTTCATTCAAAAAACCGTCCCGCTGCTTTTATCTTTTTTTGACTTCTTCGATTGCCTTCTGCAGCTGCGTGTCCTCGTCATGCGGGATCGCGGACGCGTAATAGTCGGCGTATTCCGCGGGCGCATCAACATCTACGTCGGGCTCTATGCCTATATCGTGGATACATACTCCGCTCGGAGTGAAATAGCGCGCCACGGTCATTGTTATTCCCGAGCCGTCAAGGAGAGGAAATACCGACTGGACTATACCCTTGCCGTAGCTCTTTTTGCCGACGATCACCGCCTTATCGTAATCCTTCAGCGCGCCTGTCAGGACCTCCGAAGCGCTCGCGCTGTATTCGTTGATAAGCACAGCCATCGGAATATTCAATTCATCCGCGTCCGAGCTGAACACCTCCTGCTTGCCGTCCTTGTATTCCATATACATTATAGTGCCTTCGGGAAGAAGCATATCCGCTATGTCGCAAACTATGTCAAGCACTCCGCCAGGATTGTCGCGCAGGTCTATGATCATGCGTTCCATGCCATCGGCTTTGAGCTTTTCGACCTCCGATACAAACTCCGTATACGTGTCCTGCGTGCCCTCGCCGCCGCTGTCCTCGGCGTTGAACGCGGAAATTCTCACGTAGCCTATCTTATCGTCAAGCATTTCCGACTCGACCGACTCAGCCGAGACCTCGCGGCGTTCTATCGTCAGGTCAAATTCCTCTCCGCCGCGCTCAAAGGTAATTGTAACCGTAGTTCCGGATTTTCCGTCCTTGATATGCGAGACCGCGTCGTTCATCTGCTCGCCTGTGTAGCGCACGCCGTCGACCGCTTTTAGTATGTCTCCCGGAAGAACGCCCGCCTCGTACGCGGAGCTGCCCTCAAACGGAGCGATTACCTCGATCTCGTTATTGTCGTTAAGCCCCACAACAACGCCTATTCCGATATAGCTGTCCTCGATATGGGAGATATACGACTCAAACTCCTCCGCCGGATAATAATGCGTATACGGCTCGTCGAGCGCGTCCACATATGCGGTGATCGCGGCGTCCGTCATGGCGTTTTTATCGTAATCGTCGTAGAGATACGCTTTATTGAGATAGCTGTTTATTATCGCTGTTTTGTTGTTTAAATTTGCCGTGCTGTTTTCTGTGGGTATATAGTGTTTGACGCTGTTCACGCAGCTTGTGACAGCCACGCTCACTACAGCCGTTATCAGCACGGCTATAAGAATTTTCCTTTTATCGGACATACATATCCTCCTTTATTGCAAAATGTTTCGGAATATAAATTCCGAAACATTTTTTTATCGTCATATTTTCATAGGATTTGATACGAGGTATTTGTGCACCATCATAGCTACCTTGAATACTATCGCTTGGTCAAACTTTCTGAGGTCAAGCCCCGTCAGCTTGTAAATCTTCTCAAGCCTGTACACAAGCGTGTTTCTGTGTACGAAAAGCTGTCTTGAAGTTTCGCTTACGTTCAAATCGTTTTCGAAGAATTTATTTATTGTAAGTATCGTTTCATCGTCGAGCGATGTGATATTGCCCTTCTTGAATACCTCCTGCAGGAACAGCTCGCACAGCTTTATCGGAAGCTGATAGATAAGTCTGCCGATGCCGAGGCTGTCATAGCTTAAAATATACTTTTCCTCGTCGAATACCTTGCCGACCTCGATCGCTATCTGTGCTTCCTTGTAGGAATTGTTAAGCTCGTCTATGTTATTCGCCACGGTGCTCAAACCTATCAGCACAGTATGCATAGTTTCGGAATTGACCGTGTCGAGAATTGACTGAGCCATCGCTTCGAGCGTCGCGGAAGTAGTCGCTTCCTTCAGCTCCTTAATAAGAACTATATTATTGGCGTCAATATTTATTACAAAATCCTTCTCCTTATCGGGGAACATATTTCTTATAACCTCATAAATGCCGGTTTCGCTGTTGCCCTCCATAAGCTTAATATAGAAAACGGCTCTCGGAATTTCAATGTCAACATGAAGCTCGCGCGCCTTTTGATGGAGATCAAACGATAAAAGATTATCAAAAATGATGTTTTGCATGAAATTTGTTTTATCGTATTTTTCATCATAATAATGACGCACATTGTTCGCCGCGACCGCTATCGCGTTGCAGCAGTATTTCGATATTTCATCGGTTCCTTCAACATATACAATATACTCGGAATACGGCTTGTTTGACATTACCCTTACCGTATATCCGTCCTTAAATAACAATTTTTCGCTGTTAGTCGCCGCGTATACGAGATCCTCCATAATTTCGGGCTTCGGCTCGCTGCCGTTATACGCGAGAACAAGTCCGTGCGAGTCTGCAATACCGAATTTCTTCGGAAATACATCCGCCATTTGCGTTACAATATTTTGAAATGCTTTGCTAATCATTTTCTCCATCCTCCGTTCACCATGATTATAGCCTATATAACTTTATTATACACTAAATTTTTGTTAATTTCAAGACAATTTTTGTTATTTTTGTAAAATTTTTTTAAGGCGATTCCGAAAAATAAGCGGATTATATCGGGGGATACTGTTTACATAATGTAGGCAATCATCATATCTTTTACTTTTTTCACGCGCGCTGCGCAGGCGCTTGCAATCGGTTAATTAATTTTGCCTGCGTATTCGAACTCGGCGGCTTTTGCCAAAAGATAATCGGTAATATTCACAAAAGAAATGACAATAGAGAAAAGCGTATTTATGACATTGCAAGAATTTTAAAATTATTATTGCAAATTTAGGAACAATATGTTATAATATCAGCAATTGTGGAAAGATAATTATGTTATTTTTTTAACAGCATAATAAATTTATAGGTTGGAGGAATGTATCATGGCAGAAAACAAAGCGGTTCAAGCATGGCTTGACGAAATGGCTGCGATGTGTCAGCCGGACGAAATCGTTTGGATTGACGGCAGCGAGGAGCAGCTCGACGCGTTAAGAGCGGAGGCTGTTTCAACAGGCGAAATGATAAAGCTAAATGAGGAAAAGCTTCCCGGATGCTACTATCACAGAACAGCTCCGAACGACGTTGCGCGCGTTGAGGACAGAACGTTCATATGCACGCCGACTAAGGAGGAAGCCGGTCCCATAAACAACTGGATGGCTCCCGACGAGATGTACGCAAAATTGAAGGCTCTCTATAAGGGTTCGATGAAGGGCAGAACAATGTATGTTATCCCGTATTCGATGGGTCCGGTAGGCTCGCCGTTCTCGAAGATAGGTATCGAGCTTACGGACAGCATCTATGTCGTACTGAATATGGCAATCATGACGAGAGTCGGCGACGCGGTTATGAAGCAGCTCGGCGATAATCCCGAGTTCGTAAAGTGCCTGCACGCGAAGAAGGATGTAAATCCGGACGACAGATATATCGTTCAGTTCCCGCAGGACAGCACAATTTGGTCAATCAACTCGGCTTACGGCGGAAACGTGCTCCTGGGCAAGAAGTGCTTTGCTTTGAGAATTGCGTCGTATCTCGGTAAAAACGAGGGCTGGATGGCTGAGCATATGCTTATACTCGGTCTTGAAAACCCGCAGGGTGAGGTTAAGTATATCTGCGCGGCGTTCCCGTCGGCTTGCGGTAAGACAAACCTCGCGATGCTTATTCCGCCCGAGTACCTGAAGGAAAAGGGCTACAAGGTATGGACTGTCGGCGACGACATTTCATGGCTCAATATCGGCCCGGACGGCAGACTCTACGCGATAAACCCCGAGTCGGGCTTCTTCGGCGTAGCGCCCGGTACGAGCGTTAAGACAAACTTCAACGCTCTCGAATCGACAAAGAAGAATACGATATTCACAAACGTTGCGATAAACAACGACGATATGACGGTTTGGTGGGAAGGTCTCGACAAGAACCCGCCGGTAAACGCGACTGAGTGGAAGGGCGCGAAGGTAAACGGTCCGGAATATGTGGCTGATGGAGGTAACCTCGCTCACCCGAATTCGAGATTTACCGCTCCGGCTGTAAACTGCCCGTGCATCTCGCCTGAATTCGAGAACCCGCAGGGCGTTCCCGTTGACGCGATCATATTCGGCGGCAGACGCGCTAAGTGCGCTCCGCTTGTATATCAGTCGAGAGACTGGCAGCACGGCACATTTGTCGGCGCTACAATGGCTTCCGAGACGACAGCGGCAGCTGCGGGCGCTGTAGGCGTTGTTCGCCGCGATCCTATGGCTATGAAGCCGTTCGTTGGTTACAATATGGCTGATTACTGGGGACACTGGATTGAGATGGGCAAGAAGCTCGGCGACAAAGCTCCGAAGATTTTCCACGTTAACTGGTTCAGAAAGGACGAGGACGGACACTTCATGTGGCCCGGCTTCGGTGATAATATGCGCGTTCTTCTGTGGATACTCGACCGCTGCGCGGGCAAGGTTGACGCGGTTGACTCGCCGATAGGTTATCTGCCCAAGCCCGAGGATATCGACATCACAGACCTCGATATGACCGTTGACGACGTCAAGGCGCTCCTCACGGTAGACAAAGCGGAGTGGCTCAAGGACGTTGAAGATCCCGATACGGGTATCAAGCAGTACTTTGCGCAGTTCGGCGGCAGACTTCCGAAGGAAATGGCGGATGAGCTTGTTAAACTTGAGAACAACTTGAAAAAATAAAAACATAAATAATCGGCCTTCGAAATAATGAAAATATTTCGAAGGCTGTTTGTTATATAACGGAGTGGAAAAAAGTGAAAAGAAACGTTAAAAAAAGAGGATTAATTATATTGTTTATAGCAGCGGCAATGGTATTAACGACATTGCTCGGGATGGTGACCGCAAATATTTTCACGAGGTCTACGGAGGTTGCCGATACGGAAACGGTATTAACCGCAATTGAACCGGAATCACAGCCGGATTCGTCTATGCGGGCAGCTGCGTCGGAGGAGTCTCAAATAGAGGAAATAATATTGAAGCCTAACGTTAAAGAACAAAAATATGCTCCGACAAATAATCCGAATGATACTCCGTACTCCAATCAGACAAATATACAAAGCACACAAACGCGGCGAAAAATAATCGTTCTTGATCCGGGACACGGTATGACCTCTGACGAGATGAGCGACGAAGAAAAGGAAAATCAGGGCTGGACATATACCGACAAGGGCTGGGGCGAGTGGCGGCACTGGAAAACGGGCAGCCGTACCGAGGACTGCGAAGGCTATGGCTGCTCCGGACGCGCCCCCGAAAACGGCTCGTGCTGGTATCCGATAGCGAACGGCGACAGAGACGGAGAGGGCGATATAAACCTGCGTAATGTCATGTATGCGAAGCAGTACCTCGAAGAAATGGGCTATGATGTGCGTCTTACGCGCGATAATAATTCAAACCCGTCAATGACAAAACGGCTCAAAAGCTGTTATCCCAATGGCGATAAATATGAGGAGCCCGACGCGGACGCGTTTGTGTGTATTCACTCGAACGCCGGCGGCGGACGCGGCAGCGCGTACATAGAGATGAGCGGCGTATACGACCAATACGGAATTTCCGCAAGCTACGCGGACGACGGAAACAGACTTGGACGGTGCATAAACAGCGCGATAGTTGAAAACACAAGTCTCGGCGAGTACAGCGGCGGAACAATAGAATTACCCGAGCTGATACTGTTTTGCAAAAGCCCGATAACGATTGCGTACCTTGAAATAGGATTTTTCGACAACGACAGCGACATGGCAATCCTCGACAGCGAAGCGGAAGCGATAGGCCGCTCGATCGCGGAAGGCATTGATGCGTATTTTAACGGGTGAATTATGATTTAGCTATATATGCCTCCCTTGTCAAAGGGAGGGGGACCGCGTAGCGGTGGAGGGATTCATTTTATAAAGTTAGCGAAGGAATCTCCCAGTCAGCTCCGCTGACAGCCCCCTTTGACAAGGGGACCTTTCGCACATAAATCATAATCTACCCTCCAAATTTTAAATTCAACATAACTTTACTCAATCAACTATTGCAATTTTCGGTAAATAATAGTATAATATAAAATAAGATAACATAGAAAAATTCCAAATTCAAAGGAGGACGGGATATGGCGGCAAAATACAAAAGAGTGCTTATCAAAATAAGCGGCGAGGCGCTTGCCGGAGAAAACGGATTCGGTCTTGATGAAAAGACTATTGCCAACATCAGCGAGAGTATAAAAAAGGTCGTTGATTTGGGCGTGCAGGTGTCCATAGTCGTCGGCGGCGGAAACATATGGCGCGGACGCAGCGGAGAGAATATGGACAGAACAAGAGCCGACCACATGGGAATGCTCGCAACGGCTATAAACGCGCTCGCTCTTTGCAGCGCATTGGAGAACTGCAACGTTGAAACCCGCGTTCAGACGGGAATAGAGATGCGTCAGGTCGCGGAGCTGTATATAAGAGGACGAGCTATAAGGCATTTGGAGAAGGGCAGAGTCGTCATATTCGGCTGCGGAACGGGAAATCCGTTCATGTCCACCGATACCGCGGCGGCGCTGAGAGCCGTTGAAATGGAGGCGGATATAATTCTGCTCGCGAAGAAGGTTGACGCGGTTTACGACAGCGACCCGAACACCAACCCCAACGCGAAGAAATACGACGTTTTATCGTTCAGCGAAGTTCTATCAAAAAATCTCGGCGTTATGGACTCGACGGCGGCTTCGATGTGCCGCGACAACGGTATGCCGATACTCGTATTCGGACTTAACGACCCCGAAAACATAGTAAGAGCGGTAAAGGGCAAGAAGATAGGCACGCTCGTTAACAACGACGGTAAATTACACTGAAATAAATAAAATTATATAAAGAAAGGTAGGAGAAAATTATGGGAAATTATCCTGAAATCGAAGCGAGAATGGAAAGAAGAATATCGGGCTACTCGGGAGAGCTTAAGACGATCCGCGCGGGACGCGCAAATCCGTCGGTACTCGACAAGGTGGCGATCGAATACTACGGCACAATGACGCCGGTTGCTCAGATAGGCTCAATATCTGTGCCCGAGCCGAGAATGCTCGTTATCCAGCCGTGGGACGCGACGGCTTTGAAGGCGATCGAAAAGGCGATCAATAAATCGGATATAGGTATCACGCCGCAGAACGACGGCAAGGTTATCCGTCTCAACTTCCCGCCGCTCACGGAGGAGCGCAGAAAAGAGCTTGTTAAGACGGTCAAGAAGTACAGCGAGGAAGCGAAGGTTCAGATAAGAAACGTCCGCCGCGACGCTATGGAGGACTTCAAAAAGCAAAAGAAAAACGGCGACATGACCGAGGACGATGTGAAAAACGCGGAGAAAGACATCCAAAAGATGACGGACAAGTATATAAAAGAAATAGACGACATCTGCGCGGCGAAGGAAAAGGAAATATTGGAGGTATAGGGCGTGTGCCGTCTTTAAAAATTGCAAAATCGTAGGGGCGACCCTCGCGGTCGCCCGTTTTGCGTATTTAAAAAATAAAAAATAACTCCGAAAGGAATAGAACATGCTGTTTAAGCGTAAAACAAAAAGAGAAATAGATTTAACGCGTCTGCCCGCGCACGTCGGAATTATTATGGACGGAAACGGTCGCTGGGCTAAAAAGCGCGGCTTACCGCGAAGCGCCGGACACAGCGCGGGAGCGGAGAGCCTTAAAAAAATCATCACCGAAGCCAATAATATGGGCATAAAATACATCACCGTCTACGCGTTTTCGACCGAAAACTGGAAGCGCCCGAAGGAGGAAGTGGATTATCTGATGAATCTGCTCCTCGGCTATCTCCAAAACGCCGAACGCGATTTGGCGGGGGAGAACGTGCAAATAAAGGTTATAGGCTCGCGCGCGGAATTAAGCGAAGAAATTCAGGAGCAGATCATAAAAACCGAAAATTTCACAAGCAAAAACAACGGTATTGTTATGAATATCGCGCTGAACTACGGCGCGCGGGAGGAAATAGTCCGCGCGGCAAAAAAATTGGCTGCGGACGCGCAATGCGGCAAAACAGCGCCCGATTCGATTACTGCCGAGGATTTTGAAAACGCGCTCTACACCGCCGGACAGCCGGACGTGGATCTGCTTATCCGCACGAGCGGCGAGCAGAGATTGTCAAACTTCATGCTTTGGCAGGTAAGCTACGCGGAAATGTGGTTCACCGATAAGCTGTGGCCCGATTTCACTCCGGCGGATTTCAGACAGGCGATAATTGATTTCCAAAATCGCGGAAGAAGGTTTGGGGGGATATAACAAATGAAAACAAGAATTATAACCGGCGCGGTCGCTTTGGCGGTATTTATAGCGGTACTGCTCGCGCCGCCGATAGTATTCACGATCGCGCTTGCGGCGGTGATATTTATGATGCTTTTCGAGTGCTATACCGCGACCAAAGCCGATAATGCGATGAAGGTGGTCGGGTTTATCTCGGCTGCGCTTACGCTTGCCATACCGATGATTTTTTCATTATTTGTAGATGATGCCGCCTTAAGACTTATGATATCATATGTATATGTATTTGCAATGGTTATTGTGTCAATTATGCTCTATATGGCGTTGGCGGTGTTTGAACACGGCAAACGTGATTATAAGGATATTTTGTCAAGCGGGTTTATGACGCTGTATATTGTAATATCAATGGGCTGCGTGTGGCTGGCAAAGTCTGTTTACGGAACGCCGTATATGTTGCTGATTTTTATATGCGCATGGTCGTGTGACACATTCGCGTATTTTTCCGGAAGATTTTTGGGAAGGCATAAGCTGATACCGAATGTAAGCCCGAAAAAGACAGTAGAAGGCTCGATAGGCGGAGTAATCGGCGCGGCAATCGCTTGCTTGATATACACATTTATTGTAAATATGTATTTCCATTATTCGGGAGCGTGGAATTTAATTTTTACGATAAATCCGACCGGAATAAGATCGTATGTTATAGCGGCAATATACGGGCTTGTTTGCGGAACGCTGTCGCAGATAGGCGATTTGACAGCGTCCGCGATAAAGCGCGACAGCGGGATAAAAGATTTCGGATGGATATTCCCGGGACATGGCGGTTTTATGGACAGATTTGACAGCGTTCTGTATATCGCGCCGATTATACATTTTATAATGCTAATATCCTTTACGACAGGAGCAGGGACATTTATAGATTGATTATGGAAGAAAAACACATATCCGTTTTAGGCTCGACAGGCTCGATCGGTACGCAGACGCTTGAAATCGCTCGCGCGTACCCGCATATAAAGATCCGCGCGCTGTCGGCGAGGTCAAATATACGATTACTCGAAGCGCAGGCGAGGGAGTTCTCGCCGGAGCTTGTTTGCGTTACGGACGAGACTAAAGCGGCGGAGCTTAAAATAAAATTAGCCGATACTCCGATAAAGGTAGTATCGGGCAAAAACGGACTTATCGAAGCCGCGCGCATTGACGGAGTTGACACAGTCGTTACGGCTGTGGTCGGCATTTCCGGCTTGGAGCCTACAATCGAGGCGATCAAGGCGGGGAAGAATATAGCCCTCGCCAATAAGGAAACGCTCGTCACGGGCGGTCATATCGTGACGAAGCTGGCAAAGGAAAACAACGTAAAAATACTTCCGGTGGACAGCGAGCACAGCGCGATTTTTCAGTCGCTTCAAGGCTGCCGCGATGATCGGGAGATAAAACGCATACTTTTGACCGCGTCTGGCGGACCGTTTTTCGGTAAGACGCGCGCGGAGCTTGAAAACATCACGCCCGGGGATGCGTTGAAGCACCCCAACTGGGACATGGGCGCGAAGGTAACGATCGACTCGTCCACGCTCGTGAACAAGGGGCTTGAGGTAATTGAAGCCAAGTGGTTTTTCGGCGTGGATATAGACCAAATCAAGGTGCTCGTACATAGGCAGAGCATAGTCCACTCGATGGTGGAGTTTGTGGATAACGGCATAATAGCACAGCTCGGCGCGCCCGATATGCGTCTGCCGATTCAGTACGCTCTGACGTACCCGAACAGACTCGCGATGGCGAAAAACGAGCTGAACTTCGCCGAGCATCCGGCGCTCACATTTGAAGAGCCGGACACCGACACATTTTTCGCGCTCGATTTGGCACAAAGAGCCGGACGAGATGGCGGCAATTTGCCCGCGGTATTCAACGGCGCGGACGAAGCGGCGGTGGAATTATTCTTAAACGGAAAAATCCCGTACCTCGCGATCGCGGACGCGATAGCGGCGGCTATGGATAAAATAGAAAAAATAAACGATCCCTCATTGGAGGAAATTCTCGAAACTGACAAGGCGGCAAAGGAATTTGTATATAGGAGGCAAAAATAATTGGTAACGGCAATTGTAACAATCGTAATGTTTCTCGTGATGATATCGCTCCACGAATTTGGGCATTTTTCGGTGGCGAAGCTGCTCGGATTTAAGGTACTCGAATACGCGATAGGCTTCGGTCCTACGATATTCAAGCTTCAAAAGGGCGAAACGCAGTATTCGATACGCGCGGTACCGCTCGGCGGATTCTGCAAATTCGAGGGCGACGACGAGGACTCGGACGATCCGCGCGCGTTCTGCAATCAGAAGGTGTGGAAACGCATACTTGTGATCATAGCGGGCGGCGTGTCGAACGTGATACTCGGCTTTGTTATCATGCTCGTCGTGGTCGGAGCAACGTCGCCGATGCTTACGAATACGATTGATTCCGTAGTTGAAAACAGCTATTTGGAGCAGGTAGGAGTAATGCCCGGCGACAAGCTTGTGAAAATCAACGGCAAGCATGTAAGCTTTTACGACGACATAACGCTTTACAGAAGCGAATTCAGCGCGGACGAGGACGCGCAGATTACCGTAGAGCGTGACGGAGAAAAGCTTGATTTCACGATAAGACCGTCCGAGCAGGTTATAACCGTGAAATATCTCGACGACCATATCGAATACACAAGCGCGGTAAACGGCGCGGCGACCACCGAAACTATCCCGTATTCAGACGCAAACCCGAAAAACGACGAGCTTGTCGGTCAGACCGAAACCTCGACAGGCTATATAATCGGCTTCACCCCGAGAAGCGAGGATGTAACATTTTTCAACATTTGGGGGCAGGCGTGGAACGAAACGAAATTTGTTGTAAAGCTTGTATATCAGTCGCTTTGGGGATTGGTAACGGGCAAGGTCGGAATAGATATGATGTCGGGACCGGTCGGAATCGTAAGCGAGGTAAACAACGCCGTAAACTCCGGCAGCCGAAGCTGGCTGTATGTGCTCAATCTCGTGGCGCTTCTGACGATAAACTTAGGAATATTCAATCTCCTGCCGATACCGGCTCTCGACGGCGGAAGGCTTGTGTTTATGATAGTGGAGCTGATAAGAAGAAAGCCCGTGCCGCCCGAAAAGGAGGGCGCTGTCCACGCGATAGGATTTATGCTTCTGTTCGCGCTGATATTGTTTATTTCGTTTAATGATATAATGAGGCTGATACGATGAAAGAACAGGATTACGAACGGATATTAAATAAAAAGCTGCGTCTTGACACGATGCGTGACAGGATCGATAAAATCACGCTCTCGTCCTATGAAAAGGATTTTGAGCTTACGTTCACGCACAATTCTACCGCGATCGAAGGCAACACGCTCACGCTAATTGAAACAAAAGCCGTGCTTGAGGACGGCATTTCGGTTGGCGGCAAGGAGATACTCGAGATTTACGAGGTCATAAACCACAAAAAAGCGTATAACTACGTAAAAAAACGCATATCGGAGGGCGCACTGCTTGATGAGAACACCGTTAAGGATTTGCACGAAATACTCACAGAAAACATTTTTCAGGGCGGCATTTACAGAAATCAGGAGGTTCGCATAAGCGGCGCGGGACACACTCCGCCCGCGGGAATGGAAATGTACGCGCAGATAAAGGCGTTTTACGAGGATTTAAAATACAAGCATGATAACCCGATAACGCTCGCCGCTTGGACTCATGCCGAGTTTGTGCGCATTCACCCGTTTGTTGACGGAAACGGACGCACCGCGCGGCTGATGATGAATTATCAGCTTATGCTGTCGGGATTTCTGCCCGTGGACATCGCAAAGGAAAACAGAATAGATTACTATAACGCGCTCGAAAAATACGCGGTAGAGCGAGATTTGAGCGAATTTGAGAACTTCATAGCCGCGCTTGAGGAAAGCAGGCTGGATTTGTATTTGAGACTCGCGGAGGGTAAGGTATGAAAACAAGAGAAGTAAATATAGGCGGCGTAAAAATCGGCGGCGGAAATCCTGTCGCGATTCAGTCTATGTGCAATACGGACACGCGCGACGTTGACGCGACGGTCGAGCAGATCGCGCGGCTTACCGACGCGGGGTGCGAGATCATCCGCGTTGCCGTGCCGGATATGGCGGCGGCGGAAGCGGTAAGGGAGATAAAAAAACGGATCTCGATCCCGCTTGTCGTCGATATTCATTTTGATTATCGGCTCGCGTTGGAGTGCATGAAAAACGGCGCGGATAAGGTGCGGATAAATCCGGGCAATATAGGCGATAAGGACAGAGTTAAGCAGGTCGTGGAAATGGCGAAGGCGGGCGGAATACCGATAAGAATCGGCGTAAACGGTGGCTCGCTTGAAAAAAGGCTTTTACAGAAATACGGCGGCGTGACGGCTGACGCGCTTGTTGAGAGCGCGGCGGGGCATATCGCGATTTTGAAGGATTTGAACTTCGACGATATAGTCGTGTCAATAAAGGTTTCGGACGTACCTACGACTATCGAGGCGTACCGCAAATTCAGCAAAGCGAGCAATATACCGCTTCATATCGGCGTGACCGAAGCGGGAACACTAAGAGCCGGAACGATAAAATCAGCCGTCGGGATAGGCGCGCTTTTGGCGGACGGAATAGGCGATACAATGCGCGTGTCGCTCACAGCAGATCCCGTTGAGGAGGTATACGCGGCGTACGAAATTCAGCGCGTTTTGGACTTGCGCAAAAGGGGAGTAAATCTCGTATCATGCCCGACGTGCGGAAGAACGCAGATCGACTTGATTTCCATAGCGTCCGAGGTAGAGCGGCGCGTGGCTAACATAGACAAGCCAATAAAGGTAGCCGTAATGGGCTGCGCGGTAAACGGTCCGGGCGAGGCGCGCGACGCGGATATAGGCATCGCGGGCGGCAACGGCGTTGGGCTTATTTTCAAAAAGGGCGAAATCGTAAAAAAAGTGCCCGAGGATAAAATCATAGATGAGCTTATGGCTGAGATTGAAAAGCTGTAGAGGAGGAAACGGAATGAAAAAGTATCTTGTAATCAACGGAGTAAATTTAAATATGCTCGGAATCCGCGAACCCGGGATTTACGGAAACAGCACTCTCGCGGATCTGGAAAAGCAGGTGACGGCGGCGGCTGAAAGGCTCGGTGTCGCGGTCGATTTTTTTCAGAGCAATTTCGAGGGCGAAATAGTCGAGAAAATCCATGCGGCTCTCGGCGCATACGACGGAATTATTATAAATCCCGGCGCGTTTACGCATTATTCATACGCTATACGCGACGCGTTCGGTTCGGTGAAGCTGCCGGTGATCGAGGTGCATATTTCAAATATACATAAGCGTGAGCAATTCCGCCATACGTCGGTAATCGTGCCGGAGTGCGTCGGTCAGATTTGCGGACTTGGATTTAAGGGCTACACGCTCGCGCTTGAGGCTTTGACCGAAATGGGGGAAAAAAATGCTTGATAGGGTAAATAAGCTTTGCGAAATCCTTGACGAAAACCAAGCAGCGCTCATTTCAAGCTATCCGAATATTTTCTACTACAGCGGATTTACATCGGGCGACGCGTATCTGCTTATATCGCGCGACAAGCGGCTGCTTATAACCGATTCGCGCTACACGATCCAGGCGCGCGAGCAAGCTCCCGATTTTGAGGTCGTTCCGATTGAAACGGGATTTGAAAAGATATTCGCGAAAATCGGCGAAAAGTATATCGGTTACGAGGAAAGCGCTATGACGGTCAAGGAGTACCGCCGTTTCAAAAAGAAAGTCGGCGAAAACAAGGAGCTTCTCGAAATGCAGAAGCAGATCACAGAGCCGCGCAGGATAAAGGACGGGAGCGAAATCAAAAAAATCGCTCAGGCGGAGCAGATAGGCGACATGGCTTTTACGCATATACTCGATTTTATAAAGCCCGGCATGACGGAGCGCGAGGTCGGGCTGGAGCTTGAATTTTTTATGAAAAAGCAGGGTGCGAGCGCGCTTTCGTTTGAAACGATAGCCGCCTCGGGTGTTCGCTCGGCGATGCCGCACGGCGCGGCGAGCGATAAAGTAATTGAAAACGGCGATTTGTTCACGCTCGATTTCGGCTGTATTTTCGAGGGCTACTGCTCCGATATGACTCGCACGGTCGCTATAGGTCACGCGAACGAAAAACAGCGTGAAATTTATGATATCGTTCTGACCGCGCAGAAAGCCGCCATCGAAGCGATAGCGGCGGGGAAGAAATGCTCTGACGTGGACGCTGTCGCGCGAAACATTATCAAAGACGCGGGTTACGGCGAGAATTTCGGTCACGGACTCGGTCACAGCGTCGGAATAGAGATACACGAAATGCCGTCGTTATCGCCCAAATGCCGCGATATAATTGAAAACGGCAATCTGCTCACGGTAGAACCCGGAATTTATATAGACGGGTTCGGCGGCGTGAGAATCGAGGATTTAGTCGCGGTACAGGACGGCAAAGCGGTAAATCTCACAAGCTCGCCGAAGGAGCTGATTATTTTGTAAAGAGCGGGATCCCGCTCTTTTTATATTCCAATCTCATCAAAAAATTCCTCCGTGCTCACTTCCCCCGAACGGTTCCAGCGCTTTAAAAGGAACAAACATTCCGGATCGTGCGTTATATAATTCATTCCCTCCGTGCAGCACAAGCTCGCTTTAAATCCCATTTCATGCAGAATTTCCTCCGATTCCTTTGTATACTCCCCAAACGGGTACGTGTAAATTATCGGCTTAAACCCCGTTATGCTTTCCGCCTCGTCCTGAACAAGGCTCGTATCCTCATAAAACAGCTTTTTATACGCGTCCTTGCTTTCGTTCCACTTTCTCCCCGCACCTTTTCTGCCGTTTACAAGGTAATGAAATCCGTACGAATGGTTGCCTATTTCAACATGAGGATTGCGGAACAGACGGTATACCTCGGTCCAGCGCATATAGCTGTAGAGCGGATTTATTTCGCCGTTCTGCGTATACTCGTCCGTGAATTCGCCCACGATATTGAACACCGCGCGCGCCTCGTATCTTTCCAAAATCGGCAGCACATACGCGTAATTGTTGTAGCAGCCGTCGTCGAATGTCAGAAGCACGGGATTTTCCGGCAGCTCCTCGTCATGCTCAACATATCCGATAAGCTGCTCGATTGATACCGTGTTATATCCTCGGCTGTACAGGTATTTTATATCATTTTCAAACTGTTCCGGCGTTATTATGTACATTCCCGATAAGCTCTCGTCGTCAACTACGCTGTGATACATCAGCACCGGCAGCGGCACCGACATATCCGCCATGGTTTTAATTGCCGCGCCCTCATGCATAAGACTTATTACAGTAACCGCCGAGAGGATAACGGCGGCGAATATTGCGAATAATTTTTTTAACACAAAAACACCCCTTATCAAAATTATGACAAGGGGTGTTCAATAATTCCATTATGCCTTGTTTATTGAGCCGAACAGCTCCATTTTTTCCTTTACGATTACCTTTATAGCCTCAGTTCCCGGGAGAAGCAGCTTTCTCGGATCGAAGCCCTTGCCCTGAAGATCCTTGCCCTCCTCGATATACTTTCTCGTCGCCTCCTGGAAATAGAGCTGACATTCCGTATTTACGTTGATTTTCGCAACGCCGAGCGATATCGCCTGCTTGATCATATCAGCCGGAATACCCGTTCCGCCGTGGAGAACGAGCGGCAGGTCGCCTATGAGCGATTTTATCTCCGCAAGCGCGTTAAAGTCGAGCCCCTTCCAGTTTGCCGGATATTTGCCGTGAATGTTGCCAATACCGGCAGCCAAGAAGTCAACGCCCAAATCGGCTATTTTCTTGCACTCCTGCGGGTCCGCGATTTCGCCCATACCGACAACTCCGTCCTCCTCGCCGCCGATAGAGCCTACCTCGGCTTCGATCGACATACCCTTTTCATGGCAAACCTTAACAAGCTCGGTGGTTTTAGCCACGTTTTCCTCGATAGGGAAGTGAGAGCCGTCAAACATGATCGACGAAAATCCCGCTTCAATACACTTGTAGCAGCCCTCGTATGTGCCGTGGTCGAGGTGAAGCGCCACGGGGACGGTTATTTTCATTTCCTCGAGCATCGCCTTAACCATTGCCGCGACGGTCTTAAAACCGGTCATATATTTTCCCGCGCCCTCGGACACGCCTAAAATAACAGGCGAATTATTCTCCTGAGCCGTCGAGAGAACAGCCTTTGTCCATTCAAGATTATTGATGTTAAACTGACCTACCGCATATTTACCCTCGCGAGCCTTGTTTAGCATGTCTGTTGCTGATACTAACATAATAAAATTCCTCCTTGTATCTTGTTAATTTTTTATTACTAAATAATAACGGAGCCTGCGTTTTTCAGCATTTTAAGAGTATCCTCGCTGAATTCCACATACCGCGTTTTATGACATTTGGAGCATGAAAGAGCCAGCTTGTTATCATAAACCGCCGCGCTTATCCTGTCGTTCCCGCAGGAGCAGCTTATGCAGTCGTTTTCATACAGATACCGTATACGCTCGATAATCTGATTATATAAATCAATCTGCGAATCGTTAAGCTCTCGGGGATAGTCATTGTCAAGATTATCATAAATACCGGCATTTTGCATAAGCTCGCTCTCTACGGCGCTGTGCTCGCCAATATAAAATATCTCTATGTTCGTTTCGGGACACTTGTACGTCACAAGGCGTTTATTCCAAAAGGAAGCGGGCTTTATCGTATGCGTATGAGTTTCGCCGCACAGAGGGCACTCAATATCTATACGATATTTATTTTTGCCCTGATGAATGCTCGCGCACTCCTCGTGGCAGCCGTTTACGGGACATATAAGATTTACGTCCGCGCCTCCGGAAAAGTTAAAAAGCGACAGCTTGCGCGTTGACAAATTTGAGCAGAACGGACAGATATACGCAACCACTCTTTTATAATCCAATAGCATAAAACATCACCTTAATTAATTCCGATTTTATTTTCCCTCGCCCAGTAGAAAAGATACTGCTGCGCGTATCCGCCAAGATCACCGAATTTATCGGCGGCGAAGCGGCCTATCGCGTCAATGCTCCGCTGCTCTGAGCCGAAATAACAATGCTCGATAATACGCTTAATCCACACGTCTATAGGAAACGAGTTTGCGCGGTTTAAACCGAAAAGGAGTATGCAGTCCGAAACCTTATTGCCTACGCCGTTTACGGACATAAGCTTATTTTTCGCCTCCGGAGTGGACAGCCCCTTCAGAAGCTCGTCCGAAAGCTCGCCGGACGCGAATTTCTTCGCCGCGTCGATTATGTACTTGTCCCTGAATCCGGCGCGTATGACCGATAAATCCTCCGCCGAAAGTCCGGAAAGCACGGAAGCGTCCGGGAATGAGTGAAAAGTTTGTCCCTCGTAGCTTATCGCACCGCCGAAGTGTTCGCATAAGCGCTCGATAATGCCTTTAATACGCGGAATATTGTTGCTCGCCGAAATAATGAATGAAACGACAGTTTCCCACAGCGGCTGCCGGAGAATCCGTATACCGCCGCCGAATGCACACGCTTCGCGCATGACGGAATCACCGGAAAGCCGTTCCTTTATTTCGGAATAATCGGTGTCAAGGTCGAAATACCCGCGCCACACGTTCTCAAAATCCTCGGGCGAAGTGTCAAAAAATGTTATATCGCCGCCGTCCTGAGAAATTTTAAGCGCCTTTCCGCGCGCGACGCCCAAATATGTATTATCGCCAATTTTATTAAAACGAAAACACTGACCGCAGTCGAATATGTGATCAAGGTTGAAATCGCGCGTATCTGTAAGTATAATATTATTTTTATCTGTATTTATTTTCATAATATGGATATTATATCACAAAGCTGTATTTTTATCAATAGTTTTATGCAGATTAATTTTTTAATAAAATGAAAAAAAGTGTTGACAAGAAGAGCAAAATTTGCTATAATAAACTTCGTCAGTTGACATGGAGAGATGTCAGAGTGGTTGAATGAGCCGGTCTTGAAAACCGGTGACGTGCGAGCGTCCGCGGGTTCGAATCCCGCTCTCTCCTCCAATTTAATAACGCCGTACGCGCGCGGACACACGAGAAGGCAGCCGCGCGGGAAAGTACGGACTTCGTGGAGAAGTACTCAAGTAGGCCGAAGAGGCGCCCCTGCTAAGGGTGTAGGTCGGGAAACCGGCGCGAGAGTTCGAATCTCTCCTTCTCCGCCATGAAAAAAACCTTGAAAATCACGTATTTATGCGATTTTTAAGGTTTTTTGTTTGTTTATGACCAAATTGACAAAACGTGTTAAAATGTACTGAAATGCAGGTAAATGCACCACGCTGAAACCCAATTGTGGTCAAAATTGTGGTCAAAATTATTATAATAAATCAAACGGCAATACCAGCTCTTATCCCATTTTTGATATACAGATACATACCGACAATATACATTGTAAGCATATATGTGTATATCAAACCGTAAAAAAATAGGGCAGGGGACACTAAAATCCCTTGCCCTATTTTTTTTACATCCCTTTAATATTATCCGGCATATGCGCTCCGACGTTTAAATGCTTGTTCAGCTTGTCAAGCGCGTCCTTACACGGCCCGTTACACCCGTGTTCGATCAGTCCCTCCAGCGCACCTTTCAGCCCGTAGCATATCACTGTCAGTTCCTCGTTCTGCCGCTTGTTGATTTCCACCTGTTGTTTGTTTAACATAATCTGCTTATGACAAAAGAACACAGCTCCTACTAAAGCCGATACCGCCGTCAGCAGACTTGCCGCTTTAATAATCGTGTCAATTGTTACGTACATTACGCCACCTCCGCCGACTTATCTGCCAACTTATCTACGGCTTCTTTCGAAGAACCGTCCCAATTTCCGTCTATCGCCGTCTTGATCTCTTTCAATGCGGCTTCGATAGCGTCTGAAATCGTATCCTCGTCGAGAGTAACTCCATACTGTTCCAAGCCTCGCACTACCTGCTCCATAGCAAACTGCTTCTTTTCCTCCCACTGTTCAGGTGTATATATCTGCTGTGCCGCATAAACAGCGGTTTTAATTATGTTGGAAATAATGGTCTGCGTCTTTACCGAGGTATTTGCTTTTATCATCGGTACGACTACAGATGTAATGATTATACCTAACAG
>CANQXJ010000022.1 GCA_947627795.1 uncultured Clostridia bacterium
ATGTTCGGTCAGTATAAGAAGATCAAGGACGTTTACGAAGGCGTTCTCACAGGTAAGGGTCTCACATGGGGCGGCTCGCTCACAAGAACAGAGGCTACAGGCTACGGTCTTGTATATTACGCGGCTGAGATGCTCAAGGATCTCGGCACAGACTTCAACGGCAAGACAGTCGCTATCTCGGGCGCGGGTAACGTTGCTATCTACGCTTGTCAGAAGGTACAGCAGCTCGGCGGTAAGGTTATAACCGTTTCGGATTCGAACGGCTACGTTATCGACGAGGAGGGTATCGACCTCGCGGCTGTTAAGGAGATCAAGGAAGTACAGAGAGGCAGAATCAAGGAATACCTCAACTACAGACCGAACGCTAAGTACGTTGAGGGCGCGGGTCTGTGGCAGGCTGTTAAGTGCGACGTTGCTCTTCCGTGCGCTACGCAGAACGAGCTTCTCATAGACGACGCTAAGGCGCTCGTTGCGAACGGCTGCTTGGTAGTTGCCGAGGGCGCTAACATGCCGACAACTCTCGAAGCTACAGAGTACCTCCAGGAGAACGGCGTATACTTCGCTCCGGGCAAGGCTTCAAACGCGGGCGGCGTTGCTACGTCGGCTCTCGAAATGAGCCAGAACTCGCAGAGACTTTCATGGACATTCGAGGAGGTTGACGCGAAGCTCCATGACATCATGGTAACTATCTACAAGAACAGCGTTGCTGCCGCGAAGGAATACGACCTCACGGTAGGCGGCAAGACAAACCTCGTTGCGGGCGCGAACATCGCGGGCTTCATGAAGGTTGCTGACGCTATGATGGCTCAGGGTATTGTTTAATCTTGATTTGATATGGTTAAATTCTTATAAAAAATATGCTGTCACGGAAAATTCTCCGTGACAGCGTTTTTTATGATTTATTTTTATATATCCAAGTTAGAAACATACTTCGCGTTTTCCTCGATAAACTCGCGGCGCGGCTCTACCTTGTCGCCCATAAGCACTGTAAACGTAGCGTCGGCGGCTATAGCGTCGCTGAGATCCACGCGCAGAATAGTGCGCTTTTCGGGGTCCATTGTCGTTTCCTTAAGCTCGCCCGGGTCCATCTCGCCGAGACCTTTATACCGCTGCACCTTCGCGCCGCTTCCCAGTTCCGCAATCAACGCGTCGCGCTCGTCCTCGGTGTACGCGAACTTCTCAACGAGGTTCTTGTTCTTGCCCTTAAACACCTTATAAAGCGGCGGCTGCGCGATGTAGATGTTGCCGTTCTCGATAAGCGGACGCATATAGCGGAAGAAGAACGTCAGCAAAAGCGTTCTGATATGCGCGCCGTCAACATCGGCGTCCGCCATGATTATTACCTTGCCGTATTTGAGGTTGTTTATGTCAAAATCCTCGCCTATTCCCGTGCCGAGAGCCTGAATTACAGGCAGCAGCTTTTCGTTCGAGTATACCTTGTCAATACGCGATTTCTCGACGTTGAGCATCTTGCCCCACAGCGGCAGAATAGCCTGGAACTTTCTGTATCTGCCCTGCTTCGCGCTTCCGCCCGCGCTGTCGCCCTCGACGATGAACAGCTCCGCGTAGTCCGCGCCCTCGTCGGCGCAGCGCGCAAGCTTACCTAAAAGCGACGAATTTGACGAGCCCGCGTTTTTACGCGTATTGTCGCGCGCGCGTTTCGCGGCTTCTCTTGCTCTCGCGGCGGTCAATGTCTTTTCAAGTATCAGCTTCGCGATTCGCGGATTTTCCTCCAAGAACGACGATAATTTATCGTTAAGCGCACTCTCAACAAGCGTTCTCGCCTCGCTGTTGCCGAGCTTCGCCTTTGTCTGTCCCTCGAACTGCGCGTCCTCAACCTTCACGCTGATAACGGCGGTCAAGCCCTCGCGCGTGTCCTCGCCCGAGAGGTTTTGGTCCTTATCCTTTAAAATTTTATACTTTCTCGCATAGTCGTTAAACACGCGAGTAAGTCCCGCCTTAAAGCCCGTTTCGTGCGTGCCGCCGTCGTTGGTATGGATGTTGTTCGCGAAGCTCAGAAGCGTTTCGTTGTACGCCGTGGTATACTGCATCGCGACCTCGACCTCCATGCCCTTGCGCTTCGCCTCGAAGTATATAACGTCGTCGTGGAGCGGGTCCTTGTTGCGGTTGATATACGTAACAAACTCCTTGATTCCGCCCTCCGCGTACAGCGTTTTCGGAGCGTGCTCGTCCGAGCGGAAATCGCTGAACACGATTTTTACGCCCTTATTCAGAAACGCTTGCTCGCGTAAGCGCTTTAACAAAATGTCATAGTCAAACTCGACTGTTTCAAATATTTCCGCGTCGGGCTTGAATGTGATTTTCGTTCCCGTCTTGTCCGTGTCGCCGATCACCTTCAGCTTGCACGTCGGAACGCCGCGCTCGTAGCTCTGATAGTGGATATGCTCGCCGTCGGAAACTTCGACCTCGAGGCTTTCCGAAAGCGCGTTAACAACGGACGAGCCAACGCCGTGCAGACCGCCCGACACCTTGTATCCGCCGCCGCCGAACTTACCGCCCGCGTGGAGGATAGTAAGAACGACCTCGACCGTCGGAATACCCTGCTGCGGGTGAATACCCACCGGAATACCGCGTCCGTTATCCGAAACGGTAACTGAGCCGTCGGCGTTGAGATTTACAATAATTTCGGTACAATAACCCGCCAGCGCTTCGTCGATAGAGTTATCCACTATCTCGTAAACAAGATGGTGCAGACCTGCCGACGACGTCGAGCCGATATACATACCGGGACGCTTTCTGACCGCGTCAAGACCTTCGAGGACCTGTATTTGGTTTTCGTCGTATTTTACTTCTACTCTTTCGCTCATTGAAATTTCTCCTGTTCTATATAAATCTTATTTTTTACTAAATTATCGACGTATTTGCGCGTCTTGCCAATATTTTTGACGCGAGCGACGAGAAATAAACTCTCGTTTCGCCGCCGCTGTCCGCGACTACATAGGATTTAGGCAGATCCTCCGCCGCGTCTATGATTATCCCGCTGCGCTGCGCCTTCGGAAGAAAGCTCTTCCCGAGCCGCGAGACGGTGGTGTTGTCCATATCGAAAATGCCGATTATATCCCGTTTTCTCACGAGTATATCCGCGCCTACGTTCAGATACATTCCGCTTTTCCTCCCTCTATGTGAAACAGCCGCGTGTCGTCGGTGCTGTCGATCAGATCCGTATCGGTGCAGGTGATAAAAACCTGCTTGTCGCGGATTTTTTCGGCAAGATACAATCTGCGCCGCACGTCCAGCTCGCTCATTATGTCGTCGAGAAGCAGCACGGGATATTCGTCCTTTATGCTCTCGATATAATCCGCCTGCGCTATTTTTGCGGACAGCGCCGCCGTGCGCTGCTGCCCCTGCGAGCCGTAAACGCGAGCCTCGCGCCCGTTTACCGTTATCGTCATATCATCTCGCTGAACGCCAAGAACCGCGCTTGTAAGCTCGATTTCGCGTTTTTGATTCGCTTCGAGAAGGTTATAAAACTCATCCGCCGTAACCTCGCCGTGAATGTTGGGCGCATACGATATTTTAAGCTCCTCGCCCGAGATTTCCTTTTGTATGTCAGCCGCGAACAAATTCAGGCTTTCAAGAAATTCGCGTCGGTACTTCATAATTTTAACTCCCGCCTCGGCGAGCTGCTCGTTCCAGACCGAGAGCGTCATATCCGACTGCCGCCCCTTCCTGCGAAGCTCCTTCAAAAGGCTGTTTTTCTGTACGAGCGCCTTGTGATAGTCGATCAGATTCACGAGATACGGGGGATTGAGCTGACTTACAGCCGAGTCTATAAACCGCCGCCGATTTGTAGGCGAGCCTTTTACCAAATCGAGATCCTCCGGCGAGAACATCACGACGTTGAGATAATTCATCAGCATACTAAGCTTTTTTATCTGCACATGATTTATTTTTATCGACTTTTTCCCGCCCCTGTTAAGCTGCATCAGCCCGCTGTAATCGCGGTCGGCGTCGTGGAACTCTATGCCAATCTTCGCGAAATGCTTTCCGAACGCGATAAGCTCCTTATCCGTGTGCGCGCGGTGGCTCTTGCCCTGGGCGAACATATAAATCGCCTCAAGAATATTCGTTTTCCCCTGCGCGTTGTCGCCGAAAATCACGTTGGTGCGCGGCGAAAACTCGATCCGCTCCTTATCGTAATTGCGGAAGCTCTGCAATGTAAGAGATGAAATATACATCTATTCCGCCCCCACGTCGATCCTCACCGTTTCGTCCTCGAACTCAACCGTGACATAGTCGCCCGAACGTATCTTTTTGCCGCGCATTACGCACGCCTCGCCGTTCACGGACACGATCCCGTCAAGGATCATATCCTTAGCCTCCGCGCCCGATTCGGCGATACCCGCGAATTTCAGGAGCTGGTCGAGCTTGATATATTCGGTTTTAATGCTTGTTTTTATATTTTCCATACCCGCACCCTAATTCGCTATACGGCTGACGCTCGTAACGCCCTGTAATTGCTTCAGCTTCTTCGTAAGAAGCGCCAAATCCGAAGTGTTCCGTATCTCAACGCCGATCTGAATAACAGCCGTATTCGTCTTTTTCGTAACATACGCGTTTACCGAGTTAAACGGTATTTTAAGATTCGCCAAAATATTCGTGACCTCGAGCATCATACCGTCGCGGTTCGGACCTTCGATCTGCAAGCTCGCGTCATACGATGTGCTGCGCTCCTCGTCCCAGTAAACGTTTATAAACCGATTTTTGTCCTCCTCGGACATATTTTCCCTGCGCATATTCGGGCAGTCCCTGCGGTGAACGCTCACGCCTCTGCCTTTTGTTATAAAGCCTACGATCTCATCGCCCGCCACAGGATTGCAGCAATGCGCGAGACGTATCAGGCAGTTGTCTATACCCTCGACGATAATACCCTTGCTCGACGTGCGCTTCACATGCTTCTCGCCGTCGGGGCTCTCGCCGTTTAACGCGGCCTCCATACGCTGCTGCTTTTCAAGCTCACGCTGCTCGCGTATCCACTGCTCGCGAAGCCGCATTACGACCTTCTGCGCCGTAAGACCGCCGTAGCCGACGCTCGCGTATAAATCGTCGAGCGATGAGAAGCCGTAGCGGCGAATCATGGATTCCACCCATTCGGGGCGGAAAAGCTGCGCGTGAGTGTTGCCCAAGCGCCTTAACTCGCGTTCTATATACTCTTTGCCGTGGACTATATTCTCGTCCCTTCGCTCGCGCTTGAACCATTGATTTATCTTGTTTTTCGCCTGCGACGTTTTACAGATATTCAGCCAGTCGCGGCTCGGTCCGCGCGTGTTCGTAGTCAGAATTTCAACTATTTCGCCGTTCTGGATAACATAGTTATTCGGCACGATTTTGCCGTTTACCTTCGCGCCGCTCATCTTGTAGCCTACCTGCGAGTGAATAGCGAACGCGAAGTCGATCACGGTGCTTCCCGCCGGCAGCGATATAACCTTGCCCTGAGGCGTGAACACAAATACTTCGTCGGCGAACAAATCATATTTTAACGTGTTAAAGAAGTCGTCCGTGTCAATCAGATTCGTCTGCGTGTCAAGAAGCTGGCGCACCCATTCGAGCTTGGAATCCATATCGCTTACGCCGGACTTGCCCTCCTTGTATTTCCAGTGCGCCGCGATACCCTCCTCCGCGACCTTGTGCATTTCCCATGTTCGTATCTGAATTTCAAACGGAGTGCCGTTCGAGCCGATAACGGTCGTGTGAAGCGACTGGTACATATTGGGTTTCGGCATAGCGATGTAGTCCTTAAACCGCATCGGCACGGGCGTGTACAAATCGTGAACCATACCGAGCGCCGCGTAGCAGTCTGCGACGGTATCGACGATGATACGCACCGCGAACAAGTCATATAATTCGTCCATGGTCTTGTTCTGCGTGTACATCTTGCGGAAAATACTGTAAAAATGCTTCGCTCGCCCCGTGACCTGCCCCTTTATGCCAAGCTCCTCAAGCTTGTTTTGCAGCACCACGATAATTCCCTTTATATAATCCTCGCGCTCGCTCTTTTTGAGCTTTATGCTCTGCGCTATTTCCTCATACGCAACAGGATCGAGATATTTCAGCGCCAGATCCTCAAGCTCGATTTTGATTTTCGACATACCCAAGCGGTGCGCGAGCGGCGCGTAAACGTCGAGCGTCTCCTTTGAGATCATAAGCTGCTTATGGCGCGGCATGAAATTGAGCGTCCTCATGTTATGCAGCCTGTCGATAAGCTTGATGATTATAACGCGTATATCCTGCGCCATAGCGAAGAACATTTTTCTGAGATTTTCCACCTGCTGTTCCTCGTGCGAGCTGTATTTGATTTTTTTTAGCTTTGTAAGACCGTCCACGAGATTCGCGACGCTTTTTCCGAAAAGAGCCTCTATATCCGCGTCGGTGTACGGCGTATCCTCAACCACGTCGTGAAGGAGCGCCGCCGATATCGCGGTAGTGTCAAGCTCAAGCTGCGCCGCTATATACGCGAGCTGCACAGGATGCTCGATATACGGCGCGCCGCTGCGGCGGAACTGATTTTTATGCGCCGCCTTCGCCAGACGATACGCCACATAAACCATATCCGTATTCGCCGACGGAGCGTAACCCTTGATCATCTCGATTATTTTATCGACGACCGCGTCCGTTTCGGCTAAATGCTGCGGAATTATTTCCGGCGATAAAATAGTGTTTTCGGTATTCATATGTCCGCTCCTTTCCGTTATTTTTTCTTTATATCCTTTATAAGAAGCTGAACGCTTTCAGTTCCCTGATAATTATTTATTCCGAGCTGGCACGCGATATCAATAACGCTGCCCGCTCCCAGCTCCGCCGCGCGCGAACCGAGCCCAAAGCCGATACAGTTGACGCATACGCCGTTTTTCCTTATCCTCATTCGCAGATGTCTGTTATCCGCGCCGCACGGGGCAATATTCATTATTTCAGCGCCGAGAAGCGCGAACACGGGCTTTTCGTTGCCCATACCGAACGGCTCTAAAAGCGACAGAAATTTCGCACTGTCCATATTTATATCGCGCTCGGTAATTTCGCAGTCGATATTCACGCGCGGGATCATGTCATTATCCGTTAATACGCTGTCCGCGTATTTGTTTATCTCCTTTACGAACGCGTCAAAGTCCGCCATGTTTAAGTTAAGTCCCGCCGCGACCGCGTGTCCGCCGAACTCGGTGAGATATTTTTCGCAGTGCGAGAGAGCGTCAAACAGATTAAACGACGGTATGCTGCGTCCGGAGCCTTTGCCCACCCCGTTATTGTGCGAGATTAGTATGCACGGCTTATAAAATCTTTCGTTTATCCGCGACGCGACAATACCGATAACGCCTTGATGCCAGCCCTCCTTTGCAAGCACTATAACGCGCTTCTTCGCAAAATTCGGATCCTGCGCTATAAACTCGAGAGCGTCCTCAAAAATCTGCTGCTCCATCGCCTGACGCTCTTTGTTTTCCGCGTCAAGCTGCAAAGCGATTTCACGCGCCTTATTTTCATCACGCGTAAGCAGCAGCTCCACGGCTGTTTTCGCCGTGCCGAGCCGTCCCGCCGCGTTCATGCGCGGCGCTATCGCGAAAGCCACTCCGGACGAGTCGAGAGGCTTATCAGCCACCCCCGCGACCTCAGTTATCGCGCGCAGTCCCGGAAGCGACGGATGCTGCAATGCCTGCAAGCCCTTCGAGACTATCGTTCTGTTCTCGTCTATCAGCGGCACTACGTCCGCTATTGTGCCTATTGTGGCAATTTCCACGTATTTTTTGAAATATTCCGTTGTGTTAAGTCCAAGCTCCATTACAACCGCGAGCATCAGCTTGAACGCCACGCCTACTCCGGCAAGCCCGTCAAACGGATAATCGCAGTCGGGGCGTTTCGGGTTTACTATCGCCGCCGCTGCCATCGGGAGGCGTTCCTTGCAGGTATGGTGGTCTGTGATTATTACGTCCACGCCCTGGAGCTTCGCAAACTCGACCTCGCCTATCGACGTAATTCCGCAGTCAACGGTAATCAGCAGCTTCGTGCCCTGTCTCGCCAGCTTGTTCACCGCCATTATATTTATTCCGTATCCCTCGCCCTTGCGGTCGGGGATATAGTAATCAACGTCAGCCCCCTGTGATGACAGAAAGTCGTACAAAAGTGCCGTAGATGTTATTCCGTCAACGTCGTAATCGCCGTATATAACAATTTTTTCATACTTTTCAAGCGCTGCCGCAATCCGCTTCGCGGCTTTTTCCATATCGAGCATAAGATGAGGGTTTCGTATATCGCGCATTGTTTTTGCGAGATACGATTTCATATGCTCCTCGTCTATTCCCCTGTTCAGGATAACAGTCGCAAGAAGGCGCGGTATTCGGTATTTCTCCGCCGCCGCTGTTACTGTTTCCGATTTCAGATTTTTATTCTTATAATTCCAAATTCTTTCTGTCATAATCGTTTTTTATTTCCCTGTAACTTATAATTTAATCGTTTAATTCAATAATATCTCATTATAAATTATATCATTTTTTCAAAATAATTTCAAGTATTTTAAATGAATATTATATGAATTTTTGGGAAATATAGAGGTAAGGAGAGGAGGAGTTTTACAATGAGCAAAAGCAAAGAAAACAACCAGAACCAAAACAAAAATCAGACACAGAACAACAAGAACAACCAGCAGTCACAAAATCAAAAGACAAACAGCAAGAATAACGATAACAGCAGCAATAACAATAACGAACAGTATTAATTTAAAAATCCCGGGGGCAAGCCCCGGGATTTTAATATTTCAGTTATTGAATTTTAGTTATTGCTTTTATAATCGGGTTGTTATTATCCGCCCAAAGCATATACTTATACTCCGCCGCTTCCGGATTGGGAAGCTCTGTTTTAATTGTAATATGTCCGTTTTCCACGGCAGCCTTAGCGCTCATCTTAAGACCGATCAATCTGCCTTCTGCGTCATACTCCGCCTCGAAGAGCTGTATATTCTTTAACTCGGGAATAGTTTCTTTCACTTCTATATCGAATACTACCTCATTATTTTCAGCGTCAACGCTCTCTTTTATTTCGAGCTTGCCTTCAAAAGTCTCAACAATTTCCACTTTATCAACAGGCTCGGGAGTAGGATTGTTTGACGGTGCTGCCGTAGGCGTCGCCGTCGGTTCTGTCGGCTTTGCCGTAGGTGTTGCCGTCGGTTCTGTCGGCTTCGCAGTCGGTGTCGCTGTCGCCGTCGGTTCTGTCGGCTTTGCCGTAGGCGTCGCCGTTGGTTCTGTCGGCTTTGCAGTCGGCGTCGCCGTCGGCTCTGTCGGCTTCGCAGTCGGGGTAGCAGTCGGCTCTGCCGGCTTTGCAGTCGGTGTCGCCGTCGGCTCTGCCGGCTTCGCAGTCGGTGTCGCTGTCGGTTCTGTCGGCTTCGCAGTCGGTGTCGCTGTCGGTTCTGTCGGCTTTGCAGTCGGTGTCGCCGTCGGCTCTGTCGGCTTTGCAGTCGGAGTTGCTGTCGGAGTTACCGTCGGGGTTGCCGTAGGATTATCTGTCGGAGCAGCTGTCGGCGTAGGTTCGCCCGGATTTACCGTCGGCGTGGGATCCGGCTCAGGTTCCGTTGTAAACTCAACAGTTTCACCCGGTTTTACCGTATCGCCCGCTATGCCGACTGCCTGGTATACATAGGTCGTATTCGGCTCTAAATCGTCAAGTGCGAAATTATAATCGCCGCTTTGCGTCAGAGTAGACGGACTATCCTTGCCTATAGACCTCTTTTCGTCGGGATTGCTCTTTTTCCAAATCTCAAACAGGCAAACCGCTCTCGGCGTTATCGTATTGCCGTAGGTCTTTATATCGACATGACCGTTAAGCGTAGCGCCCGTCGCCGTAACATTTGTAGCGGGCTTTGTCGTATACGTGTAATCGGGAGCTTGTTCCTCCGCAACCGTAACTGTAGCCGGCTTTGTCAATATAATCGTCTTGTCAGGGTTTCTTTCCGCGTCGGGGTGCTTGAACTCCACAGTCGCCGTAAGCGACACAACGCCGTCATTCACGCCCGTTACCTTCGCCGTCATGCCGTTATCCGCCTTCGTGCCCTCAACGGTCGCCATTGTTTCCGGATCCGTTGCCCATGTCACCTTGTTTACAACATAGTCATCATGCGTTTTTTCGATTGAAACATCAGCGGTTTCGGTCTCTTTTATATAAATCTGCGTCGGGGTTATCTTAAATCCGATTTCCGGTTTATACTCTACTTTTGTCGCTTCCGTTGAACCCTTGATATTCAGATAAAGTACTCCGCCCTCGGCTTTAAGCGCGTCGTCGTCAAGATTAACAAGCGTCCAGCCTTCCATGTTATCGGTTATCAAAAACGCGTTGCTTTCGGGGTTCGGATTCGACTCGTCGGCATAGAACTGAACCGTGTCGCCGATCTTCAAATTAGTGCCGTCAACGTTTACGTACGCGTAATCGCCGATATCGTCATAGTCCGCAGGCAAGTTGTAAATCTCGGCAGCAGCTTTGCGCTTATCTACGTTAAACTCCACCTTCGCCGTACCTGTCACTGTCTTGTAGTTGTTGTTGCCATCACTGTCAGCGTTGGGAGCGAATACCCATTTATAATCTGTGTCCGGCTCTACCACAACATCGGTCGGAGAGTTTACTCCCTGCTTATCCCATGTTAACAAGCCCTCAAGCGGTGTGTTGTTAATATCCTTAAAATCATGAGTAAGCACAGAATCAGTCAGGTGCGCGCCCTTGTCAACATTACCCGCTGTAACCGAGCCTGTAGGCTCTGCCTGGAGAATTGTCATGACTTTTTCCTCGGTATTCGACGCGTAGTCCTCGGTCTCCTTAACCGTTGCGCGAACCTGGTACGTACCCGCGTTTACCGGCTGCATCAAAGTCCATGAAGGCTCTGACGACGCGTCGTCGTGCGGCTCTATATCCGTTTTTGCATATTCAATCGTAATATCCGCTCCAACAACAGTCGAAGTTGCCGACGCGGGATGCGGTTGTCCGTCATAAACCACGTCCTCCTCCGGCACGGTAAGCGTTATCTGCGCGGGTTCCTTGTTGCCTGCCGTAACGTACACGCTGCCGCTCGTCTCATTATAATTATTCTTGTCCGCGCCGGTCGGTGTAAACTTCCAGTTGTAGGAGTTTGTGCCCTCTGTAAGCGTCGTTTTCGGGGCTTCCCATTCAAGGTTGCCGTCCACGCTCATAGCCGCGTTATTCGGATTTATAAACTTACCGTCGAGTTTTACGCTTTCAAGAGTATTTCCAACCTTACCGTTTTCTGCGCTGACTTCGCCCTCTTCTTTCGGCGTCGCTTTCTCGACCACAAGTTTACCGAGTGAGTCGGCTGTTACCGCATAGTTGTATCCGCTTGCGCCCGACGTCGTTGCGGTAACGTCATATTCACCAACGGGAGCTTCCGCCGACGCGCCGTCAACGCCGTCCTTCACAGCCGTTACCGTCGCGCGAACAATGTCAACCGTATCGTCTCCGACAAGTCCGCCCGATTCGGGCTGATCGGTCGCCGCCTGATAATCGTTTGAAGTAAACGTGTATGTGCCGCCGTAGGATTTCTTTATTGTTTCCTTTAACGCGAGCTTGATCGGACGCTGCTGTGATATATATCCTGTCGCGTGCAGCTCCGTGTCGTTTATCTTATAGTTTGCCGCCTTCGCGCCCTCGAGCGCGTTCTCGCCGCTGACCGCAATTCTGACATTCTTGGGATAGTACGGGTCAAAGGAAGTCGAGTCAAACGTCGCCGTAAACGCGCTTGCCTTTACCTTAACGTCATCTTCCGGAACCGGCTTCTTCTTGAACGTAACCTTTGATATATCTACCTCGGCTTTATTTGTGTCGTCGTACATCTTACTCTTTATGAAACCGGTCAACGGGTTTAACTCGAGCGTATACGGCTCTATCGTCATAATCGCGTTAGCAACGCCCTCGGAGTATGCCCTGACCGTACTCGAGGTTACCTCTGTTGCCGGATATGTCGCGTGAACCTTATATGTACCCGCATCCTTCGGAAGGTCCTTATACTGCGAGTAATCCTCGTCCTCCGCAAAATTCGTGTTGCCATCCTCTACTTTTTTGTATTTTACGGTTAAGTGATCGAGGTTTATCGCTCCGGTTCTCTCCCATGTAAAGCTTGGGGACTGCGGCAAACCGTTATATGTCTTTGTAAGCGATTTCGCCGTAAGGTTTGTTGGTATTTTTTCCGAAACAACAACCTGCGCGGTACCTTGCTCCGGTGTTTCATAGTTAGCCGAATCGGTCGGTGTAAACTGATAATTTCTGCTTTCCGTTCCGACTTGCGACATTATCTCCTCACCTTTGACCCACGCGAACTCACCTTCAACGGTATCTCCCGAATGGGGGTTCTTGTATCTGCCTGTCAGCTTTGATGTATTCAGCGCTGCGTCTTTAAACATACCTCTCGGCGATACCGATTCAAGCTCCGGCATTGCCTTTATAACCGTTATACCTGTATCAAGGTCGGGTTTAAGCTTAATATCGTAATTTGCGCTGTTCACATCGGCAAGCGCCTTGTAAACGTACTTGCCATCGCTTGTTCCCTCGCCTACTTTGGCGTCCTTTCTCATACCGTCGCTTTGGATAATATTTTTGCTGAACGATGTCGGCACTCCGAGCTCCGATGCCTTCTTGTTTGAAGCAATTTTCGTTGCTCCGGTGCTGTCGTATACGTCGCACAAAATATCCGCGTCGGTAAGCTCCTTTCCGTACGGCTTCTCCACATTCTGCGGAGCTATCTGAACCTCTCTCTTTGAAACTTCAATCTCAACCTTGTACTGTTTTCCGAGAACCGACTCGCTTTTGTTTATTACGTTGATTATGCCCGTGTGCTTGCCGACGGACAAACCCTTTTTCGGCGTGATTTTTATATCGGCGTAGTTAAACCACTCTTCCTCGGAGTGTTCTCTATTATGCTCAGTTACGACATTCTCCGGCGGTATGTACCAGAATACCGGGTCAAATGCGTCAAGACCGCCCTGATAAAGAGGCTTCTTGGCTTCCGCGCCTGTGTTCTTGTTTATTCGCTCAACCGTGAATACGTCGTTGTCTGACTTTACATAGATGTACGAGCATTGATTACCCTTGTTTACAAGGCGCAGCGTAATCGGCTCTATCGTTCCTTCCGGCTCGTACTCGATTTTCTCCTTTTTGGCAATGTTATTAAACGACACGGGTGCGGGTTCAGTGCTCGGCTCCGTCGTCGGGAATAAATTCTCGCCGTGGTCGATGTTATCAGTAATCTCATACGCATACGATTTCGGCTCGTCGAGTATCGCCTGGAGCGTTAACTTGTGGTCGCTTGTATCCTCGTCCTCAAATCCATCCTGACCATCATCGGGAATGTAGTTGCCTATCGGATCGCTGAGTGTTTTTTGTTCCTTGTTCTTTACAACCTTCCATCCTACGATTACCTTTTTCGGCTCCGCCTCCACGGCTTCGCTGTTAAGGCTCGGGTCTACAACGGCTGTCAAGTCGCCGACCGCAACAAGCTCATTTATTGAGTTTTCCGGCGATTCGTGCATCGGACACTTCAACTTATAGCCGGCGCTTGTATCTTCATCACTGAGCGTGTATGTAATGTCCACAATCGTCAGATCTTTGGAATTAACCTTTGTTTTTTGAAGGCTTTCGGTCGCCGCGAAGTTTTCGGGTGCACCTTCCGTTGTAAGCAAATTCAGTGTCGCGGTATAGTCGCCGACTTGATACTCGCGCTCAGTGTCCGCTTCAAACAAGCCGTCCTTTCCGTCTTCTTCCTTTCCTATCTCCCAGCCGTGGTAGATGTGTCTCGCTTGACCGTCGGCATACTCATCCTTAACGTGACCCGACACATCTTCTTCGGGAACGATTGACGCTGCCGGATGCGGCGATTCACTCGGGCCGTGCTGGGGACGCGAGATTTCAATCTGATAGTACTTGCCGTCAAGCTCATACGTTCTTGACTCTTGATGGTATGTCGCCTCATGGTCTGTCTCATTGATGAACTCCGCCCACAGCATATTATTCGGTACAGTTTCTTCAAAAATGCTGTACGTCTGCGGATGCGCCCTGAACTTCAGCGCGTATATTCTGACGGGTTCTCCCGCCGCCGCCGTGTTTATCAGGCTCATCGGCAGCACCGACACAGCCATCACCACCGCCATAAGTAATGATAAAAATTTCCCTTTCTTCATATAATTCTCCTTTCTTCACGTTGATGAATATTGTTCTTAACTCCGCCCTTGCGGAGTTTAATCCTCCAAGCCCGCGCAGTTATGTGTGTTGGTATTATTGTATCATAGAAACACATCATTGTAAATGATAAATTTATAACAATTTTATCTAATTTAATTATATTATATCCATGGATTTTTGTCAATACTGTAAACAATATTCGTCACATAAATTCAATACGGTAACGCGGCTGAAATATCCGACCTTGTCGGATTGAGAATTATCAATATAAGATTGCGTTAATATTTTCATAACGCGGGTATGCGGACGGTAAACGTCGTAATTTCGTTTTCGCTTTCCGCGCCGATTGAGCCGCCGTGCAGCGTTACTATTTCCTTCGCAATGGCGAGACCAAGCCCCGCGCCGCCCGTATTTGTGGTACGCGATTCGTCGGCTCTGAAAAACTTTTCAAATATCGACTTCAGCTTTTCCTTCGGAATAGTCCTTCCCCTGCTGCTTACCGAGATAACAATATTTTCATAATCTCTCGCGGCGTTGATATTGATTACAGTGTCGGGATAGCTGTACGATACGGCGTTTCGCAGAATGTTACCGAATACGCGCGCGAGCATTTCCGCGTCAACGCGCCCCGATAAATTTTCGTCCGCGTTAAGCTCGATGCTGTTTCCGTGCTGTTTAAGAACGGGGTAAAACTCGTCCGTCAGCTGCAGCAGCATATAATAAATATCGGTGTCCTGCTTATTTAATGATATTTCCTGCAGATTGTATTTCGTTATCTCGAAAAACTCGTTTATCAGCTTTTCAAGCTGCAGCGATTTATCGAGCGTTATATCGAGGTACGCCTCCGCCTCGCTCTTCGGCATATCGGGCGACTCCTTTAAAAGACTGATATAGCCTATGATCGACGTCAGGGGAGTGTGGATATCGTGAGCGAGATATGTAATCAAGTCGTTTTTCTTCCGCTCCGCTTCGTTTGCCGCCAGCTTTCTTTGCCTGAGCGTTTGCTTTACGGTGTTGAGTGTTTCCTCGGTAGACGACATTTCCGGCGGCAGCAGGATCTTATTATCGTCCTCGACCAGCAGCGCGTCTATGCCTTTATTGATAGAAGTAAAATACTTCGTGAACCAATTAAGGAAAAAGCGCAGCATTATCAGGAATATAAACGCTACCGCCGCGATCCATATAATATCGGTGGCGTTGCGGAAATAACTCTGATAAATTATTCCCGCAGCTTCACGGCTCAAACCGGCTTTACGAAGAATTTCCAGCACGACATCGCCGCCGCGGTTTTTCCACAGCAGCCTGTACAGCACGAAAACTATCGCGATCGCCGCGGCGGTCAGGATGAAAA
The DNA here is from genome assembly GCA_947627795.1 of uncultured Clostridia bacterium. Classification (GTDB taxonomy): domain Bacteria; phylum Bacillota; class Clostridia; order UBA1381; family UBA1381; genus CANQXJ01. Next base: position 15,527 of record CANQXJ010000022.1, read on the forward strand.
AACGCGCGTAAATTTTCGATTTCAGATTTGAATATTCCGATCTGTCCTTATTTTTCAATCTTATATCCAACTCCCCATATAGTTTTTATGATAGAAGCGTCGTCCATCTTTTCCCTTAAATGGCGGATGTGAACGGTAATTGTATTGCTGCTCTTGCTGTAATATTCGTCCTTCCATATCCTGTGGAACAGCTCCTCCGAGCTTACCGCGCTGCCCTTGTTTTCCAAAAGGATTTGGAGTATCTGAAACTCCGTCGGAGTCAGCGCGAGAGGCTTTTCGTTTAAAAAGCACTCGTGCGTTTTCACGTTCATGGTCAAGCCGGAATGCGTAATAACCTCTCCCCCGCCGTTTGACGACGCGGAATTATACTTTTTGTATCTCCTTAGCTGCGCTTTTATTCTCGCCACCAGCTCGAGCGGCTTAAACGGCTTTGTGATATAATCGTCCGCCCCGAGCGTCAGACCTGTGATTTTATCTGTTTCCTCGTTTTTCGCGGTAAGCATAATGATTGGATAATTATATTTCTCGCGGATTTTTTGACACAAGGTAAACCCATTTATATCCGGCAGCATTATATCGAGAACAGCGAGATCGAACTCCGTAGAGTTGACGCTGTCAAGCGCGTCGAAAGCGGAATAAAATTTGAATACCGAATAGTTTTCGTTGCGCAGGTACAGCTCGATCAAATCGGCTATTTCCTTTTCGTCGTCTATGATAAGTATTTTTTCCGTCATACATATCACCCCTTTTATGTTTGTGTTTACAGCCGTGAGCGAAATGCTGAAATGTATTTTACCTCGTGAGATAGCTGTGAATCATGCACGCCGCCTCCGCGCGCGTCATATTGTTTTCGGGGTTAAAATGTCCGTTTCCGTCGCCCTTTATAACATTCATACCGTATAAGATTGCGATATAGCCTATGTTTTCGGTCACATCGTCAAACGGAGTGGTATAGATCCCCTCAAGCTGTGCGTACTTTTCCGCGCCCATCATGCGGATCATCATAACCGCCGCTGTTCCGCGCGTAAGCGGAGTATCGTCCGCGCGCTCGCCTATTTCGAGTATACCGCGCCGTGCCGCCTCCGAGTAAATCCCGTCATTATCCGCGTATTCCGTATACGAGCCGAACGTTTTCGACAGCAGATACAGAAAATCCTTCTGCGTGATTTTCTCGTTGGGCTTAAACTCACCGCCCGCGAAGCCGATTCCGTAATCCGCGAGAGCTTTTATCTTATCCGCCGCGTAATGACCGTCAATATCGCCGTAAACAAGCTCAGTCGTTTCGTTTTCGTACGGCTCGTTCCGATAATTCACAAGCTCGCCCGTAAACGGATTCACCATAGGCGAATAATCGTTTACCATATACACCGGCTGCGAAGCATATCCGTTTTCGGTATTATACGTCAGATATTTAACGTCATAACCCGCCGCGTCAAGCATTTTTGCGGCAGCCTCATCCGCGCTCATAGCGCCGCTTACCGACGGAAACTCAGCCTTACTGTACCGTCTGCCGTAATACGTGAGCCTTCCGCCGTTGTCAACGCTTATGCTTATCGTGTCGCCGGGCACTTTCACGCCGTTCACGATACGCGTATACGTCCCCGCGTTCACGCCGTCCTCTATGTACTTGTACTCGGATTTCACGCTGCCCGCGAGAGCCTCGAAAACCTTATCCTCGGCGGCTCTTCTCTCCTCCTCGCCAAGTTCGGTTTCGCTGTCATCGCTTCTGTCATATCGCCAAAAGTCGGTTATCTCGCCCGTTTTTGCGTCCGCGCTCACGCCCGCGCCGGCATTTTCGCCGCTGAACGTAAGCGAATAAGTATAGCTGTCCTTATCGTAATAATCCCTTTGCAGGCTGATCGTCTGAAGCCCTATTCCCTCGGGGATAGCCAGCGTCTCGTTAGATCTTATCCGCGCTTCTATATCGGCTTTCGAGATAAGTCCGGCGATTTTATCAAGCTCCGCCTCCTCGACTCTCGAGAGCCCCTTATCAGCCGAGCCGCCCGACGCAGCCTGCGATTCCGCCATAGGAGCAGCCGCGTCGTTTGTCACGCCGTATTTATCGATTTCGGGAATTTCAAAAACCTCGCCCGTAAGCGCGTCGATATACTTATCGGGCGTTTTCACGACATACGCGGGGAACATAACGATTTTGTCCTTGTCGCTGTAGCTCTTATAAACAAGCTCCATACCCAGCTTCTCCGCATACGCCTTTTTCGCCGCATCCGCGCTGATTTTATTTGAAATATCCGCAAATTCCGCGGGCGTATAATTTATATGCATGTCAGACACACTTCCGTCCTCGCGGCTTACGCGCACATTTCCCATATCGCCGTAAACCGGAACGCCGTTTATGATACGCTCCACATCGAACCGATAATCATAATTAAGCGCTCCGCCGCCGTCGGAATCCCCAACGACAAACTCGCCCTTTTTATCGGGATTGAGCTTATCGACAAACGCCTGCGCCGCCGCCTTAGCCTCACCGAGAGAAATTTTCGGCAGCGTCACCTCGCCGTTATAGCTGTCCTTGCCGTCATAGCGGCTGTAGGAGGTTATAACGTCATAGCTGTTATAAGAAACGCTGACGCTCCTATCCTCATCGTCGGACCAATCGAAATAATACTGCGTATACCCATCAAATTCGCGGTAATTGCTCGAAAAATCGGTATACTCGTCCGAGATACCGGCTCTCGCCTTAACGGAAGGCAAAAGCTTCTCCACCGCATCGTCGGCGGCAAACGCCGGAGCAGCCGCCGAAACCGCCATAGCCGCGCTGAGCAATACAGCCGTTAATCTTTTTTTCATATATATCATCCTTTCGTTTATAGATTTTTGTTCTTATATATTATTAGACGTGCCATTTTGAAAAAAGTTCCCGATTTTTGAAAAAATTTATAAATTATGATTTAGCGGTATAAGCCTCCCTTGTTAAAGGGAGGGGGGACCGCGTAGCGGTGGAGGGATTCTTTTTTTTTAATTAGCGAAGGAATCCCCCAGTCAGCTACGCTGACAGCCCCCTTTGACAAGGGGGCCTCTCGTAGGGGCGGTTATTGGCCGCCCGCCGCGCTGCATTGGGAACGGGCGGCCGATGACCGCCCCTACGCCTACGCCGCCGATACGTACATAAATCATAATTTACACGCCTCCCGCAATATGCGTATCTCATGCGCGTACCCGTCCAGCTCATTCGGCGTTTCAAGAATAAACGTCAGATCCTTTAATCTCGGATTATTCACGATCCGCGCCAGCGCCTCAAACCCGAGCGAGCCGTCCCCGATTTTTTCATGTCTGTCCTTGTGGCTCTCGAACGGATTCTTGCTGTCGTTTATATGCACCGCATTAAGTCTGTCCAGCCCGATCACGCGGTCAAACTCGTCCAGCACCCCGTCAAGATTGTTCACAATATCGTACCCCGCGTCATAAACGTGGCAAGTATCGAGACACACGCCGAGCTTGTCCTTTAATTCCACGCGGTCAATAATTTCCCTGAGCTCCTCAAACGAGCGCCCTATCTCCGAGCCCTTACCTGCCATAGTTTCGAGCAGAACCTTGGTAGTCATATCGGGTTTAAGCACAGTATTAAGCTGTTTCGCAATCAATTCGATACCCAAATCCACGCCCTGACCGACATGGCTGCCCGGATGAAAATTATAAAGCTGTCCGGGCGTATACTCCATGCGCGCCAAATCGTCCGCCATGGTACTTAGCGCAAACTCGCGCGTAGCCTCCTTATCGGAGCAGGGATTAAGCGTATAAGGCGCGTGGGCGACGATCTTCGCGAAATTATTTTTTTCGGCAAACGCGATAAACGCCTTAACGTCGTCGGGATCGATCGCTTTAGCCGCCCCTCCGCGCGGATTGCGCGTGAAAAACTGGAACGTGTCCGCGCCGATTGACGCGGCTGTTTCTCCCATATTCAAATAACCCTTTGACGATGATAAATGACATCCTATATGAAGCATAAATAATCCCCCTTACAATTTTGTCTTGAAATTATACATATATTATAGTATAATCTGATTATAAAATCAATAATAAGTTTGAATACCCGTACCCGAAAGGAGCGACAGATATGAAAATAACGAAAGCCGTAATTCCCGCGGCGGGCTTCGGAACGCGGTTCCTGCCCGCGACAAAGGCGGTGCCGAAGGAAATGCTGCCTATCGTGGATAAGCCTACCATACAGTATATTGTTGAGGAAGCTATCGACTCCGGCATCACCGACCTGCTTATTATAACCTCACGCGGCAAGGACGCGATTGTTAACCACTTCGACAAAGCGGCGGAGCTTGAAGCCGTGCTGGAGCGGGACGGCAAAACCGAGCTTTTAAAGCTCGCGCGCGGCGTGACGGACAAAATAAACGTATATTTTACGCGACAGGCGGAGCAGAAAGGATTGGGTCACGCGGTGTTCTGCGCGAAAAGCTTCGCGGGGAATGAGCCGTTCGCTGTAATGCTCGGCGACGACGTTGTTGTAAACGACGAAAAGCCGTGCCTTAAGCAGCTCACGGACGAGTTTGAAAGGCTCGGCTCAAGCGTTATCGGGGTGCAGCGCGTCGGCAGGGAAAACGTGAATAAATACGGGATTCTGGACTGCGAGCCTATAGGGGACAGACTGTATAAAATGCGCGGTATGACAGAAAAACCGTCTATCGACAAAGCCCCGTCAGACATCGCGGCTTTGGGAAGATACGTTCTTACTCCGGCAATCTTCGATTGTCTTGAAAAGACCGAAAAGGGCGCGCTCGGCGAGATACAGTTAACCGACGCTATTGTAAATCTCATGGAAACGGAAGCCGTTTACGCGTACGACTTCGAGGGAATGCGCTACGACATCGGAAGCAAGCAGGGCTTTCTCGCGGCGACCGTTGATTTCGCTCTGAAGCGCGAGGATCTGCGCGGAGAGTTTATCGAGTTTTTAAAGAAAACAGTCAATAAGGAAAAATAAATATGCGAAAAGAGACTGTCGGAACAGTCTTTTTTCGTATTAATCCTACTGCGGATCTCCCGCATTCGAATTAAAATATTTTATCGGCATAATATATTATATGCGCGGAAAATCCGAAAAACAACCGTTTGGAAAGGATTTCTACAAAAGGAAATAAAAAAATTTTTCCGTTTTGCATCAACGCCGCGCGGCGGCGGAACAGAATCGGGATATGCACAAAAAAATGAGAAAACCGGTATATGTTGTGCAAATTTGTGCAAAAAGCATAATGATTCGACAAAAGATCATGCCCCTCCACCGCTTTCTTAACGACAAAAATATTATTTTTCCAAAAAATTTATAAATTCTTTATTTTTGTTTATAAAAAGTTTATAATTGTGTTATACAATGTTTATGAAGGGAAGATAAAATATAATTGTAGCTACGAAATACATAAATTTTACGGAAAAGGAGAGATCACCATGAAAAAGAAAAACAAAAAAATTGCTATGATAGTATGCATGGTCACGGGCGTGTGCCTGCTCGGCGGAGCGGTCGCGGCGAATTATTCCACGGCTAACGGCTACGACGTGTACAAAAAGGCGGTAAAAGGGCTTGTCGGCAGGGATAACTACACAATGGACGTGTCCCTGAAGCTCGCGCTCGACGGCAATACGCTTTCGGAAACCCACACATACGAGCAGGCTGACGCGCCCAACGGCATGAGCTGCTTGCTCGAGGAAAACAAGGGCATTAGCGACGATTACTACTATCGCAGCGAGGATCATAATCAGGACAACATAAACTATATGGTGTACACGAACACATACAAAAACGAGGACGGCGAGAAGGAAACCAATACGCACGGCAACGCCTGGAATTACGCGGCGGACGATCCCGACCGCTCCCTCGGCAGCCTCAACATTTCAAGGAACGAGGACGAAACCATGAAGAAGGTCATGCGCGTCGTTGAGCTTGCGGCTGACACGTTCGTGGGCGATTTGAAAAACAACATAGTCTACGTTTCGGGCGACGATACGCAGTCAACGTACGAGATAAACCTCGACTATATCCAGATCCCCGAAATCGTAAACGCGGGACTGAGCGCCATATTCTCGATGGAATACGGTACCGCGCAGCAGAACGGCTATGAGCCGAGCAACGAATTTCAGATGCTCGGCAAAGATCCGATAGTCCGCTCGGCGAGCATGACGTTCACCGTAGATAACGAGGGCAGACTTTTAGCGAACCACGGCACAGCGTCGATGGTCGGAATAGGCATGGACGGCACGGAACACGAGCTTACGATAGAAGCAAATCTCGAAATGTCAAACTACGGCACGACTACGGTAGAGCGCTTCGATCCGTCAACAATGCCCGAGGATACGAGCTACTATGACCGCGACGCTCAGCAGAGCTATCACGTTCAATTCGACAGCGACGGAAATATCGTATACAAGGAAGCGGCGGAATCAGTAGGCTAAAGATAATTGTGAGGACAGAAAATGAGTGATGTAATCAGTATCAGCCGTCTCACGAAGCTATACAGAAACGGCAGAGGAATAAAAAATATAAGTCTCACGGTTGAGGAGGGCGACATAGTCGGCCTCCTCGGACCGAACGGCTCGGGCAAGACCACGATAATGAAATGTATTTTGGGCTTGAACCGCTTTTCGCAGGGTGAAATAAAGGTTTTCGGCAAGGATCTGAGCGATAACTTTGAGGAAATAATGCGCGAAGTCGGCGCGCTCGTCGAAGCTCCCGCGATACATAAGGACTTGAGCGCGTACCGCAATCTGACTCTGCGCGCCGGAATCTACGGCGGAGTGCCGCAGGGGCGTATCGACCGCGTACTCGACATGGTGCATCTGCTCCAATACAAAAAGGACAAAGCGGGGCGCTTCTCGCTCGGCATGAAGCAGCGATTGGGGCTTGCGTCCGCGTTTCTGACCGAGCCGAAGCTGATGATACTCGACGAGCCGGTAAACGGACTCGACATCGAGGGCGTAGTCGAAGTGCGCGAGATAATAAAGCGAATGCGCGACGAAAAAGGTGCGTCGTTCCTTATCTCGAGCCACATGGCGGGCGAGATAGAAAAGACGTGCAACAAGGTGGCGGTGATGTACGAAGGAGAGCTGATAGCGTTTGAAACGACCGAAAACGCGCTCAGGCTGCACCCGTCGCTGGAGGACTATTTTCTTGACGTAGTGAAGGAGAAGCGGGGTGAGGTTATCATATGAGCGGCTTGATTTTGGGTATGAAAAACGAATTTTATAAAATTCTCAGCCGCAAAAAGTACATCGTACTTTTTGCGATAGGAGCGTTGATATGTATAGGAAGGCTCGGCGGCGGAATGTTGATTTCGAAAATTTCGTCGGGAATAGTGGATATTCAGACGAATATGCCGCTCGGCATGATGCGCCTTATGACGGACATACTCGCGCCGCTGATAATATTCATGGCGGTAACCGACCTTTTCGCGAGCGAGATCCAGGAGGACACGCTCAAAACCGCGATAATGGCGCCGATCACGCGCGCGAAAGTGCTCGTGTCAAAAGCGGCGGCGGTGTTTCTGTTATGCGCGGCGTACTATATCGGCTATTACCTTGTCTGCCTGATTTTGCAAATCATATCGGGAAATGTAAACGCGTCGGTAATGACAGCGGCGTTCGGGGCGTATATGCTCGATTTGATACCGCTTATCGCGGTGATAGGCTTCGCGGTGCTGATAAACATGATTTCAAAAAGCCCGTCGCTCGCGATGCTCCTGTGTATAGCGGTCTATGTGATTTTCAAATATATGGAATATTACGTCTCGCCGATGGGACAAATGCTGTTTACGTCGTACTCGCAATGGCACAAGCTATGGATGGGAAGCCTATTGCCTTTCCGTTCAATGGCAGCTAAGGTAGGAATTTTAAGCGGCTCGGTCTTGATTTTGTACACGATTTCGTATATAATATTTGATAGAAAAGACATATAAGGCGCAAATCGGAATGTAGTTGTAATCTGCGGGCTGTCGAGGGCGCCGGTCCCTACGATTTTTGATTAAATTATGCGGAAAAACGGGCTGTCGAGGGCGCCGGTCCCTACGATTTTTGATTAAATTATGCGGAAAAACGGGCTGTCGAGGGCGCCGGTCCCTACGATTTTTGATTAAATTATGTGGAAAACCGGGCTGTCGAGGGCGCCAGCCCCTACGATTTTTGATTAAATTATGTGGAAAACCGGGCTGTCGAGGGCGCCAGCCCCTACGATTGTTAATTAAAATGTAGGGGACGGCGCCTCGACGTCCCGCATCCCCGACAATTTCGGATATGCCCCATACCCGTAGGGGCGGTCATCGGCCGCCCGCATCCCCGACGATATGTTCTGCAAGCGCCAAAGGACGTGATACTGTGTACATAAAAAACCGCATTCTATCGATCTCATTCAAACTCGCCGCCGCGGCATCGTTCATATGCGGAATGATTATCCAATGTATTGTAAATCCCTCATTTTTGCATTGGGATATGTTCGCGTATTTCACCGTAACGAGCAACGCGCTATGCGCGGCGTACCTGCTTGCGGCGGCGGTATTCGGACGCGATTTCCTTCCAAGGTTAAACGGCGCGGTCGTAATGGGCGTGGCGCTGACTATGGCGGCGTATCATTTCATGCTCGCGAAAAGCGTCTTTGAAATGGACGGAGCAAACGCCCTCTCGAATACGCTCCTGCACTACATATCCCCGTCGGCTGCCATACTCGATTGGCTTCTGTTCGCGAAAAAGGGTGGATTTAAAATATACGACCCATTCCTGTGGACGATGATCCCGACGGCGTATCTCGCGGCGGTGATGATTTGGGGCGATTACGTGGAATGGTATCCGTACATATTTTTAAACGTATCCGAAATCGGCGCGCGGACGGCGGTAATATGCGTAGGCGTGATCGCGGCGGCGTATGTAATAGGCGGATATGCGCTGTGCGGGGTTGATAAAATATTAAAGCGTGAGTGCGCGAGGGCGCGAACATGAAGATAAAAACCAAATTTACCATCTATAACCTAATAATGCTGATAGCGCCCATCGCTATGATAGGCGTTATCAGCATATGTTTTTTCCTCGTGTTCGTAATGCGCTTTCCCGTCGAGGAAATGCATATCACCCGCGCCGCATTGATAAACCCCGCCACACTCATCCGAGCGGTAGGCACGTTTTTCCGCGACAATCCGAGCGCGATCTACTGGGTGCTCGTATGGGCAACGCTGTGCGGAATGGTTTTGATTATAACTCTCACCGTACTCACAAATATGCTCGCGCACAGCATAACTAAGCCGATAACGGCTCTCGCGGAGGCGGCGGATAAGGTGAGCGACGGAGATTTGTCGTTTGAGGTGCTCGGCAGTCAATACGGCGAAATTGACGATTTATGCGCCAATTTTGAAAATATGCGTCAATCCCTCAAACGCGCGGAGGAAAAGGAGCGTCTTATGAAGCGCGAGCGCAGTATGCTTTTGGCTAATATATCGCACGATTTAAAAACGCCCGTAACCTCGATAAAGGGCTACATCGAGGGAATACGCGATGGAATAGCCGACACGCCCGAGAAAACGGAAAAATATCTCGACACGATCTACGCGAAAGCGGTCGCGATAGACGATATGGTAAACAACCTCTCCACACTCTCGAAGCTGGAGCTGTCAAAGCTGCAATTCGACTTCGTAACGGCTGATTTCATAGACTTCCTGCGCGATTTTATAAACGACTACCGCCTTGATTTGGAAAAAAACAACATGGAATTGACGCTCGATTTACCGAACGAGAAGGCGTACGTAAAGCTCGATTATGAAAAAATGAGCCGCGTTATCGCGAACATTATCGACAACGCGATAAAATACAAAAAAGGAAACAGCGGCTCTCTCGCGGTATCAGTGACGATCGAGGACGGCGGCGTGTACGCGCATTTTACGGACGACGGAATAGGCATAGAAAACTCGGAGCTTCGCAAGGTATTCGAGGGCTTCTACCGAGTTGACGCGGCGAGAAGCATAAAAGGCAGCGGTCTGGGCTTGGGCATAGCGAAGCAGATAGTGGAAAAGCACGGCGGCAAAATTTGGCTGAGAAGCCCCGGCGAGGGCAAAGGCACGACGGCGGAAATATATCTGCCGATTATAAAATATTTGAGTTCCCCGAAAAATTAAAGCGTGAGATAACGCGGCGAACCCATAAGTATGTTTTAATAACCTCCGGCGTTGCCGAAGGTTTTCGACTTTTATATTTGAGAGAACATTGCATATTTTGAAATTTTCCAAAAAAAATCAAAAAAATTTGCATTTTTCGTCCAATCGTTGTATAATAGGAATACGCCCCTTTCGGACGATTTAAAAGGAGGACTGTGAAATGCCCGGATTCTGTTTGAACATAGATTTTATTCCCGTGCCCGCCGAATTTGTGGAAAAGCATATGGCTGACGCTAACGGCGCGTATGTGAAGGTGTATCTTTACGCGATGAATCTCGCTCGCAAGAGAGTTTCGGAGGATACTGCCGAAATCGCAAAAAATCTGAAGCTTCTCGAAAGCGATGTTGTCAACGCTCTCGATTACTGGAGCGCAGCAGGTGCGCTCGATATGTCGCCCGGCGCTGCTTTCGGCACAACCGGTAAGGCTAAATCGGACAAGCCCGCAGAAAAAGCCGCTAAAACTCAGAAAACTCCGGCGGAAATCGCGGAGATCATGACGGAAAACAAATCGCTTGCCGATTTATGCGTTGTGGCGCAGGAAATACTCGGCAAAACGCTCAGCCCCAAGGATATGGAAACTCTTTACTGGTTCTACGACGAGCTTGGTCTTTCGCCCGAGGTTATTTCCATGCTGCTCGAATACTGCGTATCGAAGGGTAAGCGCAGCATGAACTACATCGAAAAGGTGGCGATAACATGGCACGAGAACGGCATAACCACCATCGGCGCGGCTGAAACCTACACCAGCGATGAGCGCGACAAGAGCAGCTATTATTCATCGCTCAGAAAGCTTTTCGGAATCGAAAACAGAAATTTGTCAAAAACCGAGGAAATGTTCTTAAAAACATGGCGCTCGGATTACGGTATGAGCGAGGACATGGTCGCGCTAGCGTACGAATACTGCGTATTGCAGACGACAAAGCTTTCATTTCCGTATATGAACTCAATCATAAAGCGCTGGTACGAGCACGGCATTTCCACAGTCAAGGAAGCCGAAGCCGACCACGAAAGCTTTAAAATGGGAAATAAATCCGGAGAAAGGGATTTTGATATATATAAATCGGATATAGATCATGACGAGCTGGAAAAAATTATCATGAATAAGCTGTAAAAAACCACCCGAAGCGTTATAGCTTCGGGCGATTTTTTAGGGAAAATTTTAAGAAAACACAAGAAAAGCCTTGACTTATTGATATGTCTATGCTAAAATAGAAAAGTAGTTTTGCTGACGTAGCTCAGTAGGCAGAGCACTTCATTGGTAATGAAGAGGTCGGCGGTTCGACTCCGCTCGTTAGCTCCATGAAATACCGCATAGTTAAGCCATTTTTGGCACTATGCGGTGTTTTGGTTTTAAGGGCTTTCCGAGTTCTGTCCACCATTTGTCCACCAATCATCTATAATTAAGATAAAATATTTAGACTTGGCAATCAATATACGTTACCGCAATTAAAACGGCTTCGTCCTTTGAGTATCGCTTCATATGTATAACTTTCGATTAAAAATTAAAGGGAGATTACAGCACCACAGTGCTGTAATCTCCCTCAATAACTGATTTTTTTGTTGCTCATCAATTCTCCGCCTTGATATGCGGCTTTAATTTCGAGTTTTATAGGTGTCAGCCCAACGAACCTTTATTCGCTATTCTTTTTACCCTGCTTATAATTCTTGTCCGGCGAAAGTACATTCTGAAGTTCTTCGGAAGCCGCTGCGTCTGCCGACCGAATTGCGTGAGCGTATATGTTTAACGTGGTAGTTGATGTAGAATGTCCAAGCCGTTTGGCTACAGTAACAATATCTGTCCCTCCGGCAATAAGTAAGGTTGCCGATACGTGACGTAATGTATGTATGTGACTTTCCGGCAAATTGTGCCTTTTTATGAATTTCTTGTACCAGTGTGAAAGCGTGTCTGGGTGCATATTGCCGCCGATATCAGATACAAATACTCTGTTGCTGTTCTCCCATTGATCTCCCAAGAGACTTTTCATATGGTCTTGTTCATCCTTATAATACTTCAATAAGTCTATCATGGCAGGAGGAATTTTAATTACACGTTTTGAGCCGCGCGTTTTTGTTGTGTCCTCGAATACGCCTTGTCTTGGGGTATAAAGTAAGGATTTGTTTACATCGACAAGACCTTTCTCAAAATCAATATCATTCCATGTGAGAGCGCATAATTCACCACGCCGCAAGCCGGTATATAAGATGAGCATTATAGCTGTTTTATATTTTGTGGGTTCATCATTAAGACATTCTATAAGCTGGCTGGTTTGATTTTCGTCAAGCATCGACATCTCCTTATATTCAATCTGCGGAGGCTTTACACGCTCGCAAGGATTAGACGGGATTATTTGCCATTGCACCGCTGTAGTCAATATGCTCGAAAGTATGCGGTGATATTTTGCTTTCGTATTGGCAGATAATCCTTTCGATGATTCGACCGGAGCGAACAAAGCCTTAATATCTGTTTGCAACAGGCAATCAAGCAGCTTGATGAAAAAATCGACGAAGCTATGACACAGCTTGATAAACTGTCCTCTCAAGCGGCG
>CANQXJ010000023.1 GCA_947627795.1 uncultured Clostridia bacterium
ATAAATATGTAGTCGCTGTACCAGCCGTTCAGGTGAACGTTGTCGTCGGGAAGAAGTCCGTAAACGTCCGCGCCGCCCACATTCTGCTTGTTGAGATCGAACATTGTGATATCGGGATTGTCCTTGAATATCATACACGTAACGACCTTGTCGCCGACCTTGAGCGGTTTGCCCGCGCTGTCAGCCTTGACATTTTTACCCATCTTCACTATCTCGCCCGTACCCTCGTGACCGAGAACAACAGGGATAAGCGAGAACGGATCGTTCTTGTACTCGTGCGCGTCCGTGCCGCATACGCCGCAGCCCTCGACCTTTACGAGTATATCGTCGTCGCCGACCTCGGGGATAGGATATTCCTGGATCTCGAAGTGCTTAAGCTTCGTCATCATAGCGACCTTCGCCGTTTTCGGGATCGCGCCCCCGCCGCTCGGAGCGGCATACGCCGGAGCGGAGGAAACGGGCGACGAGCCTGTCATTTCGCTCAATACCTGCTTCACCAGAGCGGCGATCTCGTTTTCATTTATTGCCAAGGTGATCACTCCTTTTCTTATTTAATTTTTGATTGATTATATAATGTTGAGCGCGTCCGAAAGCACACAGCGTCTTATACGCGTGAAGCTTCTCGGAGAGGTTATACCCTCGCCCGTGGGACCCGCTATCGTGAACGTAGTCCAGCCCTCGGCGTTAAAGCCGATACCCGCGTAGCTCGGAGCGTTCTTTACGAAAATAGTCGTGCAGATAGCCTTCGCGTACTGCGTCATATGATCCACGTTCTTCGAGTGCAGATGCGCGCTGTGGCGGTTTCCGTGCTCCGCCTTTACAGCCATTTCAACAGCCTGGTCGAAATTGTCAACTCTTACGATAGGCAAAATCGGCATCATAAGCTCCGTCTGAACGAACGCCTGCGAAAATTCCGTTTCACAGATTATGCAGCGGATATCGTCGCCGACGTTTATGCCTATCTTCGACAAGATAAGCTTCGCCGGTCTGCCGACATAGTCCTTGTTTATAACGCGCTTGGGCTTGTCGCCCTCCTTCTTGGGCTTTGACCACTGCAGAACAACGTCCTCAAGCTGCTTTACCTGCGCGTCGTTTATCAGATACGCGCCGTTTTTTATCATGTTATGTATCAGCTCGTCAGCCACGTTTTTCAGAACGAAAACCTCTTTTTCCGCGATACACGGCAGGTTGTTGTCGAACGTGCAGCCGTCGATAATATCCTTCGCCGCCTTCGGAATGTCCGCCGTATCGTCAACTACGACCGGAGGATTGCCCGCGCCCGCGCCGATAGCCTTCTTGCCGCTTGACAAAAGCATCTTAACAACGCCCGGACCGCCCGTCGCAACGAGCATTCTGACCGACGGATGATTTACCATCGTGTTCGAAGATTCTATAGTCGGATTTTTAACGGTCGCGACAATATTTTCCGGACCGCCCGCCGCCAAAACCGCTCTGTTTACGAGGTCTACCGCGTAAGCCGAAATTCTCTTTGCGTGCGGATGCGGATTAAACAGCACGCCGTTGCCGCCCGCGAGCATACAAATACTGTTGCAGAGGATAGTGCAGCTCGGATTCGTTGACGGCGTGATAGCGCCGATAATTCCGAACGGAGCCATCTCTATCAGCGTAAGACCGCCGTCTCCGGCAAGCGCTCTCGTTTCGAGGTCGCTCGTGCCGAGAGTCTTGTCAGCCACAAGATGATGCTTTAAGATCTTGTGGTAAACGTTGCCCATTCCGGTGTCCTCAACGGCGAGCTTCGCCATTATTTCGGCTTCCTCATGCGTCAGGCGTCTGATTTCCTTTATGATATTTTCTCTCTGTTCCTTGTTGTAGTATCTGAAAGTTGCGTACGCCTTGTTGCAGGCTTCTATCGCCTCCTCCATAGTATCGAAAACGCCAAGCTGCTTTCTTTTCGGCTGTAAATCATACTGCGACAGATCCATGCCGGAAAGCACGTTTTTGACGATATCGCTTACGGTTTTTTCATCTACCATGTGAACCCTCAGCCTCCTTTATAATTTAATTCTGTGTTCAAAATACACCGCGCCCAAATGCGCGAGCATCATATCCTGCTCCTTCGTACCGCCGCTCACGCCTATGCCGCCGAAGATTTTCCCTCCGGCTCTCAGCGGCTCGCCGCCGCCCAAAAGAATTATGCCGTTTCCGCTCGTAAGTCCGTCAAGCGCGCCGCCGCGAGATTCCTTCAACGCCTCAGCCGTAGTCATTTTAAGCGACACAGCCGTGTACGCCTTGTCCCGCGCGATTTTCGAGCTCGCTATATACGCGCCGTCCATTGAGTGGAGCAGCGTCAGATTAGCGCCCTCGTCGTCCACCGCGATCACGACGCTTAAGCCCATGCTTTCCGCCGCCTTCTCGACCGCGTACGCGATCTCCTTCGCAAGCGAAAGCGTCAGCCTGTCATAAAACGGCATCGCGATAGGCTTTGGTTCCGCCGACTTTTGCGTAACCGGTGTCTGCACGACCACCTTTTGCATAACCGGCGTTTGCACGACCGCCTTTGACATAACCGCCTTCGGAGCACTGACCGAAGTATTTTGAACAGGCGCGTGAGCGACGTTTTTCGCCACTTCTTCAAGCAATTCGTCTATAGTTTTCACGCGCTCACTCCTTCGCCCTTTTTTCTTGTTCCAAAAAATTACTTATTGTACTGCTCCAGTACCTTCTTCGTTACCTCCGCTACAAGGCTTTCGAGATCCTTATTCTGCGGAGCGGGGCAAACCTGCGACGGAAGCGGCTGGAAGCCGTGATAAGCCGCCGATGTTTCCATGCCGTACTTCTCGTTCGCCTCTGTCGGAGACATAGCGCACGTATCGTCGCCCGCGTAGCAGCCGGGGCAGAGCTTTTCCATCGGGTGCTTGCCCGGTACGCCGAACTGCTTTCTGAGCTCTACGAGCTTCTTGACCTCGCCGCACGGAATTTCCTTCTCGCCGCCGAGCATTCTCGCGTAGAACAGCAGCTTTGCGTAGAACTCCGTCGATTCCATTCTGAAGAACGCCGTATTCAAATCGCAGCCGAACGACAGCGCGCCGTGGTTAGCGAGCAAAATAGCGTCATAATCCTGGAGATACGGCTCAAGAGATTCCGGAATTTCCATAGTCGAAGGTGTTCCGTACTGAGCGATAGGAACAGCGCCGAGGAATATAATAGCCTCCGGCATGATAAGCTTGTCCAGCGGAATACCCGCGATAGCGAACGACGTCGCGATCGGAGGATGAGCGTGAACAACGGCCTTAACGTCCGGTCTCTTCTGATAAACCTTCAAGTGCATCTTAAATTCCGAAGAGGGCTTCCACGGACCGTTCGATTCCTTCAGGTTGCCCTGACCGTCAACCTTACAAATCATGTCCGGAGTCATGAAACCCTTCGACACGCCGGTCGGAGTTACGAAATATGTATTCTCATCTATCTGAACGGAAAAGTTACCGTCGTTAGCGGCAACAAAGCCGTCGTTATAGATTTTCTTACCGACTTCGCAAAGCTCTTTTTTGATTTCATAATCAGATTTGAACATTGTTTTTACCTCTTTCCTTTTGTTTTATTTGGTTTGTTTTGGTTTTGCTTTTATTATACCTCTTTTTACCGCCGTTGTAAAGAGGAAATTTTCTAAACTAATATATATTTTAAATTGAAGAACATTTCTTTAAAAATACATTATACGGCAGTATTATTCTATCACATAAACAAGGCGTTTGGCAAGTATTTTTACAAACATTTTGCACAAAAATAACGATTTATTTTCCGATTTGCCATGTTGCACAAAATTTTAACATGATTTTTGTGTATTTAACCAAAAATCTCTTTCACTCTCAATGCGACAGCCCCCGCCAGCTTTTCATGCTCCTCGGGAACCATATGTATCCCGTCAATATCCGAAGCCTTAGCAAACCGCGCCGCGTCCATAAAATACGCCCTCTCGCGCTCCGCCATAGCCTTATACGCCCCCGCGAACATACGCGACATCTCCGGCGACTTCTCTGTGTATAATTCCTTAAACGTCGGGTGTTCAAGCGCCCTTTCGGTTATATAAATAGGCGAAACAACAAGCACATCCTTACCCCCGTGCGCCCGCCAAGCGCATATATACTCCGCTATAGCCGACGCGCTTTCCTCGGCGGAGCAGTCAAAATATTTAAGCACATCATTCGTCCCGAGCATAATAATAAGCAAGTCCACCCCGTCGGCAAATCCGCCCGCGTCAAGCCTTTGCCTAAAATATTCCCAACCGTTCTTGCCCTCCTCGTCGGGCAGATCCATATGCGTAGTACGTCCGCACACGCCCTCGGATATAATTTCGCAGTCCGGCAAAAGCCCGCCGAGCACCACGGGCCACGGTCTTTCGAGCTTAGAAAAATCAACGGGATTATGTCCCCAAGTATTAGAATCGCCGAAGCACATTATTTTTTTCATATTACATTCCTCCTCACGTAATTACCTATTATAATATTATCACACCAAAATTTCACTGTCAACAGTGGACAAACCGCGCAAAGAGTGATATACTTAAAGAAAAAACAAAGGAGAGATAAAATATGTCAAACATATGGCACGATATAAGCCCTAAACGAATTTCGCCCGAGCGTTTCATGGCAGTGATAGAAATACCGAAGGGCGTAAAAAACAAATACGAAATGGACAAAGAAACGGGACTTCTCCGTCTCGACCGCGTCCTGTTCACCTCAACGCACTACCCCGCGAACTACGGCTTCATCCCCCGTACATACGCTGCCGACAACGACCCCTTAGACGTATTGGTACTCTGCCAAGAGTCAATAGTCCCGATGACGCTCGTCGAGTGCTACCCGATAGGCGTAATGAAGATGATAGACAACGACCAAGTAGACGAAAAAATAATAGCCATCCCCTTCGGCGACCCGACATACACCGATTTCACAGACATCTCGCAGCTTCCCCAGCACACCTTCAGCGAGATCTCGCATTTCTTCCGAGTATACAAATCGCTCGAGGGCAAAGAAACGGTAGTAAACGAAACCCTCGGCGCGGAGGAAGCGAAAGAAGTAATCAAAAACTGCATAGCGGCGTATAAGGATAGCTATTGTTAAGAAAATAAATTATGATTTATCGGCATAAGCCTCCCTTGTCAAAGGGAGGGCTGGTCGTACGCTGCGCGTACTGCTCGCCTATGCAACCGAGGGAACCGCGTAGCGGTGGAGGGATTCGTTATTTAAAAATAGCGAAGAGATCCCCCTAGTCAGCTACGCTGACAGCCCTTTTTGACAAGGGGCATCTCGTAGGGGCGACCCTCGCGGTCGCCCGTTTCCAATTTACATTAAATTTTATTCCGTAATAATAACCTCGCGCGTATCGGCGTTCCAGCCCACATTGCAATCGAATGCCTCAGCGATAGCGCGTACGGGTACTAAGGTTCGTTCATTTATGATTTTAGCCGGCACATCAAGAGTAATTGTTTTAGTTCCCTTAAGCATTGTAAGGCTTCCTATTTTCAAAGACACCGTTATATTTGCTTTAACGGCGGTCACAGTCTGAGTATCGCCGTCCCAGTCAACGTTCGCGCCGAGAGCCTCAAATATAGCGCGCAGCGGAACGAGCGTTCTGTCATTGTCAATAACAGGCGGCTGATCGAATGATATTTCTGCGCCGTTTAGCTTGACGGATATTAACGGAAGGGCGGAAACGCTGTTGTAGTGGATTGCAGCATTAGTCAGTGGTTCATTATAATTTTCAATGCTTATCTTCTTCCATTGTTCCTCGTTTCCGCCGTAATGTACGTCAGTCAGCCCGGTGCAGCCGTTAAACGCACTCCAACTGATACTTGTCACACTATCGGAGATATCTATACTCGTCAGTCCTGTACAGCCCCCAAATGTATTATAGCTTATACTTGTCACACCATCGGGGATATCTATACTTGTCAGTCCTGTACAGCCCTAAACGCACAATCGCCTATGCTTGTCACACTGTCGGGGATATCTATATTTGTCAGTCCTGTACAGCCCGCAAACGCAAATCCTCCTATACTTGTCACACCGTTGGGTATATCTATGCTTGCCAGTCCGGTACAGCCCCTAAACGCACAATCGCCGATACTTGTCACACTGTCAGGGATATGTATGCTTGTCAGTCCGTCACAGTTGTAAAATGTATAAATACCGATACTTGTCACACTGTCGGGGATATCTATATTTGTCAGTCCGGTACAACCATCAAACGCACAATCGCCTATACTCGTCATACTGTCAGGGATATGTATGCTTGTCAGTCCGTCACAGTCCGCAAACGTATTATAGCCTATACTTGTCACACCGTCGGGGATATCTATACTTGTCAGTCCGTCACAGCCATTAAACGCATAATTGCCAATGCTTGTAACTTTAACCCCGTCAATCTCCGCCGGAATCACAAGCTCGCCCGCCGCTTTTCTGTTACAATACGTAATTGTCCCCGTCTCCTTATTAAACTCCAAATCCTCCACGCTTGCCGCACTCACCGCGAGCGGTAAAATCAACACCGCCGCAATCGCGGCAATCATCACCAAAATCTTTCTTCTCATAAAAATATCCCTCTCTAAAATCCCTAAATCAAAAAGTGCGCTGCCCCAATCAAAGCAACGCACTCAAAACGCATTACTCCGATTGCTGCGACGCAAAATTGAGATCACCAAAAGAGTATATCCAAAGCAGAGAATGCGTTTTAAACAATCATTCTCCTCTTTTGGCAGAATTATTCAATTTTACGTCGCCCCCACATTATACCATATCGCCCCGCAATTGTAAACCCCGCCGCAAAAATTTCCGCGAAAAAATACACCCGCAAATGAAACACCCAAAATCCGTTGACAATCCGCGCGTAAGTGATATAATAAAGTCAAATAATGTCGAAACGGCGGTAAACGATGTGAATTTTGTAGGAAAAATCGATAGGGAAATATATAGATGCGTTACGGAAGATATAGCAACGGACGATGTGGTTATCACTGACGAGCGCATAGCGCATATAAAAGAAAGACATCCGAACGATTATGAGCGATATTGTTCGTATATACCGAATATTATAGCGGAACCGGATTATATCATTAAGGCGAACAAGCCAAATACGGGAGTTCTTTTGAAGGAAATTCAAGAAAGCAATGAAAGATTTAAACTGGTACTGAGGTTAAAAATAGAGAAAGATCCAAAGGATTATAAAAATTCAGTTATTTCCTTCTGGAAAATCGGAGAGGATACATGGAAAAAGACAATAAAGAACAAAAAAATACTTTACAAACATAAATAAATCTGATATAATATGAGTAGGATAGAAGAGACTTTGAGGTGAAAAGTGCGTCCTCATACGCCGCGTGCACAGGCAACGGGCAAAAGAGATGTCGGGAGCGACGCTCCGACCAAAGTCCACTTTGTTTTCAGAAACCGCTTTGAGCAATCAAGGCGGTTTTTCTGTGGAAAAATAAATACAGCATACCATAACGGCGCAAACGAAACAGGAAGCCGTTGACAATCCGTGCGGAAGTGGTATAATAAAACCAAATAATGTCGAAACGGCGGTAAGCAATGTGAATTTTGTAGGAAAAATCGATAGAGAAATATACAAATGTGTTACAAAAGATATAGTAACGGACGAAGTAATAATTACAGAAAACCAAATATTACATATTTGTGAGAGACATCCGAACGACTATGAAAAGTTCGGTGAATACATACCACAAATTTTGGCAGAACCCGACTATATTCTTGAGGCAAACAAACCTAATACTGCCTTTGTTTTAAAGCGTATTAAGTCAGACGAAAAAAATTTTCAACTGATTTTGCGCCTAAAAACATCACAAGACAGAGAAGACTATAAAAATTCAATCATTACTTTTCTTAAAATAAAAGACAAGGAATGGAACCGATGTATAAAAAATAAAAAAATTCTTTACAAAAGAGAATAGTTATGATATAATAAATATACAATAAAAAGACTGTTTGAGGTGGTAAATTTCGTACCGACCACACGCCGATGGTAACGACAAGAGTGCAAACTCTGAGAGATGCAGGAGAAGGGTACGCCTGCCAAACAGCGATTTTACAAAAACCGCTTTGAGAAATCAAGGCGGTTTTTCTGTGGAAAAACCAAATCCAGCCCGCAAAAATATCCTAAAAAGACATTCCCGTCTTGACAAATCACATAAAATATGGTATAATATATCCAATCAAATCAAAGCGGTATAAATATCATCGCGGCCGCGATACCAAGCTATGCTTTGACGGGTTCCGGACAGATTTTCAATCTCCCAAAAAGTCCGATGAGAAAGTTTAGGCGCCTTTGACTAAGTCCTTTCGCACTGCGGCTTTTGCCGCGAAAAAATTCAAAAAAAGGCCCGCGTCCGGCGGAGAACATCTTCCGTCGGGCGTTCGGGCAATTGATAAAAATGATATCAGAACGGTGATACTAATGGAACAAATGAGTATGCTCGACGACCGCGAAAAAAACGCGCCGCTCGCGAGCCGTATCCGACCGGAAACGCTTGACGAGTACGTCGGTCAGAAGCATTTGATCGGTGAAAATATGATACTCCGCCGCCTTATCGAGCGCGACCAGATCTCCTCCATGATTTTCTGGGGACCGCCGGGCGTGGGCAAGACCACACTCGCGAGGATCATCGCGCGGCAGACTAAGGCTGATTTTGTTGAGTTCAGCGCGGTAAACAGCGGCGTGAAGGAAATAAAAGAGGTCATGGCGTCCGCCGAAAACGCGCGGCGCATGGGCATAAAAACCATGCTTTTCGCCGACGAGATACACCGCTTCAACAAGGCGCAGCAGGACGCGTTCCTGCCGTACGTCGAAAAGGGCAGTATAATCCTCGTCGGCGCGACCACAGAAAATCCGTCGTTCGAGATAAACTCCGCTCTGCTTTCACGCTGCAAGGTGTTCGTTTTAAAGGAGCTTACCGAGGAGGATCTCGCCGAGCTTCTCCATAACGCGATTAAAAACCCGAAGGGCTTCGGCGATACGAAAATACACATAACCGACGACCGGCTCGCCGCGATAGCCCGATTCGCAAACGGCGACGCGAGGACGGCGCTCAATACGCTCGAAATGGCGGTTTTAAACGGCGTGATAAATCCCGACACATCGGTGACGATCGACGAGGATATTTTGTCCCAGTGCATGAACCGCCGCTCACTTCTGTACGACAAGACAGGCGAGGAGCACTACAATTTAATTTCCGCGCTCCACAAATCCATGCGCAACAGCGATCCCGACGCGGCTGTATACTGGCTCTGCCGAATGCTTGACGGCGGCGAGGAACCGCTCTATATCGCGCGGCGGCTCGTCCGTTTCGCGAGCGAGGACGTGGGACTTGCCGACTCGAACGCGCTCAAATTAGCGGTAGCGGCGTATCAGGCGTGCCATTTTCTCGGAATGCCCGAATGCGACGTGCATCTGGCGCACGCGGTAGTTTACCTGTCGATGGCGCCGAAATCGAACGCGGTCTACAAGGCTGTCGGAGAAGCGAAGCGCGACATTCACGATTCCCCCGCCGAGCCGGTTCCGCTGCAGATACGCAACGCCCCGACGAAACTCATGAAGGAGCTCGACTACGGCAAGGGCTATCAATACGCGCACGACACCGAGGAAAAGCTCACAAAAATGACGTGCCTGCCCGACTCGCTGATAGGAACGCGTTACTACCGTCCTACGGAGCAGGGACGCGAAAAAGCGGTCAAAGAAAAGCTCGAACAGATTTTAAAATGGAAAAACTCATAGCGGAGCACGAACATCATCCCGCTATTGACAAAAGCGCTGCGAATAAAAGCGCCATGAATGAAGGCGCTGAAAAGTCAAGAACGAAAGCGCTCTGAATAAAAGCGGGCGGCCAATGACCGCCCCTACGATTTTTTTACATAAACAATGTATTTCAATACAACAATTTTTCAGCATTAACAATATTTTTCAAATATAACGGTTTTTTAGCATTTCCCCGCGCTTTTGCAAATCGGCGCGACGGTGCATATTTCGCATTTAGGTTTTCTCGCCGTACATACCGCTCTGCCGTGCGCGACGAACTGGTGGCACATACGCAGCTGATAATCTGCGGGTACGATTTTTTTAAGATCCGTTTCAATTTTAGCCGGTTCTTCCTCTTTCGTAAGCCCTATTCTTTTCGCGAGCCGCATGCAGTGCGTGTCAACGACAACTGCGGGCTTTCCGAATATGTCGCCCAAAACGAGATTAGCCGTTTTTCTGCCCGTGCCCGGAAGAGTCAGCAAATCATCCATAGTGTCGGGCACTTCTCCGCCGTATACGGCTAAAAGCCGCTGACAGCATCCGATTATATTTTTCGCTTTATTCCTGTAAAATCCGGCGGATTTTATATCCTCGCACAGCTCCTCATAGTCGGCGGAGGCAAAGTCCTCTACAGATGTATATTTTTTAAATAATTTTTCCGTAACGATATTAACCCGCGCGTCGGTGCACTGCGCCGAAAGCTGCGTCGCTATAAGCATTTCGACGGGCGTGCCGTAGTTTAACGAGCATTTCACGTTCGGATACGCCTCGTCAAGAATTTCCCGTAATTTTGTTACGCGTTCTTTTTTTGTCATTTTCAGTCACCTCGCATAAGTAATTTTAACATTGATATTTTGATTTGTCAATCATATTGCGCTTTGTTCGCACGTTCCGATTTTCGGTATGAACCTATTTCCTCAAGCGGTCAGGCAAAACGGCGCAAATCACGCTTACCGAAACGCAAACGGCACGGTTATAAAACCGTGCCGCGGATTGGTTTATTTAATTAATACAGCGGGTGCTTTTTGCAAAGAGCCGCCACTCTCTCTCTTACCTCGTCCTTGTTCTTTTCAAAATCATTGAGCGTCATGGAGATAAGCTTCGCGACCTCAACCATATCGTCCTCCTTGAAGCCGCGCGTGGTTGTCGCCGGAGTGCCGATTCTTATGCCGCTCGTGATAAACGGGCTTTTCGTGTCGAACGGGATAGCGTTTTTGTTTACGGTAATTCCCACCTCGTCGAGCATCTTTTCCGCTTCCTTGCCGGTAATTCCGGTGTCGGTGAGATTTACGAGCATCAGATGGTTGTCCGTGCCGCCCGAAACGAGCTTGAAGCCCTCCGAAACGAGCGCGTCCGCGAGCGCCTTTGCGTTTTTGACGACCTGCTCTGCGTATTCCTTAAAGCTCGGGTCGAGCGCCTCCTTGAAGCATACGGCTTTCGCGGAAATCGTGTGCATAAGCGGTCCGCCCTGGATACCGGGGAATATAGCCTTGTTAATTCTCTTCGCCAGATCCTCGTCGTTTGTGAGGATAAGTCCGCCTCTCGGACCTCTCAGCGTCTTGTGTGTAGTCGTCGTTACAACGTCCGCGTACGGCATCGGCGACGGATGGCAGCCCGCCGCTACAAGTCCGGCGATATGCGCCATATCGACCATGAAATACGCGCCGACCTCCTTCGCTATCTCGGCGAATTTCTCAAAATCTATAATTCTCGGATACGCCGACGCTCCCGCCAAAATAAGCTTCGGCTTATGCTCTATAGCAAGACGGCGCACCGCGTCGTAATCGATCGTATTCGTGTCCTCGGTAACGCCGTAGGGCACGATTTTAAAATATTTGCCCGACATATTCACAGGCGAGCCGTGGCTCAAATGTCCGCCGTGGTCGAGGCTCATGGAGAGCACCGTGTCGCCGGGGTTGAGCAGAGCGAAGAACACCGCCATATTAGCCTGCGCGCCCGAGTGCGGCTGAACGTTCGCAAAATTCGCGCCGAACAGCTCTTTAGCGCGTTCGATCGCGAGATTTTCCGCAACGTCAACGAATTCGCAGCCGCCGTAATAGCGCTTGCCGGGATAGCCCTCGGCGTACTTGTTCGTAAGCGGAGAGCCGTTCGCCTCCATAACTCTTTCGGAAACGAAGTTTTCCGACGCGATAAGCTCGATCTTGTTCCGCTGGCGGTTCGTTTCGTTCTGTATAGCCTCGTAAAGCTCCGGATCGAAGCCCTTCAGGTTTTCATATTTTTCCATTAGATTCTTTCCTTTCTGAATTTCAATACTGATATTATACTGGGAAACATGAAAAATTTCAAGTATTTTATTGTAAAAATATATATAATTTTTAATCGCTCGGATTTATTGCCCCATAGGTTTTATTATCTTGTTATACAAATGCCGCATCGCAATAAGCCCCACCGCGATTGACGCTACCTCCGCTATCGGGAACGCCCACCAAACGAGGTTTACGTCGCCGAACAGCGACAGCACATACGCCGCCGGAAGAAGCACTACGAGCTGACGGATTATCGACATCATCATGCTCAAAACACCGTTGCCCAGCGCCTGGAACGTCGATGAAAGCACCACCGACGCGCCCGCCGCGATAAAGCTTATGCTTATGATTTTGAGTGCCGGAACGCCGATAGCGAGCATATTTTCCGACGCGTCGAACAAGAGCAGCATTTTGTCCGGGATAATCTGAATAAGCGCGAAGCCCAAAAGCATAATACCGATCGCATAGCAAACCGCAAGCTTTATCGTTTTCATCATTCTGTCCTTCTTTCCCGCGCCGTAGTTATACGAAACAATAGGCACCATGCCGTTGTTCAAGCCGAATACCGGCATAAACACGAAGCTTTGGAGTTTGAAATAAACTCCGAACACCGCAACTGCGGTTGACGAGAACACGATCAATATTTTGTTCAGTCCGAACGTCATAACGGAACCTATCGCCGCCATTATCATCGACGGAATTCCGACCGCAAGTATCGTTCTTATCGTGCGCGGATCGGGTTTTATAATCTGCTTCGGGATAATTCTGACCTCGTGATTTTTTTTGATATTGAGAATAAACGCGAAAAGCGCCGCGATTATCTGACCTATTACCGTCGCTATCGCCGCTCCCGCTATGCCGAATTTCGGGCAGCCCAAAAGTCCGAAAATCATGATAGGATCGAGAATTATATTTATCAGCGCTCCGGTAAGCTGCGTGAACATCGTAAGAAGCGTTCTGCCCGTCGCCTGAAGCATTCGCTCAAACGTGAACTGTCCGAAAATTCCGAACGAGAAAATCAGCACGATCGAAAGATATTGAACGCCCAAATCCGCGATTTCCTTCGACGCGTCCTGTGCGTTATAGAACAGGCGCACCGCGAAAAGTCCCAAAAGCAGGAATATTATGTAGCCGACAGCTTCAAGAAAAATACCGTTGTTCGCGGACTTGTCCACCGCCTTCATGTTTTTCTGCCCGAGCGAGCGCGACAGCACCGCGTTCATACCTACTCCCAAGCCGGACGATACCGCAATCATGAGGTTCTGCATCGGGAACGCGAGAGATACGGCTGTCAGCGCGTCCTCCGAAATGCGCGCAACGAATATACTGTCAACGATGTTATACAAAGCCTGCACAAGCATAGAAATCATCATCGGGACAGCCATAGAAATCAAAAGCCGGTTGACCGGCATAGTCCCCATTTTGTTTTCCTGTACGTTTTCCAATAAAATCTTCTCCTTTTGACAAAATTAAGCGTGTACAACTATTATAACGCGGTATATTTATTATGTCAAGACAAGTTTTGGGCTTCCCCGCGAAAACGGCGCGGCGTATTGAATATTTACTTTTAATGTGCTATAATTGTTAATATTGAGAGGTAAAAAAATCATGAATAAACCGTTTCCGTACACAATCGACAACAAAAGATACCACACGTGGAACTACCACCTTCACCGTAAATTCGGCTGCAAGGTGTTTAAGGTCGCGCTCAACGCCGGATTCACCTGCCCGAATATCGACGGCGCCCGCGGAACGGGCGGCTGTACGTACTGCTTGGGCGGCAGCGGCGATTTTGCCGGTGATCCGGCGGACAGCATACTCGCTCAGTTTGAGGAAATAAAGACCATGATGCATAAAAAGTGGGCGGACGCGAAATATATCCCGTACTTTCAGGCGCACACTAACACTTACGCTCCCGCAGACGTGCTGCGCGAACGGTTTGAGCCTGTTCTGCCGCTCGATGGGGTGGTCGGGATAAGCATCGCGACGCGCGCGGACTGTCTTGCGGACGACGCACTCGAATATCTATCGGAGCTTAACCG
This sequence comes from uncultured Clostridia bacterium, assembly GCA_947627795.1. Taxonomy (GTDB): domain Bacteria; phylum Bacillota; class Clostridia; order UBA1381; family UBA1381; genus CANQXJ01. The sequence continues at coordinate 14,078 of CANQXJ010000023.1, forward strand.
GAGGACGTATCTTATCGTTGAGCTGGGACTTCAGACAATTTTTGACAGTACCGGTGAAAAAATTAACCGATGTCATTCGTACGCGGAGTTTCTGGAGGGCTACGGGAAGCTTAAGGAGCGCGGGATAAACGTCTGCGTTCATCTCATTGACGGGCTGCCCGGGGAAACAAAGGAAATGATGCTCGAAAGCGCGGCGGCTGTCGCAAAATTAAAGCCGCACTGCGTAAAGCTGCATCTGCTGCATGTGCTGAAGGGCACGAAAATCGCGGAGCAGTATTTAAACGGCGAGTTTGATGTGCTGACGCTCGGGGAATACGCCGATATTATCGTCAGCCAGCTGGAGCTGTTCCCTCCCGAAACGGTGATTCAGCGCGTCACGGGCGACGGGGGCCGGAACACGCTTATAGCTCCTAAATGGAGCTTGAAAAAGTTTGTGGTAATGAATGAAATCGACAAGCTTATGGTAAAAAGAGACACGTATCAGGGCGCAAAATACAAAGAATAACGGACGGTGCGCACCGTCCGTTTTGCGTTTCGTTATGAATAAACCCACATGGCGTTTATCTGCGGCTGCAGCCGCTCGAAGCTCCACAGCTCGGCGCTTGTGTATTCGCTGTTGGGATCGTTTACGCGTATCATGCCGTCGGATGTGTATTCGGTTAGGACTATGAAATGTCCCTCATATGTAAAATCACCGGGCCCTACGCTGCATATTATGGGATGCTTTTTTTCAAGCTCGCGCTTAATCCCCGCTTCGCCGGAGGGCAGCTCGTCCGCGTTAAGCCCCAAACTTTCCGCGCCTGACGACATCAAATCCCAGCTTGTGCCTACGCCTGAAACATAATAGCCGTTCTCCGCCGCGAACGCCGCCACGGCGTCGGGAGTCATGCTCCAATCGCCCGTAAGTCCTATGTATACCATCGAAAGGCACGTCGGACCGCAGCCGCTCGCCTCTACGGTGCTGCCGCCGTAGGGCGCGTCAGCCCAGCGCGGATCCGCCTGTAACAGCAGCGGGAACGAACGCTCGGAAACCGATGTGCGCTCAAAAAGCGTCTTGCCGAGCTTTATTCCGCAGAACACGCAAACCGCCGCCAGAAGAAGCGCAAAAATTTTAGGCAGTATTCTCTTTTTTCTGTGCCGCTTCGCGTGCTTGTTACGCGTTCTTTCGCTCAGCATAGCTCTACCCCCTTCCGATATATATTACAGTCTTGGACGGCTGATTATTGCGTTCTGAATATTTTTCCGCATCTGTCGAGAATACCGTTGACATACGCGAGGACAACACCGTAATTTGTGATTGGCACGCCGTTTTCAAGGCAAAAATCTATTCTGTTTGCCATTGAGCGCGCGTTTATCATACAGCCGCCGCAATGTATCACGAGGTCGTAATCGGTTATATTTTCGGGGAAATCCTGATGCACGAAATAGTCAAACGTTAAATCCTTGCCCGTGCGCGCGCGCAAAAGACGCGGGATCTTAACGCGCCCTATGTCCTCGTGCGAGGAATTGTGCGTGCACGCTTCAGCCATCAGTATGCGGCTGCCGTCTTTTAAGCTTTCTATCGCGTCCGCGCCCTCTATGAGCTTTTTTAAATCGCCTTTCATGCGCGCCATAAGCATTGAAAACGAGGTGAGCGGTATTTCCTCGGGGACTACGGACGCGACGAATTTGAACGCCTGCGAATCCGTTACTACCAAATCCACGTTTTTCTGCTCCTTAAGCGTTTCCTTTAGCTCCGTATCGCGCGTGACTATGCACTTCATGCCGTGGTCGAGACAGTCGCGGATAAGCTGGACCTGCGGCAGGATCAGTCTGCCCTTCGGGGCTTCGGAATCTATCGGTATCACGAGAACAACATTGCTGCCGCTCGGCAAAAGTCCGCCTATCATTGTGTTTTCCTCGGGCGCGGTTTTTGAGAGACGATCCTGCAGAACGGTTTTGAGGTTTTCTATCGAAGCGTCGTCGTTCACCGAAACGAAAACAGCTTCGGGGAAACGCTCCTTTAAGCCGTCTGCGCCGAGGTCGGTCTTTGTGAAAACGAGGAGATGATCTATTTTTTTCTTCTCGAATTGCTTTTTCGCGTCCTCGTACGCGGCTTCGTCAAAATCTGTACAGTCGGCGGCGTATATGGCGAAATCCGTTTTTTCGAGAGCCTTCGCCGTCTTTTTGACGCGCTGCTCCCCTATCTCGCTCATATCGCCCAAGCCCGCCGTGTCTGTGAGCGCGACCGGACCGTAGGGAATAAGCTCCATCGCCTTTGTTACCGGATCGGTGGTGGTGCCGCCTATATCGGACACTATCGCCATATCCTGACCGAGAAGCTTATTGAAAAGCGAGGATTTGCCCGCGTTGGTGTTTCCGAAAACAGTTATGTGCGTTCTAAACGCGAGAGGCGTTTTTTCCATTTCCAAGACTTCCTTTCCGATTTGTTTTGATTTATCCCGAAATTATAAAAGGGACTGCCTGCCCGGCAGCCCCTTTGCCGCTTTTTTTATTTGCCCGCGTTTATCACAACGGGAGTTTGGTCTATGACAAGCGTCGGACCTTCTACATATGTCACATCTTCGGAGTCATTGTTACTTGTCAGCACAAGACCTGTGTCATAAGATTTGTTAAAAGTGAAAAATCCGTTTGCCAGTCTGAATGAGCCTTCCTTGCCGGTGATAGAACGCATTGTGATTTTGAGCAGCTTGCCGTCTGTCTTTGCGGCCGTATCGCCTGTCGGCATGACAAATACGCATTTTACTCCGTTTTTGGGATATCCCGGATTGGATACTCCGAGGCTGCCTTCAATTTCGTTATCGCCGTTGACCATTTTCGCTTCGACGAACTCAAAATTTGTCTTGTCATATTCTACCGACGCCATAGCGGTGCTGACGTATGTATCGGGATATGCGGCAAGATTTGAAGCGTTTAAGTATAAATTAAATGTTTCTCCCGCATTGACGGTATCCGTGTCCGCGGAGAGTGATACGCCTGTCGTTTCGGAGGCTGTCAAAAGCTTCCTGCCTGATGTTATGGACGCGGTAAATGTATTTTCGTCCCATTGCACGTCCGCTTTGAGCGCTTCGCTTATCGCTCTTAGCGGAAGCATTGTTCTGTCGTTCATTATCTGCGGAGCCGCTTCAAGCGTTACATCTTTTTTGGTGAGATTAAACAGCGAGCCTTCAAACTTGTAAACCTCCATTACGGGATTGTCAATGTAAAGCCTTACAATGGTTACATTATCCGAGCTTGTCACGTTTACCATACGCTTGTCCGCGTCCCATTCAACAGTCGCCTCCATCGCCTCGAACACGCCTCTTGCGGGAACGAGGGTTCTGTCGTTCTGAATTACGGGAGCCTGATCCGCGAAAACAATCGGAGAACCGTCAACAATTACAGCCGGCGTGCTTTCCGCCATGACCGCAGGAGCGCAGGCGATTGCCGCCGCGGCGAGAAATCCTATTAATGCTTTTTTCATTTAAACTATTCCTTTCTGTGTATAAATATGGTACAATGTAAACGTTGTAACATCATGGTTTTTGTGTACCGTAAAACATTATAGCACAAAAATCGAAAGTATACAATAAAAATTTTAAAAAAATAATGATATTTATATAGCCAAATCGCGGAAAATGTTATATAATACTTGTAATACAGGATAATATTTAAGGAGGATTAGGCGCTTTGCGGGAATTTTTTGACTATCTTTTAAAATATATACAGCTTTTTAAAATAAGCGACATAATAGATATAGCGGTTGTGGCGGTTATTTTTTACTACGTAATAAACCTGATTAAAGAAACGCGCGCAATGCAGCTTGTAAAAGGAATAATTTTCCTGTTCGTGGCATTTTTCCTGAGCAGTTGGTTTCATCTGAACGCGCTCAATTACATATTGAGAGGACTTATCCAAATAGGCGCGTTTGCCGTTGTGGTAATATTCCAGCCGGAGCTTAGAAATCTGCTTGAGCGAGTGGGACGCTTTAAGGTCGGGAAAATCATAGATTTCGCTGTCGACAGCGAGGATATTACAGCGCAGACAATTTCCGCCGTGGTAGAGGCGGCGGCGGATATGGCAGCCACGAAAACCGGCGCGCTTATAGTTATAGAGCGCGAAACGCGGCTTGGCGAGTTTATGAGCTCGGGTACGCTTCTTGACGCCAACGTGTCGGCGGGGCTTTTGAAAAATATTTTCGTCCCGAACACACCGCTGCATGACGGAGCGGTAATCATACGCGGAAACAAGATAATAACCGCCGGCTGCGTTCTGCCGCTTACGGCGAACAACAATCTCTCGAAGGATCTCGGCACGCGTCACCGCGCGGCGGTGGGCTTAAGCGAAGCTACCGACGCGCTAATAATTGTCGTAAGCGAAGAAACCGGAAAAATCTCGATAGCGCGCAACGGCTCGCTCACGCGAAATCTTTCGCGTGATTCGCTCGGAAGGGCGCTCAGAAAGACGCTTATGAGAAGCGCGGAAACCGGCGAAACAATTGATAAAATAAAATTCTGGAGGGCAAAATGATAAAGGGCAGTAACGGTAAGAAATCGACGAAACGAATTCAGACTATTATTTTTGCGGTGGTTCTTTCGATTGCCGCGTGGTTTCTCGTAAATATAGTTGACAATCCCGAAACTACCGTCACATTGCCGGATGTCGACGTGCGGTTTAAGAACGAATACGCGCTGAAAGAGCAGGGAATCGTTTTGACGGAAAAAAACAGTATTCCTTCAATGGCGGTGACGCTGCGCGGCAGACGGAGCAATCTTATGGACCACATGAACGGCGTTTATATAGAGGCGGATACGTCCGTTGTCACAAAGCCCGGAAAATACGAGCTTACCGGCTCTGTCACAGTGCCCTCGAACAGCGGCATAACGGTAGACGCGGCAAAAATCGACAAGATACCGATTACCGCCGAGAAGCTTGAAAGCAAGGATATAAAGATAGAGATAGAGCAGACGGGAACAAACAAGACAAAAATTATAAAATCGGAAACCGCCTTGCCCACGGTCGCTGTTACAGGGGCGAAAAAGGAGCTTGAGGAAATCGCTTCGGCTGTTGTTTCCGTAGATATTTCGGATATGACGGAGGACAACACAACTGACGTGGGCTTTGTTCTTGTTGATACGGACGGAAATTACATAACCCGCAATGAAACGCTTGAAACCGCCACTGCGGAAATAACAGTGTCAAACACGGTTTACACGGCAAAAAGCGTTAAGATAAATCCGGAGCTTAACGCGGATTTATCAAATCAATATATTCTCGATAAGGATGACACGTCGGTTACCCCCGCCGCGGTGACCGTGGGAGTTAACGACGAAAACACGGATAACAGTATAATTTTATATATAGACAAAACGAGCCCCGAGGCGCAGGATTATACGCTTCAGTCCACGGACGATATGTATATTCCGAAGGAAAATTCACAGGTGCGCGTCAAGGCGGCGCTTTTGAAGAAAGCGTCAAAAACGCTTGACGTTACGGCGGAGGCTGAAAATCTCGCTTCGGGTATGAGCGCGTCGGTAGAGCCTGCCGCGGTAACGGTCACGGGCCCGGAGGAGGAGCTTACGCCCGAAGGCGTGAAAGCTGCGGTCGACGCTTCGGGACTTGCCCCGGGAACGTATTCGCTGCCGATAAAGTTCGGCGGCGAAAATATAACCGCGTCGGGAAATTATACGGCTAACGTTACAATACATCAGAACGGAGGATAAACTTATGGATGAGCTTGTAAGAGGCACAAGCGCGGACGGAGCGGTACGCGTATACTGCGCCGTCACAACGGATTTAACAAACAGGGCGCAGCGGATACACCACACATACCCGGTCGCCACGGCGGCTCTCGGACGGCTGCTCACGGGCGCGGCTATGATGGGCGCGGCGGGGCTGAAAAGCGAAACGGATTCGCTGACGCTCCAGATAAAGGGCGACGGGGATATGGGAATGATCGTCGCCGTATCGGACAGTGCGGCGCGCGTGAGAGGATATGTTGAAAATCCGTTCACGGAAAGACCGCTCAATTCCAAAGGCAAGCTTGACGTCGGCGGCGCGGTGGGACGCGGTTATCTGAGCGTAATACGCGATCTCGGCATGAAAGAGCCGTATATAGGTCAGGTTCCTCTCGTGACCGGCGAAATAGCGGAGGATTTAACGTACTATTTTGCAAAAAGCGAGCAGATCCCCACCTGCATGGCTTTGGGCGTTCTTGTCGACACCGATAATTCCGCGCTTGCGGCGGGCGGATTTATGATACAGCTTATGCCGGAGGCGACGGAGGAAACGGCTGAGAGGATAGAGAAAACAGCGGCGGAGCTGCCGCCCGTAACGACGATGATTAAAGACGGAATGAGCGCGGAGGATATGCTCTTTCGGGTAACCGAAGGCTTTTCGATGCTGATGGACAACAACAAAATCACGCCGGAGTATAAATGCACCTGTTCGAGAGAACGCATGGAGAGGGCGCTGATCTCGATAGGCAAAAAAGAGCTTCGCGATATGATCGACGAGCAGGGCGAAGCGGAGCTTACGTGCCGCTTCTGCGACAACAAATACAAATTCAGCCGCGAAGAGCTTGAGGAGCTTTCAGAGCGCGCGAAGGGCTGATACCGAAAATCCGTATAAAAACGCGGACTGAGACGAAAGCTGTTGACATTGAGACGGAATTGTTATAAAATAGAGTCCGCATTACAAAAACGGGAGTTAAATCTGATGAAAAGAATTGTAACAATACAGGATATATCGTGCTTCGGCAAATGCTCGCTCACTGTCGCGCTGCCGATTATTTCGGCTATGGGCATTGAGGCGTGCGCCGTGCCGACGGCTGTGCTGTCGACGCATACCGGCGGCTTTACGGGATATACATACCGTGATTTAACTCAGGATATTCCGAATATAGCGAAGCACTGGAAAAACCTCGATATTAAATTTGACGCGGTTTACACCGGTTATCTCGGCTCGTTTGAGCAGATAAAAATCGTGTCGGATTTTTTTGACGAATTTAAAACAGACGATAATCTTTTGATCGTCGATCCCGTAATGGGGGACAAGGGAAAATTTTACGCCGGATTTACAAACGCGTTCGCCGCAGAAATGCGCGGGCTGTGCAAAAAAGCCGACGTAATTCTTCCGAATCTCACCGAGGCGGCGCTGCTTCTGAACGAGGAGTATGTCGGAGACAGCTACGGCGAGAACTATATAAAGGAGATGCTTATCCGTCTTTCGCGGATCGGAACGAAAATAGTCGTCCTCACGGGCGTGAGCTTCGATAAAAATTCGCAGGGCGTCATGTCATACAACCGCGAAACGGGCGAATTTTCGGGATATTTCAACGAGAATATACCCGGTTATTTCCACAGCACGGGCGATGTTTTTTCAAGCGTGATAAGCGGCGCGCTGACGCTCGGATTTGATATGGGCAAGGCTGTAAAGACCGCCGTTGATTTTACGGTAAGCTGTATAAAGAACACTCTCGGATGTGAAAAGGAGCATTGGTACGGCGTGAAATTCGAGGAATGTCTGCCGGATTTAATTGAGATGTGCAGAAGATAATAACGGAAATAAAATTACCGGCGCGGCTTTTGCCTATGCGCCGGTAATTTTTCGTTTCCGCCCGTAAAAACCGTGAAAAGCTTTAATCTATCAGAATTTTAAATGTCACGGGCATATCGCTTTCAATTGTTTTTGTTTTAATTGTCAGTCCTCTTTCGCTGCGCGTCCATACGGGAGCTTTATCGCAGCCGAGGACTTCAACGGATTTTATAATGCCGTGGAAATTCGGCTTGCGCGACGCGTCGGCTTCGGCGAGAGATTTTATGCATATGCTGTCCTTGCCTCTCATGTTGAGGCAAATCGCGTAAAGACAGCCGTTATTTATGGTAAAGCGTATATCCTCGGAGGTGTACGCCTTTGCCTCGGAATCGGCGAACTGACCCTCCTCGATCTCGGTAGGTCCTTCCGCGCTTACACGCCAAAGACGCGAGCCGTATATCGCCTCGCCGTTTGTTTTCAGCCATTTTCCTATTTCGAGAAGAATATTTTTGTCCTCGTCGGGAACAGTTCCGTCGGCTTTCGGACCTATGTTTAATAACATTCTGCCGTTTTTGCTCACTATATCGACCAAATCGCGCGTGATCTGCGCCGCGCTTTTATAGCTGTTGTTCTCGGTATAGCACCATGAGTTTTTCGCGACGGACGTGTCTGTCTGCCAGATATACGGCTTTGCATCCGCAAACTGACCGCGCTCGACGTCGGGTACGGCAGCGCCGAACATAAACGCGTCGTGCTTGTAGTTTATCACAACTTTCTCGCCCCATTCATCGGCGCGGTTGTAATAATACGCGGCAAATTTTTTAAGATACGGTTTGACCGCGCTGTGCTGGATCCACCAGTCAAAATAGATAATTTTCGGTCTGTACCTGTCCACCAGCTCGCAGCATCGGCAGAGCCAGTCATTCAGATATTCCTCGGTGGGGACAGGCTCGGAGAACAGGTCGTGATGATTTGCCTCCTTCATCGACGGCCAGTAGAAATCGCCGCGTTTTAACGGCTCTTTTATATCGGACTCGAATTCTTTGCCGTGCCCCATAAAGAACCAATGCTCGACACGATGGCTCGACGCGCCGCATATAAGCCCCGCTTTGGCGAACTCGTCAAAAAGCTCGCCCAGCACGTCGCGCTTGGGCCCCATCTTTTTCGCGTTCCACTCGGATAAGGCGCTGTCGTACATCTGAAATCCGTCGTGGTGCTCCGCGACCGGTACCACGTACTGCGCGCCCGCGCTTTTAAACAGCTCCGCCCATTCCTTCGGGCTGAACCTTTCCGCTTTGAACATGGGAATAAAATCCTTGTAGCCGAAGTCCTTGTGCAAGCCGTATGTTTTTATGTGATGTTCGTATTCCCTGCTGCCTTGTATATACATATTGCGCGAGTACCACTCGCTTCCGAAGGCGGGAACGGAATATACGCCCCAGTGGATGAATATGCCGAATTTTGCGTTTTGGTACCATTCCGGCGCGCGGTACTGCTGTAAGGATCCCCATGAGTCCTTGTATTTTCCCTTTGATATTACGTCGTTTATTTTTTTAATCCGGTCCATATGATATCCCTCCGACAATTTTTTCTTTCCGAATTATGATACGTTATTCAACGCTTCAAAAGCATTTTAAACCGCCGCCGAAACCGACGCGAAAGCGCGCTTCGCGTAACAGCGGTATGTAACGAGCGAAAGCGCGACGGTCAGTATATCCGCCGTGACCTGCGACCAAACAATACCGTACATTCCGACAAGACCGTTCAGTAAAAACAGCATCGGAATATTGAATACCAGCCAGCGCACCGCGCCGAGAAACATCGCGTAACCGCCCTTGCCGAAGCCGTTGAAAAGATATACGTGGAAAAAGCTCAAAAACATAAGCGGCGTCGCAAGCACGCGTATCCGCAGAAAATCCGTGCCGAGCGAAACGGTCTGAGCGTCGTTGATAAATATGTTCATGATCTGTCCGGCGAAAAGCTCGTACAGAGTAATGCTTATAACGGCGCAGACTAGACCGAGCTTCAGCGAGTAATTTTTCGTGTCGTTCATGCGATCATAGTTTTTTGCCGAGTAATTGTACGCGATGATCGGCATCATACCCTGACAAATACCTATTCCCACATTCAAAGGCAGCCGCTCGGCTTTTAGAACGATACCCACAGCCGCGAGCGCGATATCGTTATAGCCCGACATTAAGCGGTCGATTATGACATAATCCAGGTCAAACAGCAGCGTGGAGACGGACGAGGGCAAGCCCACTCCGAAAACGCCCAGAATGCTTTTGCGCGTCGGGAATCTGAGAGGCGACGACATACGCAGCACATCGTTTTTCATTCGTATAAGCACGATAACGAAGTAAGCGCAGGCGATGCAATTTGAAAGACACGTAGCCATGCCCGCTCCCATTATTTCCATTCCGTCAGGAAGCAGCGCGAACATAAACAGGGGGTCGAGTATAATATTTATAATTCCTCCCATGGTTATGCCGAATCCGGCGCGGCGGGACTCGCCCACGCTTCGTATCAATGTGGCGAGCGTGTTCGAAAGCACCGTCGGCACGCCGCCGCATACGATAACGAAAAACGCGTAGCCGCTCGCGTAATCATATGTATCCCTGCCCGCCCCGAGCAAATTCATCAGGGGACGCATAAAGATAAGCGTTGCCAGCGAAAACATTGCGGACAGCAGTATGCCGAGATATACGCTGAAGCTGTATACTCTGCGCGCCTCGTCCGGTCGTTTTTCTCCGAGCAGCCTCGAGATAAGCGCTCCGCCGCCTACTCCCGCAAGACCGGACAGCGACAGCGTGATATTAAATATCGGCAAAATAAGAGACGCTCCCGCGACCATATACGGATTATTCGTCCGACCGATAAAGAACGTATCCGCGATATTATAAATCAGAACTATAAGCTGGCTGATGACGGTCGGTACCGCCATAGTCCTTACGGCTTTCGCGACCGGCATATTTTCAAATAAATCCGTGTTGTTTCTTTCAGTCATATTTTCCCCTCGTAATAAACCTTCCCGAAAAATTGCCGGCTGCGTTTAACGGTCGGCGGTAATCGTATATAAGGAAGCAATTTTCGCCCCGGCAGCCGCGCCGATTTTGTTATACGCTTCCTGATGATAATGAAACGCGTCCTTCATATATTTCCTGCAGCCGAGGAAGGAGGCGACCGTGTGTATGCGCTCATTCTCAGCCGCAAGCTCCGCCTGAGCATTGCTTACCGCCATATACGCCGCCTCGTGCGAACCGTCCGGATCGTCCGCGTTGAAATGTCCGGTACGTATGATAAACATATCGGTGACTCCGGTTTCGCGCATATATGAAAACACCTTCCGCGTTCCCGATTTGTAGCCCTCTATACTCTGCTCGCCGCGGAAAATTCTGTCCCCGTCCGTTTCGCCCTGACACCAGACCATAAAAATATGCTCCGTTTCATAACCGTTTCGCTCAAGATATTCCTTAGCCAAAGTGAGCCGCCGCACCGCTTCGCGTCTGCGTGTTTCGTCCGTCCAGTAATTCACGTCCGTGCCGCCGCGCGAGCATTGAACGCCGACTATTGGTATTTTATTTTTTGAATAATAGCTCTCCATAAGCGCGGATACCATATCGCCGCGCCGCCTGTTCACGCCGAGGTCGTTGAAATCGTTCACGGCTTCATTGTTCTCGTTCTTCCCGAACGGTCCGCGCACCGCAAAAAGCCTGTCCGGAGACGTCACCGCTCTGAATTCATATCCGTGCCCCTCGGGACACGGCACAGCTTTTTCCCATTCGCCGCGTCCGCACATATTCGATTGTCCCATAAATATGGCAAGCTCTGCTTTCATATCGTTTCTCTCACCGTTTTCTTCATATATAAAATACATAATTCCGCAGGAATTTTACGGAATTCTCATTTTAAGCTTTGCCCGCCGACGCTGTCCGGGCGCAAGCCGTTATTTCTTTAGTATATTATATCATGACAAAATCTGTTTGTAAATAAGTATTCGGCTTAAAAACTATTATGTTCTTTTTGCGTCCGCCGCCGTCTGCGGAAAAGCAGAGCATACATCCCGTCACGGGATGTATGCTTGTGTGTTTTATTATTTACCAATCAATAATTCTATCGACAATTTCGCGCTGCTCCGTGGCGGTTTTGCGGAGATAAATTCGGGTGGTTTCTATACTCTCGTGCCCCATTAAATCCGCGAGAAAGGCAATATCGTTGCATCGTTCCAAAAAGCTTTTCGCAAAGCGGTGGCGGAAAGAATGAGGGTATACTACGGCGGGGTCAATTCCGTAGCCGACAGCCAGTTTTTTCAATTGACCGGAAATTCCCCGTGTCGTTATTCTGTCTCCGTTTTTGTTTAAAAATATGAAACCGCTGTCCTGGTGCTTATCGCTCAGCCAGGAAAGAGCTTCTTCCTGTAAAGATTTCGGAATATAGATTCGGCGCAGCTTGCCGCCCTTCGCGTAAAGGTCGAGATGTCCGCGGCGCACATGCTCCGCTTTGATTTGGACAAGCTCGCTGACTCTTGTTCCCGTCGCGGCAAGGAAGCGTATCACAAAATACCAAAACATTTTGCCGTCCCGCTTCAAGCAATTTTTGAAATACTCGTAATCCGCCTCGCTGATTACGTTTTCAAGAAATGTTTTTTGCTGCACTCTGACAAACGGCAGTTTCCAATTGTCCTTTCCGATGCTTTCCAAGTAGCAGTTTATCGCCCGTAATCTCAGATTGACTGTTTTAGGGCTGTAGCTTTCTATCAGCCAAACCTTGTACGCCTTGAGATTTTTGAGCGATACATCTCCATACTGCTCGCTGTATTGCCGAAGCGCGAACAAATATGATGTGATTGTGTTTTCCGAGAAGTTTGTTTTTCTCAAATGTCTTTCAAAATTTTCTTTTTCTATCATAGCGAAAGACCTCCTTTCACTATTAATGATACATTATTTTTATTGCAAAGTGTTAACAATCGGCATAATTCTCTCAATTTTAACACAATTCGTTTTTGCAGCGCCGACGAAGATAAAAAAGCTACTGTAACCCCGCGCAATATTTTCATAAAAAACCGAAAAAAGTGTTGACAAACACAGGATAATTTGCTATAATGACTTAGTCAGCCGTTAAGGCGTAGTAATTATGCGGGTGTAGTTCAATGGTAGAATTCCAGCCTTCCAAGCTGGTCGCGTGGGTTCGATTCCCATCACCCGCTCCATTTATGTGTCTGTAGCTCAGCTGGATAGAGCAATTGCCTTCTAAGCAATGGGTCGGGGGTTCGAGTCCCTTCAGACACG
>CANQXJ010000024.1 GCA_947627795.1 uncultured Clostridia bacterium
AAAAGGCAATCGGGGAATTGCGCGCCGCTCTATATTGTGAGGGAGGAGAAATTATGTACAAAGAACCGGCTATTCCCTTTAGGGGAACGAAGGAACAGGAACAGGAACTGACAGCTTTCATTGCCGCTCATAAGGACGAGGAAGGCGTACTGCTGCCGGCGCTGCAGAAGGCGCAGGAGATCTACGGCTATCTTCCTATAGAAGTGCAGACGATGATCGCGAAGGGACTTGACAAGCCTTTAAGCGAGGTTTACGGCGTGGCTACGTTCTATTCGCAGTTTTCCCTGAACCCCAAGGGCGAACACAGAATAAGCGTATGCTTGGGTACGGCGTGCTATGTTAAAGGCGCTGATAAGATTATGGAAGGACTTGAGGCGAGACTCGGCATCAAGTGCGGAGAATGTACTCCGGACGGCAAGTTCTCGCTTGACTCAGCCAGATGTATCGGAGCGTGCGGTCTCGCGCCCGTAATGCTTGTTGACGACGACGTTTACGGACGTCTTACGGTAGACGAGCTGGACGGCATACTGGCTAAGTACCGCGGTTAATAGGAGGGGTAAACATGCTGACAATTCAGGAATTAAATGAAATAAAGAAGAAAAAAGAAAAACTTGTTGCCGTTCGCCATCACCGTGACGACAACACCCCGAACGAATCGGGCTATAAGTATCAGGTGCTCGTGTGCGGCGGTACGGGATGTACCTCGTCGGGCTGCAAGGGCGTTGTGGCGGCTTTGAGAAGCGAGATCGCGAAGCACCATCTTGAAAACGACGTAAGAATAGTAACAACGGGCTGCTTCGGTCTTTGCGCTCTCGGTCCTATCATGATAGTTTATCCCGAGGGCTGCTTCTACAGCTCCGTTAAGGCTGAAACGATTCCCGAGATAGTTGAGGAGCACCTCATAAACGGCAATCCCGTTAAGCATCTTCTGTATCAGCAGACAGTATGCGAGGACGGAAGCATAAAGTCGCTTGACGAAACCGACTTCTATAAGAAGCAGTTAAGAGTGGCTTTGAGAAACTGCGGCGTTATAGATCCCGAGGACATCGAAGAATATATCGCGACGGGCGGTTATCAGGCGCTTGCGAAGGTTCTTACCGAAATGACGCCTGACGACGTTGTTCAGACGCTTCTCGATTCCGGACTTCGCGGCAGAGGCGGCGGCGGATTCCCGACAGGACGCAAATGGGCGTTCGCGAAGGCTTCCGTAAGCGACCAGAAATACGTTTGCTGTAACGCCGACGAGGGCGACCCCGGCGCGTTCATGGACAGAAGTATACTCGAGGGCGATCCGCACAGCGTTTTGGAGGCTATGGCTATCGCGGGCTACACGATAGGCGCGAATCAGGGTTATATCTACGTCCGCGCGGAGTATCCTGTTGCGGTTCAAAGACTTATGATCGCTATTGAGCAGGCTGAAAAGCTGGGAGTTCTCGGCGACAACATTTTCGGCACGGACTTCAGCTTCAGAATAGAGCTTCGCCTCGGCGCGGGCGCGTTCGTATGCGGCGAGGAAACAGCGCTTATGACCTCGATAGAGGGACACAGAGGCGAACCGAGACCTCGTCCGCCGTTCCCGGCAGTCAAGGGCTTGTTCGGTCAGCCGACAATTTTAAATAACGTTGAAACCTACGCGAACATTCCGCAGATCATCACGCGCGGAGCCGACTGGTTCGCGAGCATGGGTACGGAAACATCGAAGGGCACGAAGGTATTCGCGCTCGGCGGCAAGATCACAAATGTTGGTCTTGTTGAGATACCGATGGGTACGACGCTTCGCGAGATAGTTGAGGAGATAGGCGGCGGCGTTCCGAACGGAAAGAAGTTCAAGGCGGCGCAGACCGGCGGACCTTCCGGCGGATGTATTCCGGCTGAGCATATAGACGTTCCTATCGACTACGAGAACCTTATCGCTCTCGGCTCGATGATGGGCTCGGGCGGACTTATCGTAATGGACGAGGACAACTGTATGGTCGATATCGCGAAGTTCTTCCTCGAATTTACCGTTGACGAGTCGTGCGGTAAGTGTACGCCGTGCCGTATCGGTACAAAGAGACTGTACGAGCTTATCGACAAAATCACGTCGGGCAAGGGCGAGATGGAGGATATTGAAAAAATTAAGGAATTATGCGCTTACATGAAGTCAACGTCGCTTTGTGCGCTCGGTCAGACCGCGTCAAATCCGGTCGTATCGACGATGCGTTACTTCATGGATGAGTATATCGCTCACGTTCAGGATAAGACGTGTCCGGCGGGCGTATGTAAGGAGCTTACGTCGTTCGAGATAATTCCGGAAAAGTGCAAGGGCTGTACGCTCTGCGCGAGAAACTGCCCCGTCAACGCGATTTCCGGCAAGGTCAAGGAGCCGCATGTCATTGACAAAGAGAAGTGTATCAAGTGCGGAATGTGCATGAATAACTGTAAATTCGGCGCGATCGTTAAGAAATAATAGGAGGAAGGTAAACATGGTAACATTAAAAATTAACGGCAAAAGCGTAACGGTGCCTGAAGATTATACCATTCTCCAGGCGGCGAAGGAAGTTAACGTTGAAATTCCCACGCTTTGTTATTTAAAGGATATAAACTGCATAGCTTCGTGCAGAATTTGCGTTGTTGAGTTAAAGGGCAGACCGGGACTGGTAGCGTCATGCGTGTACCCGGTAGCCGAGGGCATGGAGGTTTTAACAAATTCTCCGGCGGTAAGAGCGTCGCGTAAAATGACGATCGAAATGCTGCTCTCGAACCACAACAAAAAGTGTCTGTCATGCTCGAGAAGCACAAACTGCGAGCTTCAAAGACTTGCGAACGACTACAATGTCGATGAGAACCGTTTCGGCAGCGAAGCTCCGCGCTACGATGTTGACGACGTATCGCCGTATCTCGTGCGCGACAACAATAAATGTATACTTTGCCGCCGCTGCGTTGCAGCCTGCAGCAAGGTTCAGGGTATCGGCGCGATAGGCGCTATCGCGAGAGGTTATAAGACGCATATCGACGGCGCGTTTGAAAAGAGCGCCGACTCCACGACCTGCGTGGGCTGCGGACAGTGTATCGTGGCTTGTCCGGTAGGCGCTTTGAGAGAAAAGACAAACGTGGATTACGTTTGGGAAGCGCTCGGCAACCCCGACAAGCACGTTATCGCGTTCACAGCTCCGTCGATCAAGGCGACGCTGGGCGAGTGCTTTGATATGCCGATAGGCACGAACGTTGAGGGCGAGATGGTCGCGGCTATCCGTCAGCTCGGATTTGACAAGGTATTCAATATGGACGTAACAGCCGACCTCACGATATGCGAGGAAGCGAACGAGTTCATAGGCAGAGTTCAGAACGGCGGCACACTCCCGATGATGACAAGCTGCTGCCCGGGCTGGGTCAAGTTCGTTGAGCATCAGTATCCCGAGTTTATCCCGAATTTATCAACCTGCAAATCACCGCAGGCTATGTTCGGCGCGGTTTTGAAATCGTATTACGCGGAAAAGAACAACATAGATCCGAAGGATATTTTCGTAGTCAGCGTAATTCCGTGTACCGCGAAGAAATTCGAGGTAACGCGCGAGCAGGTCAATAAGACGGGCGATTTCCAGGATGTTGACGTATCGCTCACAACGCGCGAGTTGGGCAACATGATAAAGAACGCGGGTATCAAATTCGCGGAGCTTGACAAGGAAGAATTTGACAATCCGTTTGAGATCGCGTCGGGCGCGGGTATCATATTCGGCGCTACGGGCGGCGTTATGGAGGCGGCTCTGAGAACAGCGGCGAAGAAACTCGATCCGAATTTCGAGGGCGTTGAGTTCAAGGAAGTGCGCGGCACCGAGGGCGTTAAAGAGGCTGAGTACACGATTAACGGTACTACGGTAAAGGTAGCGGTCGCGTCAGGTCTTGCAAACGCGAGAAAGGTGCTTGAAAGCGTTAAATCGGGCGAGAAAGAATATCACTTCATAGAGGTTATGGCGTGCCCCGGCGGCTGCATAAACGGCGGCGGTCAGCCCTGCCAGAGCGACAGCGTGAAAAATTACGTCGATTTAAAGACGATACGCGCAAAGGCGCTTTACGACGCGGACGCGGCTACGGATCTGAAGCGCTCGCACGAAAGCCCCGTTATGGATATGCTCTATAAGGAGTATTTCGGAGAACCGGGCGGCGAGAAATCGCATCACCTGCTGCATACGTCGTATGTTGAGAGACAGAAATATTGATTTTTGAAATGAGGGCTGCAATGCCCTCATTTTAATTTTCAGGAAAACTGCTGAACAGGCAACTCAATGTATGATAATCTATCATACATTGAGGCGCTTTAATTATTATATGAAAAAGAACCGGAGAATTTTAAACGATTATTTTTCTGTTTTGCGTGATGAGCTGTGATGAAAAAAGCTTTACTTTTACCTTTATTGCTGCTCAGATTCAGAGCCTGCCTTATGCGTTTTTTGGCATAAATAAATTTCTCTTTCAGATATGATTGAATTATTGCATTAAATATGATAAAATTATAATTACGGTATATAACTTCACAAGTAACGGAGGATTATCATGAAAAATAACAGAAAAACACCGATAATGGGATGGGCGTCATGGAACTGCTTTCGCACGCATATCAGCGAGGACATTATGAAAGCGCAGGCGGACGCGCTTGTCAGCACCGGTCTTGCGGACTGCGGCTATACGTATTTTAATATGGACGACGGCTTTTTCGGCGGACGCGGCGCGGACGGACGGCTGCGGTTTCATAAAGAGCGTTTTCCGAACGGGATCAAAATAATCGCCGACTACGCGCATAAGCTCGGACTTAAAGCCGGAATTTACACAGACGGCGGTGATAACACCTGCGGTCACTATTACGATAACGAGGACAGCGACGGCGTCAATGTGGGACTGTACGGCTATGAGGAACAGGATTTGAGAATGTATTTGGACGAGTTCGGCTTTGACTTTATCAAGGTTGACTGGTGCGGCGGAGTGCGGCTGGGGCTTGACGAGGAGGAGCAATACACAAAAATCGGCGGTATCATTGATAAAATCCGCAGCGAAACAGGCAGACAACTGGTTTATAATATCTGCCGCTGGCAGTTTCCCGGTCCGTGGGCGGCGAATGTCGCGGATTCTTGGCGCACCGGCGCTGACATAACTCCCGATTTTGACAGCATAATGTATCAGATCGATATGATAAAACCGCTTGCGCGTTATCGCTCTCCCGGACACGTAAACGATCTTGATATGATGCAGCTCGGCAACGGCGGACTTACGCATGACGAGGAAATGACGCATTTCGCGATGTGGTGCATGATGTCAACGCCGCTTATGATAGGCTGCGATTTGACGAAAATAAGCACAGAAACGCTCGGAATACTCAAAAATGAGGATTTAATCGCGATTAATCAGGACAGCGCGTGCCTGCAAGCATTTGTTGCAGACGATATATGCGGCGGGAACGGAAACGAGCTCGGCGAGGTATGGATAAAGGATTTGGGAAAAAAGAACTCTCCCGAAAAGGCGATAGCATTTTTAAACCGCAGTAATGAACCTCTCGATTTTTGCTTTGACATATCGAAGGCGGGACTTCGCGGCGAAATAATATCCGTGCGCGATTTGTGCAAAAGAGAGGATACCGCGCCTGACAGCGTTTTATCCGGAACGCTGAATCCGCACGGTATAGCCGTATATAAAATTACGGCAAAAGAAAGCGTTCCCATAAAAAACAGAGATGACGCGGGCGAAACGGAGAAACAGCCGACGGTGCGAATAACGCGCGAGGAAGCAGAGAGGCTTATGAATAACGGCGCTGTGCTTGTGGATACGCGCACAGAGGAGGAATATGCGAAATCCCATATCCCGGGCGCGGTCAACATCTCCTACCTTGCCGTAGGCGTTCTTGCCAAGAACGTTATACCCGACAAAAGCGCTCCCGTAATAGTGTACTGCGCCACAGGCAAGAGAAGTATGCAGGCGAAAAACTGTCTTAATTATCTCGGATATAAAAATGTTTATTATCTCGGTGGCGTAAAATTGTAATGAAAACATGTGCTGTTAACATAAATAAAAGCGAATTTTTTCGGTTTGTACATAATATATAAATCGAATGTTTTCTTCTTATGCAATATAACGGACAAATAATTATAGACAAATTAAAAATAATGTGATATACTATATATGGTAATAAAGGTCAAAGGTTTATGCGAAATATAGCAAAATATAGGGTTTAGATTAAGGAGAGGTTATTATGATGATAACAAGCGCCGATATCAATACTTACGGAAACACTTTGATTGAAGAATTACAAAAATTCGGAGCTTGCGCAACCGAGCTTCGTATGGTAACGGAAGATATGATTAAATCGTCTATTTCCGACAATATACTTCCGAGAGATGTTGCATGGGCAATAGTGGAGTAAAACATTCGAGGGAAAATATATTATTATATTGAGGTATATTTTGAATGCCTTCTTTTTGAAAATTGAGGGTAAACGGTCGTTCCTTTTCGGAACGACCGCTTTTTGCTCTGATTTATCCTCTCATTTTATAATCGGGATCATTGTCGATGAGCTGTATCATTATGTCGGCAAATTTAGGATCGAACTGAGTGCCGCTGCACCTGACAAGCTCCGCTCTGACCTTCTCCTGCGGCAATATATCGCGGTAGCTTCTTGTTGAAGTCATAGCGTCATACGCGTCCGCGACGCAGATTATGCGCGCAAATTCAGGGATCGCGTCGCCTTTGATGCCGTCGGGATAACCATTGCCGTCATAGCGCTCATGGTGCCATCTCGCGCCCTGCTCGATACCGGGCATTTCGGTAATGCTTTTCAGTATATCCGCGCCGATGGTCGTATGCGTCTTTATAACTGCGAATTCCTCGTCGGTCAGCCTTGAGGTTTTGTTGAGCACCGTATCTGGAATACCTATCTTTCCGATGTCGTGGAGCAATCCGATAATATATATATCATTCTGATCCGTTTCGCTCATGCCCGCTTTTTCGGCGATCAACCGCGCGTAACGCGCCACGCGCTCGGAATGACCGTTGGTGTATTTGTCCTTAGCCTCAACCGCCTTCGCGAGCGACAGCACCGTTTCTCTTGAAAGCCTTTCCATGCGTTCCTTGCGTTCCTCGGCGTATTTTGTCTGCCGCTTTACCTCCTCCGCGAGATTGGTCTGCAAACGATGAAGCTCGAGGATCCTTCCGATTCGCTGAAGCATGATATCGGGAATGAACGGCTTTCTGATAAAATCCATAGCGCCCGCTTTGAAGCCCTCCGTTTCGGCGTTTTGGTCGTCGTCGGCGGTGAGGAATATAACGGGTATATCCTTAAGCTTGCTGTCGGCTTTCAGCTTTTTGATAACGTCAAACCCGTCCTCGTCCGGCATATGTATATCGAGAAGTATCAAATCGGTATGATTGCCGTCCTCCGAAAGCAGCTTCATTGCGTCCTCTCCCGAGGCAGCCGTATTTACGGAATATTTCTTGCCGAGCAGACTTTGAGCCACTCTGAGATTCATGGGGTTGTCGTCAACAACGAGGATATTGGTGTTTCTGTCCTCATCCCCTTTTTCATCCGTATTTTCGTCAGCGCCGCCCATGCCGAAAGCCGCGCCGATTTTGTTGGTCATTTCCTTATAAGTTGCCGCGAAGTGTTGGTGATTTTCTTCAATATATTTTTCGTCGTCCGATTTCGCCGCTGTTTCAAGCGCCTTTGCCTGCTCCGACAAGGGAACTGCACCTATTGAAAGCGCGGTGCTTTTTACGGAGTGAACAAGTATGCGATAGTTTTTCCAGTCCTTTTCTTTATAGAATTTTTCTATCTCGCCGAGCTTCGATTCCGAGCGGAACATTTGCACCATATCGCGGTAAAGCTCCGTATCGCCGCCGCAGTAGCTCATGCCGAGATTGATATCAAGAAAGCCGCAGTTATCGGGAAAATCTGTTTTCATCATTTGTTCCTCCTTTTTCGGTTCCGGTTTTGATTCTGTTTCTTGTTCCTGTTTCGGTTCTGTTTTTTGTTCTTGTTCCGGTTCTGTTTCCTGTTCCGGTGGTTTTGCGTCCTTCTCATCATCGGCGCTGCGGTAGGAAACAAGATTCTCGGGGAGATGCTTTTTCAGCTCATCCTCCAGCTTATCCGGAGCGATCGGTTTTGAGATATAGCCTTCAAATCCGTAGGAAAGATACGTGTCCATCGCGCCGGTCACCGCGTTGGCGGTCATGGCGATAACGGCGGTACCGCTTCCTATAAGATTATCGCCGCGAAGTATGTTAAACGTTTCAATTCCGTCCATATCTGGCATCATATGGTCCATAAATATGATATGGTACTTGTTCTTTTTTACAAGCTCTATACATTTCTTTCCGCTTAAAGCCGTATCGGGAACGATGCCCGTTCTTTTGAGAAGCCCCGAGGCGACCTTCAGATTCATTTTATTATCGTCCACGATCAGAATACGCGCGTCGGGAGCGTAGAGATACTGTTCCCGATCGTTCCTGCGCAGTCCCGCGCGGTGATGTATATCGAATTGACCAATCTTTTCATCGCCTATACGCTTTTGGCGCAGAGTGAAGCTGAACGACGAGCCCTGTCCGTAGACGCTGCTTACTTCAAGGCGGCTGCCCATCATCAGAAGCAGATTATGCGTAATTGGGATTCCGAGACCTGTTCCTTCTATATTTCTGTTTTTCTGCTCGTCAAGTCTTTGGAACGAGTCGAAAAGCTTTTCCATATCCTCCTCGCGGATGCCTATGCCGGTGTCGCGGACTTCGATATAAAGCGTAACGTCGTCGCTGTCGTCATTTTTCTCGGTCTGCTTAACGGTAAGCTGCACCGAGCCTTTTTCCGTGTATTTTACCGCGTTTGTCAGAAGATTTGTTATGATCTGCTTTATGCGGATATCATCGCCGTACATATACGCGGGGATCTCGGGATCGATGTTAAGCTCGAGGCTCAGCCCTTTTCCCGCCGCTCTGTCGGAGATAATATTTACAAGGTCGCCTATCATTGATGCCGTTTCATATTTTACGGGAATTATTTCAATCTTGCCGTCCTCGATCTTGGAAAAATCGAGTATCTCGTTTATAAGCGTCAGAAGCGTATTGCCCGCGCTGCTGATATTGAGCGCGTATTCCTCGATAGCGTCGTCCCGATTTTCGCGCAGCACCATTTCGTTCATGCCGAGTATGGCGTTGATAGGCGTGCGTATCTCGTGGCTCATTCTCGCGAGGAAGCTGGATTTTGCTCTGTCCGCGGCAGCCGCTGCGGAAGCCGCTTTTTTGAGATCCTCGTTCGCCTGAATTTGTCTTTTCATCATTCGCGTGATAAGAGTATTTACCGCGAAAATACAGATGCTGAACAGCACCAAATACAGCAGAGCGTATTGAACGACGCCGCCGTACATTTTCCATATATCCTTAAGCACGATAATGCTGAAATCCGAAATCTCGTCGTTTATGACAAGACACATACGCGGTCTGCCGTCATAATCCTTTATTGGTCTTATGGTGTTTTTGCTTCTGCTGTATACGTCATAATAAGGAAGGTCGCGGATATTTACGAATTTGTCGTTATATACGCGGTAGTCGGGGTTGGGGTGGTCTATGACCTGCCCGTCCTTGTCCACGAGAAAGGCGTAACCGTTCTTTGCCTGGTTGCTGCTGAGAATATTCGTAAGCACATCGAGGTAGAAATCAACCGCGAATACGCCGAGAAACTGCTTGCCGCTGCCGGCGTAAACAGCCTTGGAGAATGTTATACAGTATTCGCCGGTACGCGCGTCGTAATAAGGCTCGGTTATATTGTAATCATCGGCGGCAAGAGCGTCGATATACCATTGGCGCTCCTCCTCAACGTAGTCCTCCGCCGGTACCCAGCCGTTGTTCATGACCATGGGATGACCGTGAGTAAATTCGGGGTTCGCGATATATGTAGCGGAAATTCCCGGGTAATGGCGCGTGATCTCATCAAGGTATTTCACCATTCCGTCGTAATTATTGAGCATTTCCGGATTCGCGGAAATGGAATTTACAAACATATTCATAATGCTTTCCTGCTCGGTTACCCAGTTGTTTATCTGATAACTGTATTCGCCCGCTTCCTCCAGCATTTTGGAGCTCGCGCTGCTTATGTAGAGATAAGAGCTGAGAAAAATCGTAGTCACCATTGTGACCACAAGCATTATCATAATAAGCGTGCGGAAAAAGCGCTGTCCCTTTTCGGTCAGTCCGCCGCGCTTTTTTTCGGTCTTTGTATCCTCGTGCTCATCCTCCCTTGAAGAAACAATATCGGAATAATAGAGGATATTATTTATCATCTCGCCGAGATGAGAGGCTTCAAGGCTTATCATATCCACCGGCCCCGTGTCCGCGCCGCCGTTTTTCATAGCGTCGGCATATTCGGCTATTTTATTAAGGGGCGCGCGGAATTTATCGGACATATTTGAAATGAATTCGTTCCTGTATTTCAGCGCGTCCTCGGCGCGGCAGCGCTCCCTGTAGCCCATTATGTAGAACACGGCGATAACGGCTACCAGAGCAATAATGATTATAGAATTAAGGATCAGCTGCGCGTAAGCGTCTTTGTAAAGCTCAAAACGGCTTATTTTAAGCAACAGGTACCAGTCGTTTTCCGTGCGGCTTCCGAAAATGATACCGCCGTCGCGGCTCTCGGTAACGGCGGAGCCGGAATCGGAGGATATACGCGAAAACGCTTCGCGGTAATCCGCGAATTGGTCGGAAATTTTCTCTCCAACTACGGATTCGTCCGTATATCCGGCGATAGTGCCGTCGCTGTTCACGATCATGGCGTCGCCGTAATCCTCGCCGCTCATTTTGGATATATATGATTAAATATCGCTCATGTTGTAGTCCATACCCAGCAGGAAGTTACCGTCGTCAAAAGACGCGGCGACCGTAAAGCACATTCCGTCCGTAAACGCGTCCTTGTACACCGACGAAATATACTCTTCATCGGCGGGAGCGGACATAAGCGCCTTGTACCAGTCTCTGTCCTGCAGGACATAGTCCTCGGGCGTAGCCATATCGGAAATCAATACGCGTCCGTCGGGAGTGGCGCAGAAAATATTAAGACACGCCTTTCCGGTCGAAGCGATTTCCTTTTTCTTTTCCTCGGAAAGAAAATTACGCAGGTCTTCCTCGGTATAGCCCTGCTCCATCCGTTCCGACAGGCGCGTTCCTATTTTGCTGAGGGAATCGGTACATACGTCAAGACGGTTCTGAAGATCCGCCGCGACAAGCTCAATTCGCATACGTCCCAGTTCTTCGGTCTGACTGCTGTTCATTTTTATCATAATGAACAGATTGATAACCAGCACGGCAATAACCGCGACGGCTATAAGCGCAATCAGCAGATACAATAGTTTTTTGGACCGCTTTTTCATGTATATCCCTACTATCGGTATGCAGAGAAGCAATAATATTTCAATTACCATTTTATCACATTCCCGTCGGCATTTTAAGACATATAAAAAATAATCTGCGGTGCTGTTTATGCTTTTTAGCATTTTATAATATACGCAACACCGTCATGCTTTCACGCCACCGAGAACCGATCTCTGCGAAATTTCTCCGAACCAAAACTATAAGCCTCCTCCGTATAAAATAAGGACGCTTTAAATGAAGCGCCCTTAACGGTTAAATTTTAACCGTATCTATAATGTCAATTCGTCAGCACCCGCAAGCGGCGTCATTTTGCCGAGAGTGTCCAATACGAAAGCTTTTATTTTTGCTATCAATGTATCGGACTCTTGAATATCAACTCCGCAGAAGAAGCTCGCGCCGGTCGGCAAATCGGCTTTTATGTAGTTCATGCTTACAAGCGCGTTGTTTTCGCCATACGCCGCGATGATAAAGTAATCCTGTCCGGCTGCGCTCGGCGCGTCGTAAGTGTACGCTCCCGCGCTCATCGGCTCCTTTGAATAAAATAACATACAGCATTCGAACCTCACCTATGTCCATCCGAGCCGCTGCCGCATGTATGTTTTGTAGTAAACATATGTTTTGCCTAATGATTTTTTGAGCAAAAAGACGCAAAATTTCCCCCAAAAAAGTAAGATCTTAATTTTATGTTCTAACATCAATCTCAGTTTTTATGTGTTTGGTGACACTTTTTGATACAATTTTCCGACATTGATTTCTTTAAGCAGCTTTAACTCAATCCCTCTAACACTCTCGCAATATCAGCGTCAATGCATATCGACTGCCTTTCGATTTCGCACGGACATACAGCCTCGCCGTAGTTTACGCAAGCGTATACCGCGTTCGGATTTTTCTTTGTCATACGCCAAAACGGGTATTTTATAATTACGGGCGTATTGTAGCCGACGCCGAGTTCGAGAAATAAAATCCGCTTTCCGTCTCTCGTTTGCAGAAAATCCTCATATCGCTTCGCCGCTTCGTGCCAGCCATTGTCCTCAACAAATTTATCATCGGAGCGCAGATTCATTGTCAGCGGACTGCCGCAGTGCGGGCAAATCGGCAATAATTCGGATGGAATACGCATATCCGTTTGCTCATCGACCATTCTGCGTATGATTTCCTCGTTATCGAACGTTTCATTACAGCACGGAACGGAGCATTGAAAAAGCCCGTAATCGCCCTGAGTGTAAAACAGGCGCATTTTATCAAAACCAGCTTTTTGGAAGCAGTGATCTACGTTTGTTGTGATTACAAAATAATCTTTTTTCTTTGCCAATTCAAACAGTTTATCATAGACCTGCTTCTGCGCGTCCGTGTAACGATTTATGAAGATGTACCGCGACCAGTACGCCCAGTACTCCTCGGGGGTTTCGAAC
The DNA here is from genome assembly GCA_947627795.1 of uncultured Clostridia bacterium. Lineage (GTDB taxonomy): Bacteria > Bacillota > Clostridia > UBA1381 > UBA1381 > CANQXJ01. The sequence goes on from CANQXJ010000024.1 coordinate 12,789, forward strand.
GGATAAAATCCGCCGGAGTACATATCGGTAAAGCCGTATTTGTCTATAAAATCCGCAAAATATTTCTTAAACCTCTCGCCCGAATAGGTGAATCCCGCCGCAGTCGAAAGTCCCGCGCCCGCGCCGATTACAACCGATTCGTTGGCATTGAGCGCGCCATTCAGGCGCTTAATATTTTCCGAGCAGCTCCCGGTAGATTTCGTAATCGACATCCTTGAAAACATTGAATATCACCTCGATTTTACTGTCTGTTTGCTCTTTATATTCCTTTACGGTATTTACCGCGATTCCCGCCGCCTTGTCGTTTGGGAAATGAAATTCGCCCGTGGAGATACAGCAGAACGCGATACTCTTCACGCCGTTTTTATCGGCGATTTTAAGACACGAACGATAGCATGACGCGAGCAGACTTTTATCCGTTTCTGTCAGCGCGCCGCGCACTATCGGACCGACCGTGTGAATGACATAATCGCACGGCAAATTATACGCGGGAGTGATTTTCGCGCCGCCGGTTTGCTCCTCGTGCCCCTGCTCTTTCATGATCCGCGCACATTCAAGCCTGAGCTGCACTCCGGCGTAGGTGTGAATGGCGTTGTCGATGCAGCCGTGGCACGGCACGAAGCAGCCGAGCATTTGCGAATTTGCGGCGTTTACAACAGCGCCGCATTTTAGCGTCGTAATATCGCCCTGCCACAGATAAATCCCGTCGGTAACGGGAGTTAAGTCCGTGATGTCGGTAATGCCCTTTTGCGCGGTTTCATCATGCAAATATTCGTCTTGAATTTTCAGAAAATACTCGTCAATGCTTTCAGGCATACGGACGTTGAAAAGCGAGCGGAGCAATTTTTTCCGTTCCGATTCGCTCTGCGGTATCGCTAAATCACTATAGCGCGGCTGCTCGGCCATGAGCCGCTCAATTAAAAATTTTCGTCTTTCGCTTTGCGTCATAATACCCTCTCTTTTCCGTCTCATAAACGAAACATATCTTATAGCAATTATGTTTTCAAGTCAATTATATCATGAGTTTAAGTAAATTTCAACAAAGAAAGATGATATATTAATATATACCTTATAAAGCTTGACATACTTACATTTACATGATATACTTATATCGCATACGATAAATCGTATGCGATATATAATTTTACAGGAGAACAGAGCTATGATAGAGAATTCACAATTCCGTACGACAAGCAAAATCGGACTGCTCGGCAACGCGGTGACAAAGCTTAAAAACAAGAGGACGCAGTTTATGGATTTAACCTCGTCGCAAAGCGAGGCGATACGTTACATTCTGAAAAATCATCATGACCGCGAAATCACGGCGGCGGATGTTATGGAAAACCTCCGTTTGTCGCAGTCTACCGTCGCGGGGATCATAAAAAGGCTCGAGGGCAAGGATCTGATAACGCGCCGCACTATGGATAACGACAACAGAAAAAGCGTAATTCTGCCGACGGAGAAGGGTTTAAGGCTTGACAACAAATTAAGACAGACCGCAGCCGAAGTTGAGGCGCAGCTCGTCAGCGGTATGACGGATAATGAGATAGAAACATTCAATACGCTTTTGCAAAAAGCGCTTGACAACATCACAAAGGAGAATTGAGCATGGTTAACAACAAGGATTTATTTGAAAACACTCCGATAAACAAAGCCGTAATTTCGTTGGTCGTACCGACGGTAATAAGCCAGCTTATCACGGTGGTGTATAACATGGCGGACACGTTTTTCATCGGGCAGATAGGCGATCCGAACCAGGTAGCCGCCGCGTCGCTCTGTATGCCGCTGTTCGTGCTGCTCACGGGCATGGCGAACCTTTTCGGCATAGGCGGCTCGAGCCTTATATCGCGCTCGCTCGGCACGGGAAATAACGACAAGGCGAAAAGAGCCTGCGCCTTCAGCGTGTGGACGGCGGGAGCGGCGGCGGTTCTGTACGGCGTTATTGTGTTTCTGCTTAAAAGCGCCATTCTCCCGGCTGTCGGAGCTAATCAAGATACATACGAATTTTGCAGTCAATACATATTCTGGGCGATAACGATAGGCGCAGCGCCGACTGTACTTAACGCGGCTCTCGCGCATCTCGTGAGATCCGAGGGCTACGCGAAGCAGGCGAGCTTCGGCATGGCTATGGGCGGAATACTGAACATCATCCTCGATCCGATTTTCATTTCCGTATTCAAGCTCGAAATAACGGGAGCCGCGATCGCCACGATGTTATCCAATCTCACCGCGACAATTTATTTTATCGCGCTGATCATCAGGAAACGCAATAACACCGTCCTCACTTTAAATCCCGCGCATTACACGCTCGGGATGAAAATCCCGTTCGAGGTGCTTATGGTCGGGCTTCCGAGCAGCATTATGAATATAATGGGCGTGTTCTCGAATATCTGCATGAACCGCCTGATGGTGTCCTACTGCAACGAAGCCGTCGCGGGAATAGGAATAGCGAAAAAGGTCGATATGCTGACATACGCCATCGCTACGGGAATGTCGCAGGGAGTTATACCGCTTATCGGGTACAACTATTCCGCGAAAAATTTCAAGCGCATGATGTCGGCGGTAAAGACGACGTTCGCCTACAGCCTCATTGTCGCGCTCGCGGGCACGGCATTTTTGCTGCTGTGCGCGTCGCCGGTCGTAAAAGCGTTTATAAACGATCCGCTGACCGTCGAATACGGCAGCACATTCCAGCGTATCATCTGCGTGACAGGGCCGTGTATTTCGGTGACTATGATTATCATAACGCTTTTTCAGTCGGTCGGAAGAAAGGCAGCGCCGCTGATACTATCGCTTTTAAGAAAGGGCTGCCTCGATGTTCCTCTGATGTTTTTGATGAATCACCTAATCGGCGTAAACGGCATAGCATGGGCGACGCCTATGGCGGATTTCACTGCTATGCTCACGGCGATATGTGTGTTTGTGCCGTTTTGGAAATCGTTAAAGAAGTCTCTGTAGCCGTCTCCGGTATGTTTTCTCGATTTCGTGAATTAAGCTGTTCGGTATCCCGCGCGGGCGCCTTGCTCCTTCATTCATATAACTCGTATCAAACTGCGGTACGGTCACAGAATTGCCGGAGTATTGCGGCGGAAGCTTACAGTATATCAGAAATTATATTACAGTTCAATATAAAATGTTTTGCGAGTTTTTAAAACTTGTCCGTTTTGGCGATTTGCCGCGTATCGCCGAATTTGGCGTAAAATAAAAATGCCGCGAGCTGTTTGCCCGTGACATTTTTTATTATTCATAACTCTAAAGGTACAGCGTTTCCATAAGCCCGTTATAATCTGCCTCGCTTATGATAACCGCGTTCCCCGCCTTTGTGTTGACATTTATAACGTCGTTAAATTCCACCGCCTGATTAATATAATCAAATAAATTCCTACGCAGATTTGTTATGTTTATGTTAGTCATAAAAACGCCTCCCATATCAGCATATGTACCTTATAACGTACATATACAATATTGTCAAGTGTTTTTAAAGCGTTCAGCCGCTGATTGATTCGCCGTCTATGTTTATTGCAACCGTTGTTGACTCAGTCGCGGGCGAAAGCTCAAACGAGCCGTTGACCGTTTTAGCTCCGCTCGTTACGGTATAGCCGTAAACTCCGTCGCAGAGCTTATATGTTCCGTCGGCTTCGGGGGAAATTACCGTGCCAGATAAGCCGTCCTTGATTGTAACCTCCGCGTTCTCAACCGCGCTTCCGTTTGCGTCAACGGGCTTGAACGTGATCGTATACGCCGCCGCTTTTGACTTCGTAACCGAAATGTCGTCAACATAGCATGTTCTTCCCGCGTTGTCATAGTTGGTTGAAACAGTCACGTTTTTAATGTCGTATGATGTTCCCTCGGGCAGACTTGCCATGTAGGTCTCCGTGCCCTTCGCGCTGCTCAGAACGAGCGTTATCTCGCCGCTTGAACAATCTATCGTCGTGGTGTAGGTGGTAAATCCCGCCTTTATTGCGTCATTATCCCTCGCGATGGCGTCGGGCAGCGATGAAGTGGCTTCAAATACCGTGCTGCCGCCGAGCTGTATGAGCTGCGAGCCGGAATTGTACGCGGTTATGTGCGAGTACAGCAGCTTATTTCCGTTTGAATCGCTTATTGTATAGTCGGTATATTTTCCGGTCAGTTTGCCGTATGCTATTTTTGTAACGACCGTTATCTTCTCTCCCTGACACATCGTTACCGGCTCGTCGAAATCAACCGCGAGACTGCCTCCCGCCGCGGCTGTCGGAGTCATTTTTACCGCCTTATTCGCTGCGTCGTAAACCGCGTTGCCGCCAAGTACGGGAACATTCGTGCCCGTGCCGGTCTGATCCGTTGAGAAGTCCCAATTATACAATTCAGCCGAGGTCGGGTCGGTATCGGGTTGAATGTTCACTACCGTGTTAAACGTTTCGGTGATCATTCCTTCCTCGCCGGAAACCTTGATTTTCAGCGTGTGCTTGCCCTCGCCGTTAAACGGGATCTGTTTATACGTGTCCTCTCCGACCGTGTTCTGACGGATATATTTTACCGCGCCTTCCGTATCCTCGACCACGCATACCGATTCCTTGCCGATATAGTCGTTCATTCTTGTTGCGGGATATATGTATCCGTTATCGTACGAAGCCGCGAGCGACGCGTCCGTGAGGCTGATATTTACCGCCGCGGCGGCCGCTTCGTAGCTGTTGTTTTCGCGGCTAACGGAAACGTCTCCCTTAATCAGCATTATCTGCATATCCGCCGCGCCATCCGTTGACGGCATCGGGCATTCTACCGTAATAACGTCCGTTTCATTGTTTTTCATAATATGCGGTACATATGTTGCGTCGATCATATTGCCGTTTTCATCATAGGTCGCGAGAACGAAAGTGTAAATATCCCCCGTCAATTCCGTCGCTTTTATGACCTGTACACCCAAAAGATTTTTGTTATACGGAGCCGTGCCCAATATCAGAAATTCGGGGCTGAACAGCGCCGTAATATCGCCCGTCTGCTCCTCCGCCGGAGCTGTAGCTTCCGGCATAGCCGCGTCCGCGCTGTTGTATTTCGTGTTGTAGCTCTCCGGAGCGCCGTAGTATGACGCTTTCTTTTCGCCTGTGTAAATCACGAATTTATCCACAACCACTCCGGGATCTTCGTTATACAACCTAATCGTGTGCATACCCGGCTCCGAAACTGCAATGCTGCCCGAAATCACGTTCGCGTTCATCAGCACGCCCTTGCCCCACGCGTCCGCACCGGTGGAGTTATCGGTCGTTTTCGTGTTGCCGTTAAACTGTACCGGAGTTCCGTCGTCAACGCCTATCCTGCATCTTAGCGTCGCGCCGGACAGCTCGTTTATCGTCGGCATTCTGTATACGTCTATCGGGAACGTGCCCGACGATGTGAAGTACACTTCATATTCGAGATACGCGCTGTTTTCCTTATTTGGTGTTGTCACCTTCGCCGCGCGGTTCGGATATGCCTTGACGCTCGAGCCGCTTCTGCCGAAGTCGTTTTCAATTTTCCATTCGTAAACGCCATTCTTCACGTTGTTTGTGAAATGCTCGGCTTCTATCGAAACAACGCCGTCGCCCTCGTAGTAAACAGCCTTGTCGGTCTGCTCCGCCTCGGTGATATTGACCGTCACGGGAATCGTATACGTATCGGCGGCTGTGCCGTTTATCATGCGCTCGATAATTATATTGCCCTGATTTATACCGGAAACCTTCTCCTTGTCGATACCGACATAAATCCTGTCATTGTCGGCAACCGTGCCGCTTGTTTTGTTGAATTTTATCCAATCAACATCCGACACCGCCTGCCATTCAAACGAGCCTGAGCCGCTGTTTATTATGTCGATAAATTTCGCCCTCGGATCAACTCCGCTGAACGTCAGCGCGTCCGCTCCGCCCTCGGGCACTATTGTCATTGTCGTATACGGAACTGTCGAAACCGTGGGATTATTGAGCTTGCCCGTGATAGGACCGCCGAACGAGCCTACCAATCCCCTCTGACGCGGATTCATCATCTTATCCCATTTGCCGCCGAGCATTGACGTATAAACAGCCGTCGCCGCATCAATATTATCGTCCGCCGCGTCGGATAGAGCCGCATACTTGTTCACAGCCGCGCCGTAGCCGTTGTCGGCGTAATACTTCGCCTTGTCCGCGTATACGTATTTCTCCGCCATGCTGTGCGCGCCCTTTATCGGATAGAGCAAAAGCTCGTAAAGCGACGGCTTTTTATCCTCGCTTAGTCCGTCATAGAGCGCCTGCGCGCGTTTTTCGAGTGACGCGTACTTGTCAAGAACGGTCTGTCCCTCGTCGCCGTATTCCGTCAGCGACCATACGCCTTGAACCATATGCTCCGGTCGTCTGGAGTTTGCAAGCTCGTAATAGCCGAGCTTTATATCTGCGTATTCAGCCGCTTTCGCGTCGTCGAAGCCGAAGTCGCGCTTCGCGTTTTCGGCAAGTCTGTCCGCGATATCGTCGTTTCTAACCGTGTCGATATCGCGCGCCAAATCGAGGAAGTATTCGATCTCCGTCTCTGCGGGCTTCAAGTCGCCGACGTTCGCTACCCAAATTTCCCTCGCGTCCATATCGTACGCCTTTGTCATTTCCTCGCGGATAAGACCGGGCTGCGTCGTGCCGAGCCACAGATAGCTTGTCGGTCTGCCGTGATACGACAGGTGATAGTAAATGCCCGCGCCGCCGCTTCGCTTCGCCTCGTCCTCTGTCGGGAGCTGGCGGATATAGCCGAAATTGTCGTCCGTCCACATAAGCGTGACGTAATCGGGGATCGTGTTTTTAACGCCCTGATTGTACAAATCAAGTATTTCCTTATATGGAATGAACACCTGCGGAACGTCGGAAATATCCTTGCCGCCGACCGCGACCTCCTCCGTGAGTATCTTCGTCTGCGCCTCGATTATCTCGTTCATAGCGGTCGCTTGGTTCATATTCGTGTTGAATCTTCCGTCGTGAACGCCGCGCATACCGAGTGTGTATGTGTTCTCGTAGTCCTTATTCGCTTTCGCGCGCGCTCTCCAGTAGTCGGAAATAAATTCCTTGTTATCGACCGCGTTTCCGCCGCCGTCCTTGTCCGTCCACATCCACGCTACCTGTCTACCCGCGTCGTCCTTTTCGTTTATGTAGAGCTTTTTATCGGGATGCGCCGCTGTCCATTCCTGCTGGAAATTGTACAGCTCGCCGAGATTGTTCCTAAGTATCGGTTCGGCGTGCGACGAGCCCATAACTATGCCGTATTCGTCCGCAAGCTCCGCGTTATGCTCGGTGTTGTTGAACGCAGTCGAATACGTGTGCATCGCGGGCCATAGATAGTTCGCCTTAAGTCTTAACAAAAGCTCGAAAATCTTCTCATACGTCGCGTTGTTCATATTAGCGCCCGTATCGCCCATAGATTTCGACCACTCCGACATATTAAACTCGTCATTTAAGAATATACCCCTGTACTTGACCGACGGTTCTCCCTCGGTATAGCCGCCCTCGGGGAGGTTTACATAAAGTGAGTCCGCGTGACCGATAACCGTGTCAGCCCAGAAATACCACGGCGACACGCCTATTTTTTCGGATAAGTCGTAAATTCCGTAAATGGTGCCGCGCTTGTCCGAGCCCGCGATAACAACGGTATCATCGACGTTCTGAACAGTGAACGCCTCCCATTTTCCCTCTATCTCGGAAACGTCGAGCTCGCCGCTTTCCGCGAGAGCGTCAATAGTATCGCTCTTGCCGAGTGTGCCTATCACAACGTCCGCGCCGCTCAGATCAGCCGTTCTTGTAACGACCGGTCCCAAAACGCCGGTAAGCGGCTTCTGCTCCTTCCAAACGAACGCCTTAAGCTTTCCGCCCGACGGTTTTGAAAGCTTTTTATCGAATTTGTAGCCGATATTCACATTATCTGAAACAATTCCGTCAACCGCCTTTATCACACCCGCGAGCGATTTATCCGCGTTATACGCCGCGATATAGCAGTCCGCGTCCGCATCTATGGGACTGTCAAACGTGACCGCCATACCGTCCTCGGTTTCGCTTATTCCCGATCCTCCCGGCGGTGCGGGGACGGTAATATCGTCTGTTTTCACGGTCGGCTTTTTGTCCGTGACCTTTTCGATATCGTTTACAAGATCGCCCGCCGCGCGGATAACTCCTGCGTAATCGCTCTCGTCGATATGTATCACCGGCGTTTTGTCGGCGCTCACAAGCGCAACGCTCCCCGCCAACGCTTCCGTTGAAACATAGCCCGACACCGCCGCCGTTTCCGCCGCCGCATCAGCAAGCGCACATGGAGCCGCCGAGCATACAAAAGCCGCCGTCAGCGCCGCCGCAATAAATTTTTTCATTTTCCTTTCCTCCGTTCATTATTTATTATATCAATTATACACCGTATCGGTTATAAATTCAATATTTATTCGCACAATTCAACAAGCTTTTCCGCTATCATCGGCACATAAAATTCCTCGCAGCAAGCCACGTTCGGGTGTGAGCCGTTTCCGTTTATTATGTACTTTTTCATCTGCTCCGGATCGCGCGTGTCAAGCGTTGCGTCGGTGAACATATCGACTACGCTCACGCCCCATTTTTCGCACATTTCTACGGTCAAATCGTGAAACTGAGTTTGAATGTCAAAATCTCTCGCGCCCGATTTATGAATTGTCACAAATACGATTTTTGTATTCTGCCACTTTTGACGCATGGTATAGAGTATTTCCTCGAACGCGCCGCAGAAGGTCGAATTGTCAAAAGCGGTCGCATCCGCGCCCTGTATCGTGCCTATTTTATCGAGCACCGTGTCGTAAGCGTCGTTTGTGTAGCCGTCGAATACCACAAAATCGGGTTCGTCAGCCGACGCGTTTTTCACCTGAGTGATAACATCGTTGCTGCTCTTTATGACGGTCGCGCCGTTTTTCGAGTATTTTGTGAGATACATACTGTATTTGTTCGCGAGCAAATTCATAAACGCATTATTCGGCGCGTTATGTCCCTGCACTATGCTGTCGCCGAAAGCGTACACCGTTTTGAAGTTGAGCGGGCTCTTTACATCGGGATCGACCGCGACACCGTCGCCTATTATCGCCGCCGCGACATTATCAACCTCTACCGTCCCGTTGGGCTTCGCCGCGCGCACGTACATTGAGCCGATATTGTTAGCGCAGCTTGAATAGAACGATACGTCCTTGATCTCCGCGCTCTTTCCCGCCGCGTTCGTTATTTTTATAGTAACCTTTTTCGATACGAAATCCGCCTCCGCGTCAACGTGCATCCAATCACCGATAAAGCACGTATCAACATTCTGACCGTTCGCAAGGAATGTTCTGCCTTCCTTATACTCAAGCCCTATCACGTGTCCCGCCGCGTTGCCGCCGCTGCCGGTTATGCCGTAGCTGATATTTCCTCCGTCAAACGACGGCGAGGTGTTGCCTATCGAGAACTGACTGTTTCCTGCGGTGCCGGTCGGAGCGAATTTTATATCGGCTTCGATTTTTACTTTCTTGCCCGTGCAGTCGATCTCGTCAAAAGTCGTCCACGCTCCGGCTGTAGCGCCTGTTGACGTGTAGTGAAGCGTTCCGTTTTCGACTGTCGGCAGACTGCTGTCCTTGCCGAGGTGCCACGCGCTCTGATTTACCGTATATCCATCAAAATCCTCGTAATAATCGTACTGCGTTACCATGTTGAACACGAGAGTAAGGTCGGTGTTTTCGGTAAGAACCGCGCTCATATCCGATTTCGACTCGTCGAGTTGATACAAATTACGCTTGCCGTCACTCGTCATTACCGCGAAATCTGCCGTCAGCTCGGCGGGCATTGTAAACTTGCCGCCGACATAATATTCACCGTCCAATTTGACCGGCTCTTTCAGCACATTTCCTTCCTCGTCGGTGAAATGAACCGTTACCGCGGTCTCCTTCTTCTCGGGTATTTCCGTGATCGCCGCCGCGAGAGGCGTCTGTTTATCGTCCCATATCATAGTTTTAAACGTTTCGCCCTGTTCGAGCTCAGGATACACATTCATAAATTCCGTTTCCGCCTGCACTTTCTTTTCCGATTTTGTCACACCTTTCAACGCTCCGTCCGCGCCGTATACCGCTGTATAAACGGCGATATCACGCTCCGTTTCGCTGCTCACCGTTACGCGGTCGTAAAACGGATAACATTCCACGCCTTCTGTAAGGCTTATATCGCCCGCGTTCTGCGCGTATGATGTAATTCCCGTTACCGCGCACAACGCCGCCGCGATAATAAATAATTTCCCTTTCATATTTTTTCCTCCCGATTATATTGATAAGCGTATTATATAATAAAAAATAATATTTTTCTATCAAATTAGTATCAACTTGATTAAAAACCGTTTAAATTTTCTCAAATTATCTTGATTTTAACAAAAAATACGCTATAATCGTTATAAGAAGCAAAGGAGGGACGGTCATGAACGCGCCGATATTTCAGCCGACAAAGGATTTCCAGTTCAGCTTTATTGAAAACAGCAAGCATTGGAATATGAACCATCACCACTACCACGACGGCTACGAGATTTATTTCCAGACCGCCGGAACGCGTGAAATTTTTTTCGCGCACCAAAGCTATCTTCTCCGCCCCGGCACTGTTTGCATTATAACGCCGCACATACTCCACTCGACAAAAAACGCCGGCGAGGACCAATCCTACAGCCGGCATCTTTTAAACTTTAAAACGGAAATATTCCGCGAATTTCTGACCGAAAGCGAAATAAACGGCTTTTTTAACGAGTTTTCGTCATGTATTTTTCAGCTTGACGCGGAGCAACGCGCCGTGCTTTCGGGATACCTCGAAAACATTCACACATACTGGGATATGCGCTGGAGCGGCATCCCGCGCGGGACAAAGCTCGCGTATATGGAAGTGTACCGCATAATGGACTACCTGCTGCGTCTGATACAAAACTCGGACAATATCTCGACGCTCTCAGACGTTCCCGTTATATCCGACTCCGAAATTTACAAAGTCATTCAATACATAGAGGAGCACTACGCCGAAAACATAGAGCTTCGCGATATGCTTTCTCTCGCGCATATGAGCAAACCGACGTTTTACCGCGCGTTCAAGCAGATCACGGGCGACTCGTTCGGGCATTATCTGAACCGCTTCAGAGCCGTAAAAGCGCACGCGCTGATTTTGCAAAGCGGTCTGCCGCTTGCCGAAATAGCGTTAAAAACGGGCTTCCCCTCAACCGCGCATATGACGCGTATTTTCCGCGAGATACACGGCGTATCGCCGTCGGAGTTCAGACGCGGATTGAAATAGCGCTTTGCTCATATTACTAAATTTACCGTCCCTGTCCACCGCGGTGCTTTCCAATTCTCTCACATGCGCGCTCAGCTCGGAAAGAATTTCCATCGTTTCATGAACCGACTTCCAGAGCGTGTCGCGCTGCTTCATTAGATTTGATAGAATTACATCTTGACAGGAAATCATGTCTCTGATTTTGGACAGTGCAAATCCGTAATATTTGGGCTTATTTATAAGCAGCATACGTAGGATTTGCTCCTCGCTGTATTCGCGGTAGCCTGTTTCGGGATTTACGAACGCCGGCTTTATAAGTCCGATTTTGTCATAATAACGCAGAGCCTTTACCGTTACCATACATGTTTTTGAAAACTGTCCTATCGAAAGCATTTACATTACCTCCTGTTTTAACGTATTTGTTCCGGAACAAGTACATTATACAGTATCCCCTTACGGGAGAGTCAATAGGTTTTTTGAAAATTTCTTGAATTTTGCGGTTAAATCAAATTCCGTCATTCAATATCTGCTTCGAAACCACTCTGGGATTCGACAATGATTTGATTGTGTTTTTTATAATTCCTATTTTCTCTTTCATACTCGACAAACAAATCCTTAACCTTTAACCGCCGCAACAGTAAACTCACCCGGTACATTTTCATTCGTCCATGCGGGGTGTTCGTCAAAGCTTTTCAGGATAAATCCGCTGTCTATTACCGCGTTAATTATCTCGCTGACGGTATATTTTCTGTAACTGCATTTAGGCATTTTACTGCGGATCTCGTCATCAAAAAACCGTGCGTGCGCCATTTCTCCCTTGAAGATCTCCGTTGAAAAATAGCTCATGGCGGGCTGCTCCAAATTTAATATATCGGATATTTTGGTGAACGGGTGAAAATCGCTGCATATCATTTTCCCGCCGTCTTTGAGCAGGCAATACATGATACGCATAAACTCGTTAATATCGTGGAAATAGTGCAGCACTCCGCCCTCCATAAAAACAACATCGAAGCTGTTGTAATGTTTTTCATCGATTTCCAAAACATCGCAAACCTCATAGTTTATATGCGCTCCGGCGGCTTCCGCAAGCTCTGACGCGTATCGTTTGTTGTCCTCCGAAATATCAAAAACCGTTACGTCAGCGCCCAGCAGAGCGAGCGGAACGGCTTTCTTGCCGCACGAGCCGCATATGTTCGCGATTTTCACGCCCTTGTATGTATCAAAATACGATGAATACCGCTTTAGCTGTTTGATTGGATTTTCCTTGATTTTCTTCGCCCGCTCCGCTGGCGCGCCCATCTGCTTAACCCAAAATTCATAAGCATTGTATTCCCATGCCCGCTTGTTTTGGATACTGTAATCTTTCATATTATAATCCTTTCCTCATGCACACCGATTTCGGCATGCCGACATACGGACCGTAAGTCGGGATAACCTCATAGCCGATTGAGCGGTACAATGCCATAGCCGCCTCAAGCGGCTCTCCGGACTCAAGAACAAAATATTTATATCCCTGCTTTTTCGCTGTTGTCTCCAATAAATTCATAAGTTCTTTCGATATGCCTCTGCCGCGGTATTCCGCGCGGATAAATACGCGTTTAATCTCTGCGTTTTCATTATCATACTTTTTAAAGCTCGCACAGCCAACGGGCGTGTCATTATCATATGCCATAACAACGTCATGAATATCGTCAAGAGTATTATATTGCACATACTCAGCTCTGTTTTTCTCGCCGCCGACAAGCTCATTCAAAAAATCGTCCAATCTGTGGCAAAGCATTATAAAATCCTTGTCCTGTCCGTTTGTGTATTTAAAGCTAATGCTCATTTTTATTCAATCCTCCGATCCATTCCCGTGTAAACTGCTGTCCGCAGCGCGACAGCTCACCTTAAATTCGTTGTTCCATTTTATATTCCCATACGGTTATACCGAGCGATTTATAAAAATCAACCGCCGCTTTGTTAAACTCGCTCACCTGAAGCTGAATTACCTCTGCGCCACGCGCCTTTGCGCGCTTTACCGCTTCATTGTAAAGCGCCGTGCCGATTCCCTGTCTGCGGCAATTTTCGTCAACCGCAATATCGTCTATGTACGCGCACACGCGCGGAACAAGCGCGGCATTTCTCGGCGTGCGGATTACGATAAAGCATATACCTATAATCTTGCCGTCTACGTCCGCGCCGAGCAATATGAGGTTTTCTTCATTCAAAACTTCCTCCGCAATATACCCATTCGCCTCGGCGGGGTTTTC
>CANQXJ010000025.1 GCA_947627795.1 uncultured Clostridia bacterium
CTGTCATAGAACGCGACGCACGTCTGCTTGTAAAACTGCGGGCTCTGCGCCAAAAACGCGTCCTGACCGAAATATTTCAGCTTAAATATATTCGCTCCGCCCTCAGCTCCCGCGGCGACGATTTTAGGCGTGTGAATTTCCGTGAAATTCTGCGACAGCATAAACTCGCGAAATCCCGAAACAACGCCCTCGCTTATCTTGAACACCGCGCGCGTCAATGGGTGTCTGAGCGCAACGCTTCTGTACGCCATATTCGTTTCGAGCGAGCAGCCGAGCACCTTATCCGAAACATGAAGCGGATATTCCGCCGCCGGCTTCGATAAAACCGTAAAGCTTTTAAGTGTTATTTCATATCCGTACGGCGCGCGCGGCTCGCACTTTACCTCGCCGGTGATTTCAATATACGCTCCCTCGCACAAGTCGGCTAAATCCGACGCGCACTTTTTATCATGCACCGCTTGCAATACATACTTGCCCGTGCGAAGTATCACGAACGTGAAGCCGCTCATTTTTCTCAGCTTATGAACGCACGCGCTGAACGTTATTTCCGAGCCGACCGCTTTTTCGATATCGTCCAATGTGACCTCGGAAATCAGCTTTTTTCCGTCTATTTGCAGCATATCTATCCCTCCGATTATTTTAGTTTTTCCGTCAGCAGATCCTTGATAAGCTTCGGATTCGCGCCCTTTCCTGCAAGACGCATCGCCTGACCCATAATGAAGCCGAACACCTTCGCGTTGCCCGATTTATAGCTTTCCACGCTGTCCGCGTTGTCGGCGATGACCTTGTCTATCACCGCTTCAAGCCCCGACGCGTCATTGTCCATGATAAAGCCGTTTTCCTTCGCTATTTCCTCCGGCTTGCCGCCGTTATCGAACATGATCTTTAATATATCCTTAGCCGCGTTCTTGCTGACCGTGCCGCCCGACGACATTTCAACGAGCTTCGCCAAATCGGTAGGCGCGAATTTCAAATCCGTCACAGCTGTGCCGCTGTCGTTTAAGTTCCTCAAAAGCTCGCCGAGCATCAGATTTGAAACCTGCTTGTAGTCGGGGTTTATTTTAACCGTTTCGTCGTAGAAATCGGAAAAATCCTTGTTTGAAATTATAAGCGAAGCGTCGTCCGAGGGCAGCCCGTATGCTTTGGTATACCGCGCGAAACGCTTCTGCGGCATTTCGGGCATTGAGTTTACGATTTCCTCAAGCTCCTCGTCTGTAAAGAGCACCGGCGGAATATCAGGCTCGGGGAAATAGCGGTAATCATGCGCTTCCTCCTTAGAGCGCAGCGCCTTCGTGTTGCCGTGGTTATCGTTGAAACGCCGCGTTTCCTGAACTACCGTGCCTCCGTTATCGAGTATTTCCGACTGACGCTCGATCTCATACGCGATCGCGCGTCCTATCGCCTTTACGGAGTTCAAATTTTTGATCTCCGCGCGCGTTCCGAACACGTCCGAGCCTATCGGCATAATCGAAATGTTTACGTCAACCCTCAAAGAGCCCTGCTCCATTCTCGCGTCGCACACGCCCGCGTATTTGAGCCGCAGCGCGATCTGCTCCACGAAATCCTGTACCTCCTCGATAGTGCGGAAGTCGGGTTCGGTGACGATCTCGATAAGCGGCACGCCGCAGCGGTTATAATCCGCGAGCGAAACTCCCTCGTAGTCGTCGTGGACGAGCTTGCCCGCGTCCTCCTCGATGTGTATTCTGTTTATGCGTATATCCTTGCCCCCGACAACGGTGATATGACCGTTCGTGCAAATCGGCGACTCAAACTGCGTTATCTGATACGCCTTCGGAAGGTCGGGATAAAAGTAATTTTTTCTGTCAAACGCGCTGTACTTGTTTACCGTGCAGTCGGTCGCGATTCCCGCTCTCGCCGCGAGCTTTACCGCGTTTTGATTTAAAAGCGGCAGCGTACCCGGCATTCCCGAGCAGCGCGGACAAACGCGCGTGTTCTCCGAGCCGCCGAACTCATTCTGACAGGTGCAGAACACCTTGGAATCGGTCAGCAGCTCCGCGTGAATCTCAAGTCCTATAACAGGCTGATATCTCATTATATACGCGCCTCCTTCCTGTCAAAATCGCGTTCAAAACGGTCGCATACGGCGATGATCGTCTGCTCATCAAACGCACGTCCCGTAAGGCTCATGCCTATGGGCATACCGTTTCCGCCGTAGCCGCAGGTGGTCGAAATAGCCGGAAGCCCCGCGATATTTACCGTTACCGTGCAGATGTCGGCGAGATACATTTTAACCGGATCATGCTCCTGCTCGCCGATTTTATAAGCCGTGGTGGGCGCGGTGGGAGTTAAAATAACGTCGCACTTTTCAAAAATATCCGAGTATTCCTTGCGTATCTGCGTGCGTATGCGCGTCGCGTTTTTGTAGTACGCGTCGTAGTAGCCGGAGCAGAGAGCGTAGTTTCCGAGCATTATGCGGCGCTTGACCTCGTCGCCGAAGCCCTCGCGGCGCGACGCTTTTATGAGGTCGTTGAAATCCTCGCCCAGCCCCGAACGATAACCGTACTTAATACCGTCAAACCGCGACAGATTGCTTGCCGCCTCCGCCGACGAAATAAGATAGTACGCCGAAACCGCGTATTCCAGGCTCGGGAGCGAGCATTCAACAAGCTCGCATCCCAAAGCCTTATAATAATCAGCCGCCTTTAAAACGGCTGTTTTTACCTCGTCCGTAACGCCGTCGAAAAATTCCTTCGGTATTCCTATTTTTAATTTTGAAATATCCGTACCGACAAGCTTTGTATAATCGCCCTCCGATTTCGCGCTTGAGGTAGCATCATTGAAATCGCGTCCGTAAATGCCGTTCAGCATATAACCGGTATCCGACGCCGAGTTTGCGAGAACTCCTATCTGGTCGAGCGATGACGCGAACGCGATAAGTCCCCATCTTGAAACAGCGCCGTATGTCGGCTTCAAGCCCGTAACGCCGCAGAACGACGCGGGCTGTCTTACCGAGCCGCCCGTATCCGAGCCAAGAGCCGCCGCGCAAAGTCCCGCCGCGACGCTTGCCGCCGCTCCGCCCGACGAGCCGCCCGTAACGCGCGACGTGTCGTACGGATTTTTAACTCCTCCGAAATACGAGGTCTGCGACGAGCCGCCCATCGCGAACTCATCCATGTTCGTCTTTCCGAGCATCACGATTTTTTCCTTATTTAATTTCTCCATAACGGTAGCGTCGTAAACGGGAACAAAGTCCGCGAGCATTTTCGACGCGCAGGTGGTTTTAACGCCGTTTGTGCAGATGTTGTCCTTGACGGAGATGGGCAGCCCCGTAAACGCGCCCGTGTTACCGGAGTCTATCATCTCCTGCGCCGCCTTCGCCTGCTCAACAGCGCTTTCCTCGCAGACGGTGATGTAGCTGTTTATTTCTTTATCCTTTTCCTTTATCTTATCCAAATAGCTTTGCGTAAGCTCCACCGCGCTTATTTCCTTTTTGTCGAGCTTTTCGCGCATTGTAATCAAATCCATATCCAAACCCTCCTCAGACTACCTTCGGAACAACGAATGTCGCGCCGCGTTTTATATTCGCGTTTTCGAGAATTTTTTCGGTAGGGTAGGATTCGCTGTGCTCATCCTTACGCAAATCCTTATAGTCCACCGCGTCGAGCGCGTACGGCTTTTTCGAGGTATCAAAGCCGCATACCTTATCCATGACCGCGATAATATTCGTCATATCATTTGTCATCTTGTCAAGCTCCGCGTCGGTAAATTCGAGCTTGGAAAGCTCGGCTAAGTGCTTGGTAAGCTCCGTGTTAAACATAGTTCAGTCTCCAATCTCAAAAAAATAAGACGCGTTTACCGGAAATCGACTGAATGCCAATCCCGAAAAACAACGTCCTTGCTGTATCTTTTATAACTATACCACACTTTTAAAAAGTTTGCAAGTGCTAATTTAAAATTTGTGGAAAAAATTAATTTTTATGTCGCTCATGCGCGTAAATATGTGCAAATAAGTGAATTAAGACATAATTGATCCGTTCAACAGCCGCCGCCTGTCCGCGCTTCGCACTTCGGGCGGCGTTTTTTCGCGTGATTGTTTTTACGGCGTATTATACAGCAAAAAAAACGACTGATCCCGCTGTCGGTTCAGCCGCTTTTTTTGAGGGATACAGCCCATTATTCGCTTAAAGCTCTGTTTATCAAACCGCCTGCGCGCCCGTAACCATAAAAATTATCGTGACCAATACAGCCAGTAATATCCGGTACACGCCGAACGGTATAAACGTGTTTTTCTTTATAAAATTCAGCAAATACTTAATTGTAATTATCGACACAACGTACGCTACAACCATGCCGACGAGCAGAAGCACCGCCTGCTCCGGCGAGAACATACCGAAGTCGAGAAAATATTTCAGGATTTCCAGCGCGCTCGCGCCGAGCATTACCGGTATCGCGAGGAAGAACGAAAATTCCGTCGCGACGTATCGGCTTGTGCCTATCACCATCGCGCCGATTATCGTCGAGCCGCTTCTCGACGTTCCCGGTATCATAGCGAGCACCTGGAATATTCCTATCAGCGCGGCGGTTTTATACGTCATTTCATCTATGGAATTTATTTTAGGCTTCAAATGCATTTTTTCTATTACGATAAATATAATACCGTAAACCACCAGCGCAATCGCGACGACCTGCCACGAATAGAGCTTTTCCATGATGAAGTCGTCAAACAGCAGTCCTATCACCGCAGCCGGAACGCACCCGACGAGAACCTTCAGCCACATCGACCACGTATCCTTTTTCTCTTTCGCCGTTTTCTTCGGCGAGAACGGATTAAGCTTGTGAAAGTAAATCGTCACAACCGCCAGTATCGAGCCGAACTGTACCACAACCAGGAAAAGATCGCGGAAATCTCTGTTGTCAGCCATGAAATGAATAAACTGATCAACAATTATCATATGTCCGGTGCTGCTCACCGGAAGCCATTCCGTAATACCCTGCACAAGCCCGAGTATCACGGCGTTAAAAAATTCAGTCACAAAAACAACTCCTTATTATTTCGGAAAATTTATTTCTTATCTTTTTTTGCTATTTCGTCTTTACTCTTTTCAACCTTATCCCTTACACAGTTGATTATAATATCCGCCGCGCCCTGAATACCGAGAGTTTTCGCGTTTAGGCACATGTCATAATTCGACATAACGCCCCAGTCGCGGCTTGCGTAATAGTCGTAATAAGTACGGCGCTGCTTGTCGGTTTTATTAACTCTGTCGCGCGCCTTTGACTGAGAAAGTCCGAGAGCTTCCATAACGCGTCTTGCTCTGAAATCGAGCGGCGCGTGGATGAATACGTTAAGAAGCTCTATATCCTCGATATCGCCCAAAACATAGTCCGCGCATCGTCCTATTATAACGCACGGACCTTCCGCCGCGCGCTCTTTTATTACCTCCGACTGCGCTATGAACAGCTTGTCGTTTATAGGCATCTCATAATAGAGCGGCGCGTTTATTCCGCGCATGGAATAGTTGCCGCCGACAAGCGAGTACAGAAAGCTGTTCGTCGCGCGCTCGTCAACCTCCTTAAGCGCCTCGTGGCTAAGGTTGCTTTTCTGCGCCGCCATTTCTACAAGCTCCTTGTCATAGAACGGGATGTCGAGCGTTTTTGATATAATCTGCCCTACGTCGCGTCCTCCGCTTCCGAATTGTCTGCCGATTGTGATTACAAATGACATGTTTTTCTCTCCCTTCGTATTTGGTTTTATTTAAGCGCGCCCGTCCGGACGCCGCATCAGTTTACATAATTTTTATTGATATGACTTCCTGTATTCAATCCAGTAATCGTTTACCTTTGTAACATAGTGGCGCGTTTCGCCGAACGGTATATATTTAAGCGTTTCGCCGTCGTCGCTGCATTCCGGATTTTTCAGCCACTCGTTCACGTTTCCCATACCGCCGTTATACGCCGCGAGAGCGGTGTTGGTATTTCCGTACTTGTCAATAAGATACTTAAGGTAGTGACAGCCCAGCATAATATTGGTTTCGGGATCCATATAGTCGTAATCTGTAACTCCGAGCCGGTTCGCGTTCCATTCAGCCGTCTCCTCCGTAAGCTGCATAAGACCTCCGGCAAAACCGGAATGCGCCTCGGGAACGAAATTGCTCTCCTGCTTTATCACTCCCATCACAAGAAACGGGTCAAGATCGTTCTGGTTTGCGTATTTTACTATTATATCCGCGTACGCAACAGGATATTTTATCTGCGTCGCCGTTTCATATCCGGCTCTCATGCCGATGATTGCAAGCACTATTGCAAGAAGCGCAAGCAAAACCTTAAAAAGCTTACTCAAAATTAAAACCTCATTTTCCTGTAATTTTTCTGTATACATTATATACTTCTTTTTGCAGGTTGTCTTTTCCTTTGTTGTTTTCTATAATGTAAAGCGCGTGCCGCTTATAGAATTCGTCGCCGGGCTGTGAATTAATTCTCGCCTCCGCCTCGGCGCGCGTAATAAGATCGCGCTCTGTTATGCGCTTCAAACGCATTTCCCTGTCAGCCGTGACCGCTATTATAAACTCGCACAGCGGCTCGACAACGCTCCCGATTATAACCGCGCCGTCTATCGCTTTTAGCTTCGCGTCGGAATTTCGGAGCATTTCGGCTATTTCTCTTTTTATGTATTTGTGCGTTATACTGTTCAGCTCCGCGAGCTTTGCTTTATCGGAAAAAACCATATTGCCGAGAATATGCCTGTCAAGCGTCCCGTCCGCTTTTAATATACCGATTCCGAAACGCTCTGTAAGCTCTGCAAGGCATCCGCTTGAATTTGCAACGTCATGTCCGACCGCGTCCGCGTCAATCACATACGCTCCGAGCGAACGGAATATATCCGAAACAGCTCCCTTGCCCACACCGGAGCCGCCTGTTATACCGAAAACCATCGCAGCGTTCTCCTATATATTTTCAATCTGCCAGTCAATCGGCATTTTTCCCATGCGCTCAAGCAGCTCGTTAGCCTTCTTGAAGTGATTGCAGCCGAAAAATCCTCTGTTTGCCGAAAGCGGACTGGGGTGAACCGTAGTAAGAATTTTATGCTGCGGGTTCGTTATTAATTCCGCCTTTTCCTTAGCGTTTGAGCCCCATAGCAGGAATATTACGGGATCCTCGCGCTCATTGAGGCATTCCACAACACGGCCGGTAAATATCTCCCAGCCCTTGTTTCTGTGCGAATTTGCCAGCCCCTCGCGAACGGTGAGCGAAGAATTCAAAAGCATAACGCCCTGTCTCGCCCATTTTTCAAGATAACCGTTATTCGGTATATAGCAGCCCAACTCCGATTGAAGCTCCTTGTACATATTGAGAAGCGACGGGGGAATTCGCACCCCGGGCTTTACGGAAAACGCCAGCCCGTGCGCCTGACCTACCTCGTGGTACGGATCCTGACCGAGAATTACCACCTTTGTATCCGCGTACGACGTCCATTTAAGAGCGTTGAAGATATCGTACATATCGGGAAAAATCCGATGCGTTCTGTATTCATCCTTTAAGAAGGAGCGCAGCTTCAGATAATATTCCTTTTGAAATTCGTCCTTCAATATTTCGTCCCAATCGTTCCCGATATTTACCATTTCCGCGCCTCCTTTTAACAAGATATGTATATTATATCACTTATTTTTTAAAAAATCAACCGTATTAAGCTTTTTTTGGGGTTACCTTTGCATGGTTTACAATAAACATACATGTATATGCTGTAAACCTATGTACAATATACAGTATTTTTTCCTTAAACTCTTGTAAATTTTTAATTTATATGGTATAATTAATATAATTATGAACATGGAGTGATTTTCAATGATTACAATAATAGCAAAATTCGACGTGCGTTCCGACTCGGTCGCGCAGTTTATCCGCTGCGCTGCGGACGTTACGCGCGAGACGAGAAAGGAGAAGGGCAGTCTTTCGTATAAGATTTACCAGAACCGCACCGATAAAACGAAATTCACGTTTGTCGAGGAATGGCTCAACGATACCGCTATCGAGCAGCACAACTACGCGCCCCACTTCACGAAATTTCTTGATTTGATAAAACCGATGATAAACGGAGACGTGCAGATCGAACAGCTTGAAAAGGTGCCGGCGGTGTTCTTCTGATTTTGTTATGGATATTTACAATAAAAATATAGATATTATCGCGGACTATATCAGAGCGGGCTTTAAGTATAAGCGCTCGGATAATATCGGCGCGGAGTTCGAGCATTTTATCGTTCACACAAACACCGGCGAAAGCGTGAAATATTCCGGCGGTGTTGACAAAATTCTCGAACGGATCCGGTCGCGTTTCGAGCATTCGGTTTACAGCGACGGATATCTTATATCGCTATATAACGACGATTACAGCATAACTCTCGAGCCTGCCGCGCAGCTTGAAATAAGTATCCGCCCGCTTGGGAGAATTTCCGAAATAGAACGTATCTACAACGGGTTTATTGATATGCTCTCTCCGATTCTTAACGAATTCGGATACGAGCTGGCGCGCTTCGGATATCAGCCGAAAAGCCGTGTTGACGATTTGCCGATTATTCCGAAAAAGCGCTATGAGTACATGGACAGATATTTTAAAACAACGGGCACATACGGCAAAAACATGATGCGCGGAACGGCTTCGGCTCAGATGTCGATTGATTTTATCGACGAGGCTGACTGTATCGCAAAGTACCGTCTCGCGTGCTTGCTCGGCCCTATATTCGCGCTTATAAGCGACAACTCGCCTGTTTTTGACGGAAAACCGTATAATAAGCATATGCTTCGCACGTACATTTGGGACAATGTGGACAAGGCTCGCTGCAATGTTTTTCCGTGCGTGTTTGAAAAGGACTTCAATATCCGCGCATACGCGGAGTATATTTACAATTCCCCCGCCATTCTCATAACCGAGGGCGATGAAACGACGTATACGGGCGATACGAAAATCCGCGATATTTACAAAAACAAGCTTATGACCGAGGAAAACGTCGAGCATATAATGTCTATGTTTTTCCCCGATTCGCGGCTCAAGCAATATATCGAGATACGAAACGCCGACTGTATGCCGGAATCCTACAACCTCGCGTACGCGGCTTTTATAAAGGGAATTTTTTCGGATATTTCCCGATTTGATTTTTCCGGAATTACCGCCGCCGATATAGACGTGGCGAAGAAAAGCCTTATCGAAAACGGCTTTGGCGGGATCATCTACGGCGAAAAGGCGTATTCGCTTGCGGACAGACTTTATAAGGCGGCGGAGAGCGCGCTTGACGCGGAGGAAAAACGGTATCTCTCGCCGATAGGAGACATAATTTCAAGCCGCAAAACTCTCAAGGAGATGTTAAAATGGATTTAACCGAATATTACAGAGGTCTTGCCGACAGCGATTTCGAGCGCGCCAAAAAGGACGCGAAGAAGCAGTATTCGTATATGAAAGGCTCGACCGCCCGCTATCACGGTTATCTCGTGTACACGCTGTTTATTCCTAAGCTTTTCACAGCGGAAATGGCGGCGTATTTTAAAAGCATAGTAAAAACTACATACGGCATTCTCGTTAAGGTTATAGAGGAATACGAGAAAAATCCCGAATACCGAAAATTATTCGGATTTGACAAACGCTTGGAGGAGCTTATAGTACGTCCCGACCGCTACGACTGCAAGCTGCCTATCGCGCGTATCGACTTATTTTTCAATGAGGATAATTTCAATTTTCAATTCTGCGAGTTCAACACCGACGGCTCGAGCGCGATGAACGAGGGACGCGAATTGTATAATTCTCTCAAGGTCACAGACACGTTCAAGCGCTTTAAAAAGCGTTATTCCGTAAAAATGTATGAGTATTTCGACTCGTGGGTGAAGGAATTTACGTCGATTTACGCTACATACAAGGACAAGGTCGAAAATCCGCATGTAGCGATCGTCGATTTCAATCCCGAGGGCGCGGTTAACGAGTTCACGGAGTTTAAAAAGAGCTTCGAAAAAGCGGGTTACTCCTGTGAGATATGCGATATACGCGATTTAAAATACGAGGGCGGCGCTCTGCTTTCGCCCGTCGGAAACAAAATCGACGCTATCTACCGCCGCGCCGTGACGTGCGATATAATGGCGCATTACGATGAGGTGCAGCCGTTTATAAACGCGGTAAAAAACAACGACGTGTGCATCATCGGCGACTTCAAAACACAGGTCGTTCACAATAAGCTCGTTTTCAAAATTCTGCATGACAAAATGACCGCGGCATTTTTGACGGAGGAGGAAAACAACTTCATCGCCGACCACATTCCGTTTACGACAAATCTTACTCCCGAAGCGGTGGAAAAATACCATGTGCTCGATGACAAGGACTCGTGGGTTATAAAGCCCGAGGATTCGTACGCGTCAAAGGGCGTACACGCCGGAGTGGAGTTTGAGGACGCGGAGAAATGGAAGGAAGCAGTGCTTGAAAGCGTGAACAGCGGCTATCTTTTACAGGAATACTGCACTCCGTACGAGAGCACGAATATAGACCTGCTCTACCACGAGGACGCGCCGTACCGCAAATTCAGCAACATAACGGGGCTTTTCGTTTACAACGGCAAATTCAAAGGCGTGTATTCGAGAATAGCGAAGAACAGCATAATTTCCACGCAGTACAGCGAAATGTCGCTCGCGAGCGTTATCGTGAAGGGCGAGAAGAAAAAAGAACACAACAAGCTTTGACATAAAAAATCTATAAAAAAGGAGATCAAAAAATGAAGAAAAAAATTGCTTTATTGACCGCGGCGGTTATGACCGCGGCTCTGATTGCGGGATGCTCCGGCGGAGGAGGCGACACCGCGAACGAAGGCGGAGAATCGGAGGTTACAACCAAGGGAATTCTGACTATGGCGGATGACAGTCAAATTCAAATTACCGACGACGACGGCACCGTTCATACGTATTCGGTTGACGATGCTACTCAGATCGACGCGGAAAACGAAAACTTGGGCGACACTTTGGAGGTCACATCCGTAGGGAACGAGGAAGGCGTTCACGCAGACAAAATAATCGTATCGCAGACGGCTGATCCCGAAACCGCTCCGGTTGAGGTGCAGACTATTTACGGCAAAGTTTATGACAATGTAAACGCGTCAATCACCATCACTGACGATGACGGAAACAACTACATAATCAAGAAGGATGACGAAACAATTTCACACTCGGCAAACGGTATCGCTATAGGCGATTATGTTGAAATCGCATATTCCGGCGACATCATGGACGAGACGGCTGTAGCGCACAGCATTATTCTCACAACAGAGGCGGAAAATCAGAACGCGGCTGCCGCGCCCGCAAACGCTATGGCGTCGAACGCTATGTCGCGCTCAATGCCGTCGGGGGACGAGGACGTTATCCGCTACATCACAGGCACATGCATAAGCGATACTATGAACGCTGTTCAAGTTGATTATTACGGCGTTACATACAATGTTCCGAAGGACGATACTACTATCGTGTACGGCAACATCGGTGTGGGCGACAGGATAAGAATTTTCCATAAGGGACACCTTCATGACGGTATGCACGCGACAAAGATAGTTCTTATCGAAAAAGCCGAGCCTGCTCCCGAGCCGCAGGAGGATTTCAACACAAGAAAGCTCTACGGCAAGGTAGCCGACGCGTCGAACGCGTCAATCACAATAAGAAACGACTACGGCGACGAGTGGTTTATCATAAAGGACGACAATACTAAGGTTAACTCGGACATTTCCGTAGGCACGCCGGTTGAGGTTATATGCTATATCAACGGCAATGGGGCTTATCAAGCTACTGTTATAAATTAAAAAACGGAATAAAAATCGGCGCGGGTTGATTACCGCGCCATTTTTTTGTATTCAGTTATTTGGGATTTACGGATGCGGACGACCGCGAGAGTCGCCCCTACGGATGGCGTTTTTATCAATGTATCGGGGATGCGGGCGAACACGGTTCGCCCCTACGGATAGCGTTGGTATCGAGGTATTGAGATGCGGGCGGCCTATGACCGCCCCTACAGGAGTGCGGTTATGACTCTGTCGTTGTTGGATAAATCTTTTATTATTTCAATGCTTATGAATCCCGCGTTTTTCATCAGCGCGCTTACATCTGCCGATTGGTTATAACCGATTTCGAACGCGAGAATACCGCCTTTTTTTAGAATTTCGGGCGAGATTGAAATGATACGTCTGTAAAACATAAGTCCGTCAAGCCCGCCGTCAAGTGCGCTTAACGGCTCGTAATCCTTTACCTCCGTCTGAAGTGTGCCGATTACGGCGGTTTCGATATACGGCGGATTTGAAACTATTATATCGTATTTTCCGTCGGGGGTCTCGCTCAGAATATCCGCTTTTTTAAAGCTCACTCTGTCCGAAACGCCGTTTGTTTCTGCGTTTATCTTCGCCGTTTCAAGCGCGCCGCCGCTTATGTCAAGCTCCGTCACACGCGCGTTTTTATTGTAATACGCCAAACTTATCCCGATACAGCCCGTGCCAGCGCCGATGTCGAGTATTTTAGCCTGTTCGCTGTTCATTTGTTTTAAAACATGCTCGACAAGAGTTTCCGTATCGCTTCTCGGAATCAGCGTCGAGCGGTTCACCTTGAACGGCAGCGACATGAACTCCGTTTCTCCGAGAATATACTGAAGCGGCTCGCCGTTGATTCTGCGCGCCGCCATAGCTCTCGCCGCCGACGCCGCTTCCTCCGAAACGTTGTCTTTGGCTTTTAATATAAGTTCCGTTCTTGTTATTTCGAGAGCCTTCATCACGATTTCGTTCGCCTCGAATGCGGCGTTTTCATGAAGCTCTCCGCGTATTTCACGCGCAAGCTCGCCTATTACCACTTGTCGTCCTCCGAATTTTCCGGTATACACGGCTTCATTGATTCGATCGCGACCTCGATTTGGCTCTCGTCGGGCTCTCTCGTCGTAAGCCTTTGCAGCCACAGTCCCGGCTTTGACAGCCATCCTACGCATCTGTTTTTACTTCGTCCCGCGAGCTTTATAATCTCATACGAAATTCCCGCCACAACGGGCAGCAGCGCAAGACGCGTAACAAGCCTGAGAAGAGTGCTCACAACCGCGTTAAAGCCGTCAAAGCGCGGCAGAAGCGCGAACACCAGTATACTTATTATCATAACGAACAGCAAAAAGCTTGTGCCGCATCTGGGATGAAAACGCGTATATTTTTTCACGTTCTCCGGCGTAAGCTCCTCGCCCGCCTCGTAGCATGCTATAGTTTTGTGCTCCGCGCCGTGATACTCGAAAACGCGCTTTATGTCCTTCATCTGTGAAACTATCGCGAGATACGATATAAAAATCACCATTCGTATCACACCCTCGAAAATGCTCGTAAACGCGCTTGTGGACGTAATTTTGTCTATTGCCGGCGACAGGGTTCCGAGGGCTTCCACTCCCTTTGTGAGAAGCGCGGGGAGCATCATAAATACCGCGACGCTGAACACGAGCGAGATCGCGATCGCGACGTATATTACTATGTCCTTTATATTATCGCCGAATTTTTTGTCAAGCCATTGATCGAATTTGCTTTCCGGCTCTTCGTTTTCCTCATCCTCAAGGTCGATAAATTCCGCGCTGAACATAAGCGCCTTCATGCCTATCACGAGGCTGTCTATAAAGTTCACGCAGCCGCGGATTATCGGCAGACGGAAAAATTTCGAGCGCGTTTTTACGCCGTTATCGTCTATTTTTTTCTCAATATCGCCGTCCGGCTTTCTTACCGCGACAACGGTTTTGTACGGTCCGCGCATCATAACGCCTTCCATTACCGCCTGACCGCCTATTGATGTTATATGCAGTTCTTTGTTGTTCGTATCACTCATATCAATTTGTCCTTTCCGAAAAAATCAGCACGGGTCGCACCACGGCGTGCAGCATTGCAGACATAAACACATCGTGCAAGGGTCTATGCAAATTCCGCCGCCCTGAGTTGACGTCGCGTAGCCATGCCGCCGCGCCTGAAGATTTTGCAGAGCGTCAAGATATTCCGTATTGTTCGGTTCCATATTGACGGCTGTCTGAAAGAAGCTCAAAGCCTGGTCGTACCAGCCCATCTGCATCCGAACGCGTCCCGAAAGATAATACCACTCCGCCGTTCGGGGCAGAGAATTAAGCATTGCTGCCGCTTCGTTTATACGTCCCTGCGCAATCATCGCGCGCACAGCCGCAAACGAACTCTGACCGCCCGAATATCCGCCCGATGACGAGCTTCCGGAATATCCGCCCGATGAGCCGCCGTACGAGCCGGAGCTGCCCGCGCTCTGATTATTATTCATAATCATATCGTACGCCTTGTTGATTTCCTTAATCTTTTCCGCAGCCAAATCGGCAAGCGGATTGTTTACGTACTTGTCGGGGTGATACTTCTTCACAAGCTCGCGGTAAGCCTTTTTAATTGTTTCCTCGTCCGCGTCTCTGCTGACGCCCAAAACCTTATACGGATCCATTTATTCTTCTCCCAATACAGATTTTTGTTCTTTTGTTGCACAATTTTGTTGTTCCAGCACAGACATTTGTCTGCCCTTAAGTCCTTGATAAACTATATTTTCTATAAGACCACGGTTTCTGTGAAGCTTTAAAAGCTCCAGCGCCGAAGCCATATTTTCAAGCGTTAACGTAAGCGTAAAATCCACGCGTTCGCGGATTTCGTTTTTTATCTCTTCTGCGTTTCCCCGCCGGTTTACAAGGAACGGATTGTACGCTCCCGATTTATGATCCTTTTCCATATCGTCGTACGCGTCGATAATGTAGAGCCAGCGTCCCAGATTGTACCCGAACCACGATAAAATCCGGCGCGTATCAGCGTCCGCGATAAAATCCGGCGTGAATATGAATCCGAGTATCTTGGCAAACCGGTCGGCGATCTTGTCGATTTCGGCGCATTTTTGCTTTTCAAGCTCCGAAAGCTCGTAAAGACGTTCCGATATAAAATCGTAGGTTTCGGAATATTTGGAAAGCGCCTTGTTTTTTCCGCCGTTTAAAGCAAGCATACCGAGCCGCGCCTTTAAACTCCCGTCGTCGTCTTTGTCGTCTTTGAGCTTCAGATACATAAGTAGCTCTCCGACTCCCGCGGCGTAATTTACCGCTTCGTCGTTTTTCACTTTCGGTCGTTTTTTAAGCGGATGAACTACGCACCGCCCTTCCGCGACTTCCGCGTCTTCAAAGCACACCGACGACAGCACGAGCGCGAGGAATGTTATGTCATAGCTTAAAGCAAGCCGCGAGATCTGTGAGCACTCCTGTCCTATCGCCTTGCACAAGCCGCAGTAGTAAGCGGAAAAGATTCTAAAATCCTCCGCGCTCAAGCTCCCGCGCGACACGGCGACGTATCCGAACATACCAAAACCTGCCTTCCGATAACTCTGAAATATACTTCTTTCTCCTTATCTCTTTGCTTGTTTCTATGATGGCTTTTCCCGACAGAGAGTTTGGTTATTCAATTGTAATAATCCTCTTATCTCCGTCCCAGTTTACGGTGTATCCAAGCTCTTCGGACAAGAAACGAACGGGAACCATGGTTTTACCGTTTATGAGCTGCGCGGGAATATTCATAGTCGCATTCTTGCCGTTCACGCGTGCCACAGGATTATTGATGTCAAAACTGATGGTTGTATTATTTTGGGAAATTGTTGCCGTCTGTGTTGACTGCTCCCAATCAACATCTGCTCCCATTTGCTCAAACAGGAATCGAATTGGCACAAGAGTGTTACCATTTTCAATCACCGGCACGTTTTCGAACCCTAATATTTTATTATTATATACCACTATAGGAGCTTCTATCGATGCATTTAACTCAGCTTCAATTTCGCTCAATGGTATTTTAATTCTTATTTGTTGCGGAATCTTTGATGAAGAGAACGGCATTTTTTCTTCTAATTCCATATACAAGTAATCATCCGTTGCAAAAACTTTATACGCTTCTACTCGTTTTTTATCTTCATTTCCGAATTGAATAGAATTCAAATCAATATACGTATAATACACATTATCCTTTGATATTCCAATCCACGAATGAGTTTCGTTTTCAGAAAAGGTTCTTTGATTCCTGATAATGTACGGCGCAGCAACAGTTCTAAGTTCTCCGGAAAACGACTTCACTTGGTCACAATTTTTCTCATAACAAATATCATAGAATTTGTCTCCATCAAACGACATATGATTAATTAGGATATATTGTTCACCAACATAGTCTGCAGATATGTATGTATCATGCCATTTTCTTGTTTGTTCAGGATTTCTCTCTCCCAGTTCCCACTGTTCCGCATCTGAACTTACATAGGTGGTTCCGTCCAATGTTTTATAGTAATAAATACCGTTATCACACCCTGCTTCTGCAATGTAAGATGGGGCAGTATATTCTTTTGTTAGATTAAAATTTTCATCATAAAGCATAATCTTTCCATGACTGGTTTTCCATTGATCTGTGTTATACGCCATATCCCATGAGATATCATTACTATAAATCATATAATATTTACCGGTCCAAATATATGCCGTTGTACCGAGTTTTTTAACAAAAAAATCAAAAACGTCTTTTTTGTAATCTATAATACGTGATTTGCCGCTGAACATATAATATTCATTTCCGTCACATTTAAATTTATACAAGTTTTTTCCTCCAAGTTCCCCGATTTGAGTTAACCCCGGAACATCAGCGTTTATGTCTTCTATCGTATACGATACTTGAGCTAATACTATATTAGAGGTCAACATAAATGTTAGAATACTACATATAATTACGTTAATTACTTTTTTCATCTTACATTTAATCCTCCTTTTTTGCTTCTTTTAAGTGTAACCTTAATATTAAAAGTTGCTGCTTTTCCCAAGTGTATTCCGTATTGTAATCTTTCTTTAGAAGTTTGATCTTTATTTTCTATAATGTAATTGTCGTATATAGTATACCTCGAATTGTGAAAAATTTCAACCGTCAATTTATATAATTTATTCTTTGTTAACAAAATTTAATGAATAATTCAAATTACGCGTCGAATACTAACCGAAAGGAGGGGAATTCCCATGAACAAAATGACAAGCGATGAATACAACGAATACGTAAAACAAAAAACGCCTAACTCAAAAACGCTTCTGTGCTGCGTGAAGGCGTTTTTAATCGGCGGGCTTATCTGCACGATAGGTCAGTGCATACGAATGCTTTTCGAAAAGCTGGGCTTGAGCGAGGAGGACGCGTCAACGGCGACCGCTATCACGCTCGTGTTCTTCGGCGCGCTGCTCACGGGTCTTGACATATACCCGAAAATCGCCAAGCACGCGGGAGCGGGTACTATCGTGCCGATCACAGGCTTTGCCAACTCCGTTGTCGCGCCTGCGCTCGAAGCTAAGACCGAGGGCATGGTGCTCGGAGTGGGTGCGAAGATATTCACGATTGCCGGCCCAGTTATACTCTACGGCACGTTAGCCTCGACCATAGCCGGACTTATATATTATTTTTTCGTCATTTAATTAAATCGAGTATCTCCATGGCGCATGAGCGCGCGGTGCGTCCGGGGACTATTTTGATTTTGTAATCGCAGTCGTCATAAAACGGGCGGCGCGCTTCAAAGCGCCGCTTAACGTCCGCGATGTCTTGATTTTTGAGAAGCGGACGAGTAGCCGCAGCCTCTTCAAGGCGCTCGCGTATCACTTCGAAATCGGGCGCGAGATTAAAAATCACGCCGTTTTTGCGAAGCTCCGCCATATTCGCCTTGCTTAGCACAACTCCGCCGCCCGTGGATATTACCATATTGTCCATCTCGGCCACTTTTTTTATCGTTTCATGCTCACGCTCGCGGAAATATTCCTCACCGTATTTTGCGAAAATTTCGTTTATCGTGATGCCTTCGTTTTTTTCGAGAAGCTCGTCCGTGTCGATAAATTCGTAATTCGACATCGCCGCGATCTCCTTCGAAACCGTGGTTTTTCCCGACGCCATAAAGCCGGTTATTACTATATTCATCTTCCGAATACCTCCCGCTTTATTTTGTCAGCCATATCGTCGGGGAGCGTCGTGTCCGTGAACAGCTCATACGCGATTATGCCCTGATACACGAGCATTCCCAGTCCGTTCATGGTTTTCGCGCCGCGCTTTTTCGCTTCCTTCAAAAACAGCGTTTCGTCCGGATTATAAATCATATCGACGACAGCCGTTTTTTCGTTTATAAACGACAAATCGCGAAGCTCATCTATCGCGTCCGTTGGCAGTCTGTCAAGCTGCGGTTCCATTCCCGCCGAGGTCATGTTTATCACTATGTCGAAATCGAGATAATCAAGCGAGGTTTTTACCTCGTATCCGCTCTGCGACTTTACTTTTTCCGCAAGCTCATAAACCTTGCTC
The DNA here is from genome assembly GCA_947627795.1 of uncultured Clostridia bacterium. Classification (GTDB taxonomy): domain Bacteria; phylum Bacillota; class Clostridia; order UBA1381; family UBA1381; genus CANQXJ01. Next base: position 18,321 of record CANQXJ010000025.1, read on the forward strand.
ATGGTGCGGTTGACCACCGTAACCGATTTTGGATCACCCTGAATAAGGCGCGTAAGCACCGGCTTTACCACTCCGCCTGCGCCGATAATTAGTATTTTGCTGCCGGTCACGGTTATACCCGCTTTTTCGAGCGACATATAAAATCCGTCAGCGTCGGTATTGTAGCCGTATAATCTGCCGTCCCTGTTTACAATTGTGTTAACCGAGCCTAAAAGCCGCGCCTGCTCCGATACCTCGTCTATGTGCTCCATAACCGCCGTCTTATGCGGAGCGGTGACGTTAAGCCCGCGTATACCGAGCGCGCGCACTCCGTCAATCGCGGCTTTGAGATCGTCAGGCGTTACGTGAAACGCGCTGTAAACGTAATTATTTCCGATTTCGCCCGATATGAAATTATGCATAACCGGCGAAAAGCTATGATCAACGGGATCGCCGATTATCCCGAGCTGTTTCGTATGTCCGTTTATCAGCATGGTCGTTCTCCTTTTGTGAGCTTTTTGGTTATGATACAAGGTTCTCTCATTTCAGCCCGTAAGTATAAAATTTTACGATATGACATATCTCTCGCTGTACGTGTTGTAAAAGTCCTGTAAATGATTGGCTTCGTCAGCCGCAAGGTGGCTCTTGTACTCGTGCGGCGAGAAGGTTGTCGTTTCGTTTTGCAGCAGGTATACGGCTATGTTCGAGCAGCGGTCGGATATTCGTCCCATGTTTGAGAGCAGGTTCGAAAACGCGAAGCCGAAGCCCGTACTGCACTTGTTGTTCTGAAGGCGTGTCATGTGATTGGTTTTCATCGTGTTGCTTATTTCGCCTATCACGCGGTTCAGGGACTCTATCTTGATTGCCGCGACAGCGTCCTTGTCGTCTATCGCCGTTACGGCGAGGCTTACTATTTCCTTTACCGCGGCGGATATTACCTTAAGCTCGTCCATCGCCTTCGGCGACATGACGATTTTTCTGTCGCTCATTTCCTTTGACGTTTCCGCGAGAGCGTACGCGCCGTCGGAAATTCGCTCCACGTTATCTACTATATGCGAAATTGCAGCCACGCCCGCGCTTTCCTCAGCCGTCATCTGATGTCCCGACAGCGCTACGAGGTAGGAGTTGAGCTTGTCCTCGTAGGTGTCTATCGTTTCCTCAAGCTGCTCTGTCTCAGCCTTGAGCTTGTCGCTGTAGTCTGTTAAAAGCGTGAGAGCGGCATCAACGGAGCTGCTCGCGAGACGAGCCATGTCAGCCGTGACCTCTCTTGCCTGCTCGGTAGCAAACGCGGGGTAGTTTAAGAAGCGGTCGTCCAGTCCCTCGAACGGGTTCTTTTCGCTTGATTTTACCCTGAACGTCATCTTCGAAAGCTTTTCTATACCCTTGCAGAACGGCATGAGTATAACTGTTGAGATGATATTGAACATCGTGTGTATGAACGCTATCGAGAATACGCTCGAGTTGTTGTCCATAAACTCAAAGCCTATCGCCGCGTGCAGCGCGTAGAAAATCGAAACGGTAACCGCCACGCCGTAGACGCACGATGCCGCGACTCTTTTCGCGTCCCTGTTGCCGCTTATCGCCGAGAGAACGGGAGGAACGGCAGCGCCTATGTTCATTCCCAGAATCACCGGCAAAGCCGACGAAACGGGTATAGCGCTCGTGAGAGAGAGCGCCTGCAAAATACCGACCGAAGCCGACGACGACTGTATTATCGCCGTGAAAACTGTGCCCACAAGTATACCCATGAGCGGATTGGAAAGCTTTACCAGAAGATTTTCAAACATCGGGCTGTCCTGTAAGCCGCTCGTCGCGCCCGACATCGTTTCCATGCCGAACATCAGAACCGCGAAGCCGATGAGAATAGAGCCTACGTTCCGTCTCTTGTCGGACTTCGAAAACATAAACATGACGATGCCTATTGCCGCGAGCACCGGAGTGAACGCGGTGGGGTTCAGGAGCCTTAAAAAGAAGTTTGTGCCGGAAATACCGGAGGTACTGAGGATCCAGCCGGTGACGGTCGTTCCTATGTTTGCGCCCATAAGCACGCTCGTGGTTTGGGCGAGCTTCATGATGCCGGAGTTTACGAAACCGACAAGCATTACCATAGTCGCCGACGAGCTTTGAATTATAGCCGTAACGCCGAGTCCGAGCAGAAAGCCCTTGAACCGGTTTGACGTCAGCTTGCTCAAAATCAGTTCCAGCTTGCTGCCGGAAAGCTTTTTCAGACTGTCGCCCATGTAGTTCATTCCGAACAGGAACATGGCAAGACCGCCTATAAGCGTCAGTATCGAGAATGTGTCCATAAATTTTCCTCGCTTTGTATTGAATAGGTTGTATTAGTCCGCGCCGCCGTTATAATGCGGCATTACAATGAGTATATCATATATATTTAATAATTGCAACAAAAACCGTATCAATAAAAGCGAAATTTGTTGACAAATGTATATTTCGGTGATAAAATCATAATATAACTCTACATATAATACAAATAATTAAGAGGGAGCAAAAATGGAATTTTTACACTGTGTGATCTATCTCGCAATATTGAGCTTTTCCGTTTTCCTGCTCGGCAGAATAATTCCGAAGAAGTGGTTCAGCGTAAACCTTTTTCCGTACAAGCCTTACGCGTTCGAAAACGGGGGACGGTATTACGATAAATGGAAGGTAAAAAAGTGGCAGAACAAGGTTCCGGATATGAGTAAGATCTTCACAAAGCTCATGCCGCCGAAAAGCCTTAAAAATAATCAGATAGACATTATGCTCAGGGAGACCTGCGTGGCGGAGTTCGCGCATATGCTGCTCGGCGTGCTCGGCTTTATCTGCGTCGGGCTTTGGCGCGGCATAGGCGGGTGGATCGTGTCGGGTTTATACCTTATCGGCAATATACCGTTTATTATGATACAGCGCTACAACCGCTCGCGGCTTATGGCTATTACGAATCGAAAGGAAAAGCTGCTTAACGGTAAAATTATGAGCGGTTATGCCGCGGAGGAATTCGGATTGGAGAGAGAATAGATGCAATGGCAGACAAATGAGAGACGTGCGCTTGTAAACTACGCCGGACTGTCGCTTAAAACGCTGAACACTGACGAATACCGCCACTTGAAATACTTGATTTTCTGGCCCGTATTCGGGTTGATGTTCTTGTTTGTCGAGCGGTTTTATCATGTCGATACATATTATGTGATGCATTGCGCGCTGGACGATGTGATCCCGTTTAACGAGTTTTTTATAATACCGTATTTTTTTTGGTTCGTGTATCTCGTCGGAATTCACCTGTACACGCTCGCGTACAACCCGGAGGCGTTTAAAAAGCTGATGCGGTTTATTATATTTACGTATTCGGCGGCGATGGTTATGTATCTGCTGTTTCCGACGTGCCAGGAGCTTCGTCCGGTAGAGTTTGCGCGCGACAACATTTTTACGCGGTTCATACCGCATTTCTATCAGTTTGACACGAACACGAACGTGTGTCCGTCGATCCACGTTATAGGCTCGCTCGCGGTGCTTTCGTCGGCGTGGAATATAGACCGGTTCAAGACTGTCGGGTGGAGGATATTCTTCGTCACGGCGGCGGTTCTGATATGCGTATCGACCGTATTTTTAAAGCAGCACTCGATTATAGACATAATCGCGGCGCTGCCCATATGCGCGGCGGCGTATTGGGTTTGTTACAGGCGCAAAAGCCGACCGTATTAATACGGAAAAAATTGAATTATTTTCACTCCCTTTGGAAAAGCTAACCCAAAAGGGAGTGATTTTTTTGAACAAAACGGAGCTTAAAACCGATTTTTACCGCCGATACAGCGAGTCCTCGTCGTATTTGTGCTTTTCGCGCGCGGGACTTTTGTGCAGCCTTTTGGGAGACGTGAACATAATGAAAAGCCGCTCATTAAACTGCTCGCTGTCGATGTGCGTGCAGGTTTACGGCAGGGCGGTAAACGGCGACATATTAAAGCTTGAGGACAGCGACAGCGATATTTGCTTTACGCATCATCTCGGAAATCCGTTTCCGGCGAAAAACCACACTCTCATGGCGATCTCGCGGCTTGTTTCCAAGAACGTAAAGGGCGCGGAGCTGCTTGCGGACTCGACCATACCGCATTTTTTCAATTCCGACCGCGAATACCGCGCGGCTGTTATAAACACCTTCCTTAAAATAAACGATACGGAGTGTGAAAATCTGCCCGAGCTGTGCGCCGGAGGCGGCAATCCGTCGCCGTACGCGTCGCTTTTCGCGAACAGAAAGGGCTGGTGCACCGACACCTGCGGAGCAAGAGCCGAGCGCGTACCGCTTCCGCTTACGGGATATAAGCTCGTCGCCGTCCAGGGACGAAAAAAAACGCGGCACAGATACGCCGAAGCGGCGGCGCTTTTAAGCTCGGTGCATTCGGTTTATCCGCATATAACGTCATTCGCGGAGGTCACAAGGGAGCAGGTCGAGGTGCTGCGGCGGTTTATAAAGGATAAGGCTCAGTTTATGCGGCTCATGCATATAGTCGACGAGAACGAGCGTATAGACGCGGCTGTCGATGGGCTTGAGCAATACCGAACGGACGCGCTTTTCAAAGCGGTAAACGCGTCGCATGAATCGCTCAGACGCTTGTGGGGGCTTGGCAGGGAGCAGATTTTTATGGCGGATAGGATACAGGAGCATACGGAGGTAAAATGCGCCCGCGCGTGGAAAAACGGCATAATAGCGGTAGTGGGGGAGGACGATACCGACAGAGTTATAAACGCGCTGAAATTCGATTTCGAAAATAAAATGGGTTATAAGCCGTACTTCTGTGTAGCCGATACGTTCGGAGATTAGAGATTGACAAAAAATTTTCACATTTTCGAAAAAAACTTATTGACATATCGGGGAATTTATTGTAGAATATATTCAACACGGAAAGAGGGAGAGTATTATGAGAAAAGCGGTATTTAACAATAATATGCTATTACTCCTATTAAGCTGAAGCCGGCAATGTGGTCGTCAGTTTTGTTTTTCTGTGCTTGAGGTATAGATTTATGGGCTGGGTCATATTGCGTGACTCAGCTTTTTTGTTAGTTAAACGATTGCGATTATGGAGGGAAATATTATGAATTACAAAAAATACAGAAAGATGTACCATCCCGTTCCCTTGGAGAACAGGGAATGGCCCGACAAGGAAATAACCCACGCGCCGGTATGGTGCAGCGTCGATCTGCGCGACGGCAACCAGGCGCTCTATTCGCCGATGACGATAGACGAAAAAATCGAGTTTTTCACGTTCCTCGTAAAGCTCGGCTTTAAGGAAATTGAGGTAGGTTTTCCTGCCGCGTCGAACACGGAGTTTGATTTCGTGCGCCGGCTGATCGACGAGAACCTCATCCCCGACGATGTTACCATCCAGGTGCTCACTCAGGCGCGCGAGCATATTATCGCGAAAACGATCGAGGCTCTGAAGGGCGCGAAAAACGCTATCGTGCACCTGTACAACTCGACCTCGACCTTGCAGAGACGCGTCGTTTTCCATAAGAATAAGGAAGAGATAAAGCAGCTCGCGGTTGACGGAGCGAAGCTGGTGACAAGCCTCGTTGAAGGACAGCTCGAGGGCAATATCCGCTACGAGTATTCTCCGGAAAGCTTTACCTGCACCGAGCCGGAATACGCGGTCGAGATCACGAACGCCGTTCTTGACGTGTTCAAGCCGACTCCGGACAGAAAGGTCATAATAAATCTGCCGTCAACGATCGAGGTCGCTACGGCTAACGTTTACGCGGATCAGATAGAATATATGTGCAAGCACCTGAACGACCGTGAAAACCTTGTCATAAGCGTTCACGCGCACAACGACCGCGGCACGGGCGTGGCTTCGAGCGAGCTGGCGCTGCTGGCGGGCGCGGACAGAATCGAGGGCACGCTTTTCGGCAACGGCGAACGCACGGGTAACACCGACATCATCACGGTCGCGCTTAATATGTTCTGTCAGGGAATCGATCCGAAGCTGAACATCGAGCATATTGACGAGATCATAGAGGTATTTGAGAAATACAACAAGCTCCCGATAAATCCGCGTCACCCGTACGCGGGCGAGATGGCATACGTCGCGTTTTCCGGCTCGCATCAGGACGCGATAAAAAAGAGCATGGACGAGTACGAGCACGACGAGTCGCATATGTGGGCGAACCCATATCTGACGATAGATCCGACCGACATCGGAAGAAAATACGAGCCGATTCTCATAAACAGCCAGTCGGGAAAGGGCGGCGTAAGCTATATACTCGAAAAGAAGTACGGCTATGTGCTGCCTAAGAAAATGCTTATCGAGTTTTCGGCGCTGATAAACGACATGTCGGACGAGAAGCAGACGGTGCTCACGAACCACGAAATACATCAGGCGTTCAAGGATACATATGTGAACGTCGGAAAGCCGATAAAAACGCGCTTTTACCGTTCGAGCGAGTCGGAGGACGCGTCTACGATACTCACCGCCACGCTTGAATATAACGGCAAGGTTTCGTCGATTGAGGGCATAGGCAACGGTCCTCTCGACGCTCTGTGCAACGGCTTAAGACGATTCCTCAATCTCGATTTCGAGATAAGCGACTACACCGAGCACGCTCTCGCGCGTTCGTCGGATTCAAAGGCGGCGACATACATCGGCATAAAGGAGCACGGCGGCAAGCGTATTTACTGGGGCGCGGGCGTTGACCACAACATAAACACCGCATCGATTTACGCGCTGATAAGCGCGGTGAACAGGATGCTGTCGAGATAAAAATTAAAGGACTACAAAAAAACCGCATAAATGCTGGATTTACGAGCACATTTATGCGGTTAATTTTTATGGCTGCGGATCCAGGATTCGAAAATCAAAAATCCGTTTTTACAGATTTTTACAATTTCTTATAAATAATGCTATTATGTGAATTTTTTGATTTTTGATTCGCATAACCTATCGCAGCTTTTACTAATTTTTCATAACAATAAAGGACAAATAAAGGACAAAAATCCTGTGATTTACCCTCTGCAAAATAATTTATATCATAGGAGGACAAGTTAATGAAAATACTATTTGAACAATTCGGAGGAACATATGTGCAGGACGGGGATTACCTTATTCCTAATCTATCCGTACCCGACAGCAAGCCAATCGGCAAATACGGTATGTTGTGTAAAAGCTATCTTAAAAATCATCGACCGCTACTTTATAACCGCCTGTTCACTTCGGGCAAGTTATTTGACTATCTTGCTGATGTTGACCGCCAAGCTGACGAATTAAAGGACAATTTATTGCCTAAATATATGGCGAAATATGATGTGACAGAACAACTTAAAAGTTATAATCAAATGGAGTGGGTACGGCTGATGAATATTATTGCTCATCTGATTAACGAGATTATTTTACACGATATTGTTTACTCAAATTAAGTTATTGGAAAAACGGGCGCGGCAGAATTTAAAATTGATTGTTAGGCAATATTCAAAGACGATGCTATTTAATTAAACAACAAACAAAAAATAAAGCAAGCGTATTTTTTATAACGCCTGCTTTTATTATTAAATATTTGGTTTATCTGTGGAAATTATGCTATCAAGTCGGCAAATCCCGTTTGGTCGAATATGGTCTGAACCGTCTTGTTTTGTCCGATGACGGCGAGATTGCCGTTTCCGACCTGCTTAATCATGATAAGCAACACACGCAGTCCCGCTGACGAAATATATTCGAGTTCGGACGCGTCAACGACGATTTTTTCAAC
>CANQXJ010000026.1 GCA_947627795.1 uncultured Clostridia bacterium
TCCGTGTCGAAGTCGTAGTAAAAGCCCGTGTCTATCGCCGGACCTATCGCGAGTTTCGTGTCCGGAAACAGTCTTTTTACCGCCTGCGCCAGCACGTGCGACGCGCTGTGGCGAAGCGTTTGCAGCTCGTTCATTTCTGTGATTTCAGCCATTTTAAAATCCTCTCCTTTTTTGTTCCGTTTGCGTTTCGGAGATTTTCACACAAAAAGCGCCTCCGAAGAAAACGGATATTTTTATATCCTTTCTTCAGGGGCGCATACTATGCACGGTTCCACCCTGATTTATAACTTCATTTTCCCCGATATCGTTCGGGTATACGGCGCGCATAATAGGAAAACCGTTCCGCGCGCGGCTCCAAAGTGGTGTTCATTCCCCGCCCCCAAAAGAACGTTCCCAGCCGCGCCGTTCTCTCTCTCTGTTGGTTTCGCGTGAAACTACTGTCTTTGTCATCGCCTTATTTGTATTATACACACTTTGATGCCGATTTGTCAAGAGATTTTTTTAATCATCCATTACATATCGTATCTTTCGCAGGTAATTTCAACGCGGTTTTTATCGCGAACACTGATTTTAGCGGCGTTGCCGCAAACCTTGCACACTGCGGCATACTGTTCATCGGAACACACCACTTTTGCGGCATTTTCCACTTTAAGTTTTTTCTCGATGCTCTCCGCCGTGACATCCTCGTCTATCTCAATGCTTGCTGCGTTTCCTATTTCGACGACGTTCTCCGAGTTCTCCAGCATTACTGCTGTTATGCGCAGGCTGGCGGCGTTAAGCACTCCATTTCCTTCCTTGCGCTCGGTTATTACGACATCAAGCCTTCTGTACTTTGCCCCAATCGCTCTAAACGCTTCCTCATTTTCTTTATCGACCTTTACTTTGCCTGTGACCTCGAGGCGTTCAATTCTACGCAAAACATCCGTGATGTCTCCCCGAGCGTCAAGATCGCCGTATATGAATATTTTTCCGCCGTATTCGTTTACAAGCTCCTCATTGAGTTTTTTGCTTCCGTCGGCAATCGAAAATCCCTCCGGAGCGACAAAAAGCTCCACGGTTTCATCAAACATCGGCAGACATTCATTGAGCATTTCCTCCGGCACGATAAAACGCTTCGTCTTAAACCGCACGTTTTTTTCAATCAGTTTTGCGGTATCAACCGATTTATCGATCAGCTTTACGGCGCTTCCCGCGTAATATCTGCCATTATCCGACGCGCGTACAGGAAAGTATTTGTCAATCACAAAGTTATTTTTGAGCTTTACATAACCGTCCGGGTATGTTCCTATCATACCGTTTACATCTATATCGGCAAGCTCGCTCATCATACTCTCCGGGCACTCCAGATTGCCGTTTACAATAATTGCCGCGTATCGACTTACAGCCTCCCGTGCGCCCGGCTCTATTTCAAGCCCGCCGTTCACGGTAAGGATCGAGCCGGGTTTTGGCAGCGCGTTCGCGGTTATCTTGTGCGAAGCGTTTATTGTTATAATATCAACTTCCTTTTCCGTTGAAATTATCTTTTCGGCATTGATTTCTGCGTTAAGCTCTCTGAGCAGCCTGTGACTTTTCTCATTTACAATTAAAATTTCCGTGTGAATTATGACCTTTTCGTATTCCTCATATTTCGCCTCGGTTATGTGCCTCGCGTCGCATAGCTCAGATACGATTTCCAATGTTTTTTTCATCTTAAAAACTCCCTTCTTCAAGCATTTCCTTTAATCTCCTTCGGGCGGAGGACAGCTTATAACGCACTGTTCCCGCGGGCATATTGAACGCGCTGCCGAGTTCCTTTGAATTATACCCGTACAGGTATCGCATTTTAAACAGCATACCCTCAATATCCGGCAGCGCATCAAGAAGCTGCGTGATTTCCGACATATCGTAATCATCGCATATATCGGCGATTTCGGCATTTTCCTCCGCGACCGTTTCAAAAGCGGAATGACGCACACGATCGAGGTATATGTTTTTAATCGTGGTATAAAGCCACGCGCGTGACTGCAGCGGATGGAGCTTTTCAAGCGTGTCGGAGCGGCTCAGCGCGCGCGCAAAAGCCTCCTGAACCATATCCTCCGCCGCCGATTCGTCACCGCACATAGCCGCGCACCACGAAACAAGCTCGTCGAAAAACTCACCGTATAATTCGTCAATCGTCATATACCTCACCGCCCCTTTTATCCGCTTTCACTTATATAACGTTTAAAAAGGCAAAAATGTTGAAGTTTATCGAAAATTTTATATCTGCTTCGCGAGATTTATCATCTCTATCGCGCCGAGAGCGCAGTCGTAACCCTTATTGCCCGCCTTTGTTCCGGCGCGCTCTATAGCCTGCTCGATATTGTCTGTCGTAAGTATGCCGAACATTACGGGAACGCCCGTAACGAGCGACACCTGCGCGATACCCTTTGAAACCTCGTTGCATACATAATCATAATGCGACGTCGCGCCGCGTATTACCGCGCCCAAGCAAATCACCGCGTCATACTTGCCGCTCTCAGCCATTTTCTTAGCCATAAGCGGTATCTCGAACGCGCCGGGTACCCACGCGAGAGTGATGTTATCGCCGCTTACGTCATGCCGAAGCAGCCCGTCCTCCGCACCGCTTATGAGCTTTGATACGATAAACTCGTTGAAACGCGACGCTACTATGCCGATTTTAATGTCCTTTGCTACTAATTTTCCTTCCAAAATTTTCATGGTTATTCCTCCTTGTATTTATGTGTTAAATTATGATTTAGCGACGAAATGCGGGACGTCGGGGCGCCGTCCCTTACGACCATACGCACCGTAGGGGCTGGCGCCCTCGACAGCCCGTTAGCCTCCCTTGTCAAAGGGAGGGGGACCGCCGAAGGCGGTGGAGGGATTCATCGTAAAAATCGAAAAGGAATCCCCCAGTCGGCTCCGCCGACAGCCCCCTTTGACAAGGGGGCCTCACTGCGCTAAATCATAATTTATCCCTTATCATAATTCAAATAATGCCCCATTTTATGCTGTTTTGTCAGCAAATAAAACTCATCGTCCGCGCCCGCTTCAATTTGTATCGGCACGCGCTCGACTATTTCCAGCCCGAATTTTTCCAACCCGTCAATTTTCAGCGGATTATTCGTCATTAGCCGCATTTTGCCTACGCCAAGCTCCGCCAATATCTGCGCTCCCACGCTGTAATCGCGCATATCCTCGGGAAAGCCGAGAGCGAGGTTCGCTTCTACCGTATCCAATCCCTGATCTTGCAAGGCGTACGCGCGGATCTTATTTATAAGCCCGATCCCGCGTCCCTCCTGCCTTAAATAGAGCAGCACTCCCCTGCCCTCTTTCGCGATACGTTTCATCGCCGCGTCATACTGCTGACCGCAGTCGCAGCGCGCGCTGCCTAAAGCGTCGCCTGTCAGGCACTCCGAATGTACGCGGCATAAAATCGGCTCGTCGGGGTTCATTTCACCCATCGTGAGCGCGACGTGGTGCTCGCCGTTGAGCTTGTTCACAAAGCCGTGGATCGTGAATTTACCGTAGCGCGTCGGGAATTTCGCTTTGGCTACGCACTCTACTATAACCTCATGCTCGCGGCGGTATTTTTCCAGATCCGCGACCGAAATAAACGTGAGCGCGTGCTCCGCCGCAAATTCCTTCAATTCGGGCAAACGCATCATATGACCGTCCTCCGCCATGATCTCACAGCACAGTCCGCACGGCTTCAAACCTGCATATTTCAGTAAATCGACCGTCGCTTCGGTATGACCTTTTCTTTCAAACACGCCGCCCTTTTTCGCGATAAGCGGGAACATATGCCCCGGTCTGCGGAAATCCGACGGACGCGCGTTTTCGTCGGCGATTTTCCTTGCCGTGTCCGCTCTCTCAAACGCGGATATGCCGGTTGTAGTACCGACCGCGTCAACCGACACGGTGAACGCCGTTTCGTGGTTGTCGGTGTTGTCGGCGACCATCGGCGTGAGATGCAGCCTTTCAGCCCACTCAGCCGACATCGGCATACAAATAAGCCCCTTCGCGTAGCTCGCCATGAAATTTAGCATTTCACCCGTGGCAAACTCGCACGCGGCGATCAAATCGCCCTCGTTTTCGCGGTTCTCGTCGTCAACCACCATTATCATTTTCCCTTGCTTCAAATCCTCTATAGCTTCGGGAATTGTATTAAACTGCATTTTATGTCAACCTCCTTAAAATCCATTTTCAGCTAAAAACTCATACGTTATGCCGCTTTTCGGCAAAACATCCTCACTCGGCTGCATCAGCTTTTCAACATACTTCGCGATTATATCACATTCGAGATTTACCTCGTCGCCGACACGTTTTTCGAGCAGCGTCGTTTCGCCGCCGGTATGCGGAATTATCGAAACCTTAAAGCATTTATCGTCAACATACGCGACCGTCAGACTTATCCCGTCGATCGCGATAGAGCCTTTTTCGACGATATACCGCAGGATTTTACTCTCCGCCGCGACTGTCACCCAAACCGCGTTGCCGTCATTTCGCATATTTGTCACCGTCCCCGTGCCGTCAATATGACCGGAAACTATATGCCCTCCGAAGCGCCCGTCGGCTTTCATCGCGCGCTCCAAATTAACGCGGCTGCCGACCGAAAGCGCGCCCAATGCGGTGCGGCTGAACGTCTCATTCATTACGTCTGCGGTGAAAATGCCGCTTCCAACCTCAACCGCAGTCAGGCAAGCGCCGTTTACCGCAATGCTGTCGCCGATTTCAATACCGTCGGTAATGCCGCATTTTATCGTCACAGTTCCGCGCTGCTTGTTTATCGCCGTCACCGTTCCGACGGCTTCGATCAAACCTGTAAACACGGGCTTCACTCCTTTACCACGTCATATTCCGCCATTATGTCGCCGTCAACAGGCGATACAGCTCTTAATTTCAGCTTTACGGCGTTTCTCATAAGCTCGATTCCCGCTCCGCCGACCGGCGTTTTAGCGTCGGTTCCGCCGATTATTTTCGGTGCGGTGAATATCTTTACTTTATTTACAAGACAGCTTTGCAGAGCCGCAAAATTCAACTCTCCGCCGCCTTCGAGAATAACGCTGTCTATTTGCATTTCGCCGAGTTTTTTCATAAGCTCCGCCAAATCAACACGTCCGTTTTGGTCGGGGACATAAATTACCTCTATTCCCTTTTCCGCGAGAGCTTTCTCTTTTTCCGCGTCCTTCACGGCTGCCGCAACGATTGTGCGGACGGTGTTCGCTGTTTTCGCGATTTCACTGTCAAGCGGCAGGCGCATTTTACTGTCGCAGATTATTCTGATTGGATCGTTTCCATTCTCGATACGGCAGGTAAGGCTCGGATCGTCCGCCAAAACCGTGCCGATACCGACCATGATCGCCGCGTATCTGTTTCTGTCCTCGTGCGTGATACGGCGCGATTTTTCGTTTGATATCCATCTGCTGTCGCCCGTGCGCGAGGCGATTTTTCCGTCGGCGGTCATCGCGTATTTCATCATAACATACGGCGTTTTCGTGCCGATATAGTGGAAAAATATCTCGTTTATTGCGTCGCACTCGTCCTTTAAAACGCCCGTGTGTACCTCAATTCCGTGCTCGCGGAGCTTTTTGATACCGCCGCCAGCTACGAGCGGATTGGGGTCGTCAGAGCCGATAAACACGCGCTTTATTTTGTTCTCAATAACCGCGTCAACGCACGGCGGCTGCTTGCCGTAGTGGCAGCACGGTTCGAGCGTTACATACATATCCGCATCCTCGGGAGACGCTTTGCAGTTCTTAAACGCGTTTCGCTCCGCGTGCAATTCGCCGTATTTTTCGTGATACCCCTCGCCGATAATAACGCCGTTTTTCACGATAACCGCGCCTACGAGCGGATTTGGATTGACGCGCCCCGCGCCCTTTTCGGCAAGCGCGATTGCGCGCCGCATAAATTGTTCGTCCATTTTATGTTCTCCTGTTTATTTTTTACGGCGGGCTGAGAGCAGCCCGCCCTACAATTCATTTTTATCGGAAATAAAACAGCTCTGATATATAATCAGAGCCGTTATAAACTAACCTTCTCACATCCGGACTATACCGTCGGCTTTGGAATTTCACCAAATCATGCCAAAATGGCTCGCGGGCTGTAACCGCCGGTAGGGAATTTCACCGCACCCCGAAGAATATATTTTCTGTATTTATTATAGCACTGTTTTGCGGTTTGTCAATATTATTGCTGAGAAAATTTAATTTATTGACAGACTTATACAGAAATGATATAATGTTACAATAAAACATAATCAGAGAGGGGAAAATAAAATGAAAAAATTTCTTCTGTTATTGCTTTTATTGGCGGTAAGCCTCATATTATACATAAGTATTAGCTTTTACCATATTGAACATACACCCTCATCTCATGGCAGCATTTTAATGACAAAACAAAACCAATTAGAACATTGTTTAAATGACAATGCCATAGCTTTTGATAACGCTGCAAATATCATAATAGCAGATAATACCGATACACATGATTATTATCTTAAAGATATGGTACAGACTGATGATATTATCACCCTTCAAGATAATTGTAACATTGAATGGGTACGTATTAATGCTAACAGAGATTACATAACATTTTATCAAACATCACAATCAAAACAGGATAATCAAATTATACTGAGTTATGTATGTCAAATTAATTCTCACGGAGAAAAAACATGGTACATAACAGATGATTTCCCTGATACAAATTCTAAAGAAACGCTTGGCGTGAAAATATACAATATGTTGTTTAACCGTGATGTTGTTTAAGGTATTAGACCTTTCACATAAGAAAATCCAATCATAGGGGCGACCGGAAATTTCGCCCCTATGTGTTTTTAATATGTATTTACATTTCCGCATCCAATTTTTTAATATACTTCCCCATGTACGAGCCGGCGGCGGTCGCCGCCTTTTCAGGTGTGCCTGTACAACTTACATTCTAAATTCAAAACTATATTTCGCTATACAAAAACCTACCTCCCATTCGTTAGATTTTTGGTCTGACTTTTGGATGTCGGTTCATAATTATCTCTTTTTTCTTTTCAGTTCCTTTGCCCGCTGCAGTAAGTATTCTCTGTTGTTAAGCTCGGGCTTTATGATAACCTCGTTGATAAGTATCTTGAGCGTGTCGCCTATTTCACGTCCCGTTTTATAGCCTATCTTAATTAAATCCCTGCCGTTTACCACTAAATGCGAAATCAGATACGGTTGATTTTCAATAAGTATTTCACGGTATATGTTATATATCGCGTCAAGCTTTTGCAGCTTATCCGGCAAATGCGCGGGGTTTTTCGCCATATTATCGGCTATCTGTATCCGCAGCAGCTTTTCAAATAAATCCTTACCGGTTTTGGACATCATCCGCTTCACCGATGAAAACACCGGCTCTATACGCACATCGTGATTTTCGACTATTACGGAAATATCCTTTATTGAGTCCGAGTCCATACGGAGGCGGTGCAGCGCGTCCTCGGTTATATTGCGGCTTTCGCGGTGATGACCGTAAAAATGAATGATCCCGTTTGAGTCGGTGCTTGAGCAGCACGGTTTCCCTACGTCGTGCATCAGCGCCGCCCAGCGCGTCACCATATCGGGGGGAGTATTTTTTACTGTCTGCATAGTATGCTCGCCTACATCGTAAATATGATACTTATTCCGCTGCGGCTCGCCGAAGCAGCGGTCAAGCTCCGGAAGAATATACGCAAGCAGACCAAGCTCGTGCAGAGTGCGGATATAGTCCGGATTATCGGAAATAAGGATTTTGTTAAGCTCGCTCAGAATTCGCTCGTTACTGACATTTCGTATCAGAGGAGCGCACTTTTTCACAGCCGTTTTCAGCTCGCCGTCAAGCTCAAACGACAGCGCAGCCCCGAAGCGTACCGCTCTGAGCATTCTCAGCGCGTCCTCTTTAAAACGCGTCGCGCTGTCTCCGACGCACCTGATAATTTTATTTTCTATATCCTTTTGACCGCCGAAAAAGTCCACAAGCCCCCGCGACGTGCTGTACATCATGGAATTTACGGTAAAATCCCGCCGCGCGCAGTCCTCGCGGACGTCGTTCACAAACTCTACCGAGTCGGGATGCCTTCCGTCGCTGTAACCGCCCTCACGGCGGAAGGTGGTGACCTCGTAACCTATATGCTTCTCAACAACCGTAACCGTACCGTGCTTGATACCTGTGTCGATAGTCCTCGAAAAAAGCGCCTTTACCTCGTTCGGGAGCGCGTTGGTAGCTATGTCGTAGTCGTGCGGAGTTCTGCCCATTAGCATATCTCTGACCGCCCCTCCCGCGACAAATGCGGAAAAGCCGCCTGATTCCAGCCGGCTTAAAATATTTTTAACTCCTTCGGTAAGCATAAGCTTCATAAGCTTCGCCTCCAATCCCGCGCGTTCCGCAGTTTATGCCGTGTGAGACGGGCAGTTTCATTTGTACTCTATATTTTGTGCAATTTTATAATACATAATTGATTATAATCCCAATATATAGTGTTGTCAACACATTTTTTGCATTGTGACAATATTGTAAAATCAATGTAACATTAAAATTTGCGGCAATGTAAAACGTCTCGGGTTATCCGCCCGAGACATTTTATTTATGCTACATATTAAACACAGCACCGCATATACCGGCGAAAACTATAAATACGATCGGGTGCAGCTTCTTGAGCGGCTTAATGTTCGTGGCTGCCGCGAGGAGCGCGAACAGTATAACGGCTTTAATATTTATCAGCTTTAAAAGCTCACTCCACGCGAACGTGAAATCGCTTGTAAGCAGAGCAGACTCTATAAGCGTTACCGCCACAGCCGCGATCATTCCGGTAACAGCCGGACGTATCGCGTAAAACGCGTTCGCGACAAGCGGATTCGACTTGAACTTTTGATATGCTCCCGAAAGCATCAAAATAATTATTATTGACGGCGCGGCAAGAGAAAGCGTCGCGATGATTCCTCCGAGTATTCCCGCCGCAAGTCCTCCATCGCCGAATCCCGCGGAAAATCCGGCGTATGTTGCCATATTAATTCCTATCGCACCCGGAGTGGACTCGGAAACGGCTATCATGTCGCTGAGCATATCAGTCGTAAACCACGTATATTTCGCCGCAATTTCGCGTAAAAACGGCACTGTTGCAAGCCCGCCGCCTATGGCGAAAAGTCCGGTTTTAAAAAACTCGAAAGCGAGCAGAGCAAAGGTTTTAAATATCATTTCTTTGCACCTCCGTGTCTTAAAATAAGTCCGAGCGCGGCAGCCGCAACCACTATCAAAATCGGCGAGGCGGAGAATATAAGTGAGAGCAGAAACGACGCGATAGCTATCAGAAGGCATATTATGTCAACCACAGACTTTTTTCCCATCGTTATAACAGAATTTATAATAAGCACCGCCACCGCGGCGCGTATGCCGCCCAGTATATGCCGTACAATCGTATATTCGAGAAAATGCGTTATAAACGCCGCGATTATCGTGATAATGACGATAGACGGGAACAGCAGCCCAAGCGTCGCGAATATGCCGCCCGGTATTCCCTTCTGCTTAGCCCCGACGAACGTCGCCGTATTTACAGCGATTATGCCCGGCGTGCATTGAGCTATAGCGTAATAGTCGAGTAGCTCCTCCTCTGTCGCCCATTTGTGATTATCGACAATTTCCTTCTGCAAAAGCGAAAGCATGGCATAGCCCCCGCCGAAGGTGAACGCGCCGATTTTAGCGAAGATTATAAACAGTTCCCATAGTTTTTTCAAATTGTGTCACTCCTTATGCGGTAGTATATCTATTGTACCACATAACGGAAATTTTGTAAAGAGGCTGCCGCGTTTTGCCGCGTCAGCCTCTTGGAACCGCAAAATTTTTAATTCGGAATAAACAGCCTGCTGCCCACCTTCAACGTGTCCTCCGGCTGCATATTGTTAAAGCGCATGATTTCCTCGCGCGGCACGGAATAACGCTTCGCTATTTCCCACAAAGCGTCGCCGTTCTGGACGAAATATATCACTATTCCGTGTTCGTCCTCTTTGTCAGGCTCGCCCGTTTCGACGCTGTTAATTACATTTATGCTTCTGTTTCGCACAATATTGGCGCTGAGCGACAGTATGCATCTTATTTCAATCTCACCCGAAGCGTTAAGGTTATAGCTCGTGTGCTTGACCTCGGCTTTCACGTGCGGTGTCAAATCGTTTCCGCCCGCATCGCATTCGAGCATATAGCTGTACGGAATATCCTTCTTTATGCTGTACACAGGATTTTCCGCGCTTGCTGAAAGGTATAGCACGTACGCCTCAATATGTCCCTCGCATAAAAGCTTTGTGCCCTGAAGCTCGGTTTTTCCTATATACGGCTTTGTTATCACGTTATACACGCCGGATACCTCGGGCGCGCCGGATGTGACACTCACTATTTCGCGTATTGTGTTTTGCACGGACGGACGCGAAACTATCTGTTCAAGCTCTGTTTCCGAGCAGTCGATATTTGTTTTCATTCTCGGCGCGAAGCAGTCGCAGATCATATCAAGCGACACGTTCTCAGCGGCGCTGACCTGGGCGTTCACCATTATTTCAAGTCCGATTACACGACAGTCGCCGTCACTGTCCTCTATGACGCTGCAGTTTACGTCGGTGATGCTGTAGTCTATGTCGCAAATAGTCTCATCTCCCGCATCGGCGCAGTCGAGCACCTCGGTAAACGGAAGCTCCGCTTCCATAAACTCGGTCTTTCCGCCATCGGCGAGATACAAGGCGCTGACAGCCGCTACTCCTTTTACCACGATTTTACCTGTCACCGTTTTGTAATCCGTGTCCACGATCTTAGCGTCAAGCTTCAAAAGCTCGCTTATCGAAGCCTGACCGCCTGGCACTTCTATGCTTTCGCGTATGAGAAAATCATGATCGCACAAATCAACGGAATTTTGCAGATTTATATTTTCTTTTTTCAGCTCTATGTCGCCGCCGTCAACCGTGTCCACGGCTATTTCCACCGTTTCGGGACGAATTACCTCAAAATCGATCGCGACTATAGTTTTTACTCTGAGCTTGCGGCTGTTCAAAAGCGAAAACTCAACCCGCTCCGCGCTCGATTCGGCGATAAGCTTCATGTCCGGTTCTATGCGCTTGTTGTCTATGGGCTGCGAATAATCGAATGAGGTAATAATACTGCGTATTGTTTCACCGTCCTTGTCGGGAATATACAGGATTTTTAAGTCCACTCTGCCGCTTATGTAGGCTCTGCCGTTCTCCACGTTTTTATCTGTCACGCAGGCGACCGCGTCAACCTGCAAAATTTTAAGAATATCCGGTTTTGTGTCCGGCACGATTATATCGCCGTCCGCCATAGTCTGCGTCGAGCCTTTGTGGATAGTATTATTTACGTTTACCGTTTCCTTGATTAATTCCATGTTGATTGTTTCCTTTCGTTCGGGATTTTACGGGTTTATTTTAATACAGCCGCATAGGCGGGCGGCCGATGACCGCCCCCCACGGTGCGCCGCATAGGCGGGCGAACACGGTTCGCCCCTACGGGGTGTGCCGTTTGCGGGAGAAAATAAAGCCCTCATAGTACATACTATGAGAGCTTTATTAATTTATGACTTATTAATTTTTCACGCCTTTTTGATTATTTCCTTCCATTTTTCATACGCGGCGTCCCACTCGTCGCTGTCCTGCGGAGTGTACTCGGCTATATCGAACGAATTCTTTACGACCTGTCTTCCTTCGTCAAGACTCTTTATCGCGCCCATTGCCATCGCCTGAACGATTATGTTACCGATACTCGTCGCCTCGACAGGCCCTGTCGAAACTACGCGCTTTGTAGCGTTCGCGGTAAACTGGCAAATCATCTTGTCCTTGATTCCGCCGCCGACGATGTTTACAACGTTATACTTATTTCCCGTAACCTCTTCCATACCTTCGATTGTATAACGGTATCTGAACGCGAGGCTCTGCGCGATGCAGCGGATAACCTCGCCCTTTGTCTTCGGCACTTTCTGTCCTGTCTTTTCGCAGTATTCGCGAATGCGCTTAGGCATATTGCCCGGCGTTTGGAACGCGGGATAATCGGGATCTATAAGGCTCGCGAACGGCTCAGCGGCTCTTGCCTGTCTTTCAAGCTCGTCAAAGCTCAGAAGCTCGCCTTCTCTGTCCCACTGACGGCGCGATTCCTGAATCAGCCACAAGCCCATGATATTCTTTAAGAAGCGTATCGTTTTGTTAACGCCGCCCTCGTTTGTGAAGTTATATTCCATAGCCGCCTTTGTAATATTCGGCTTGTCAAGCTCTACGCCCATCAGCGACCATGTGCCGGACGATATGTAGATAAAGTCCTTCTGTCCGACAACCGGCACTGACGCTACGGCTGAGCCTGTGTCATGCGACGCAACCGCCACGACCGGCACCTCCGCTATTCCCAGCTCCTCCGCAAGCTCCGGCTTGACCGTGCCCACTATTGTTCCCGGGAAAATTACGTCGGTCAGAATATCCGTCGGGATACCGAATTTCTTTAATAAATCATACGACCACTCGTACTTTTCGCTGTTATAAAACTGTGTGGTCGACGCGTTTGTGTACTCCGTTTTTTTAACGCCCGTCAGGAAGAAATTGAACAGATCCGGCATCATAAGCATAGTTTTCGCGTTTTTCAGAGCCGAATCACCCGAGAGCTTCGCCGCCAAAAGCTGGTAGAGCGTGTTAAACCAGTTAAACGCGATACCCGTTTCGTTAAAGATTTCCTCCTTTGGAACGATTTTGAACGCCTCGTCATACATTCCCTCTGTGCGCGTGTCGCGGTAGTGATAGGGATTGCCGAGGAGCTTGTCGTTTTCGTCCAAAAGTCCGTAGTCAACCGCCCATGTGTCGATGCCGATACAGTCTATGTCGCGGTCGCCGGAGTTCGCGCACTTCAAAATGCCCTGCTTAATCTCGAAAAAGAGCCTCAGCACGTCCCAGTGCAGATCGCCGTTGATGTTTACCGGATCGTTCGAGAAGCGGTGCTTTTCCTCAAGCGTCAGCTTTTCTCCGTCAAATTTTGCAAGCATTGCACGTCCCGACGAAGCGCCGAAGTCAAACGCTAAAAATTTATAAACTTTGCTCATATTTTATACCTCTTTTCATATTTTTTTGTATTTTCCGTCAAAAATATTATATCACCGCGCACTGCTTCTGTCAAATATTTTTACAGTTAATTATACAACTCTTTCCGGGAAAATTCTCATAGCGTCAACCCGCCGAACGGTATTGGTCATAAGCGTCCTGCGGTTTCTTATTTATCGCATGTTATCGTAATCTCGTTATTTTCCGAAGCCGCAACAATATTTCCTCTCTCGTCCGTCCTGTAAATTTCTGTTCCTCCCGAACGGATACGCCCCATTACAGTGCTGCTCGGATGACCGTAGGCGTTGTCCTGCTGCACCGATACTATCGCGTACTTCGGATTTACCGCGTCGAGAAGCTCCCACGAGCTTGACGAGTAACTGCCATGGTGTCCCACCTTCAAGACATTCGCTCTTATATCGCGCCCCGAAGCTATTATGTCGGCTTCCTCGGCGTACTCCGCGTCAGCCATGTACAGAAAAGCGTTTGCGCCGTGTGTTATTTTCAAGACTATTGAATTATTATTAATTTCCATGTGCTCGTCCTCTTCATTATCTTGCTTAACAGGTCCGAGAATTTCTACCGCCGCCTCGCCGAGCGTAAACGTGTCGCCCGCGTTCGGCACGGTTATAGCAATTCCTTTGCTTTTTACTTTTTGAGCAAAAATTTCAAACACCTTTGAGTCATAGCTGTCCGTCGGCGACAGCACATTCTCCACCGCGCATGAGTCCAGCGCGCCTTGAAGCCCGCCGATATGATCCTCATGCGGATGGGTTGCCACCATGTACTTGAGCGATTTTACTCCCAGCCTTTTCAAATATTGTGCAACTGCCGCCGCGTCCTCCACATTTCCCCCGTCTATAAGCATAGCCTCGTTTCCGCAGAGCACAACCGACGCATCAGCTTGTCCTACGTCGAGAAAATGAGCTTCAAGCCTTCCCTCTGTGACAGCGGTGTTTTGTGTCTGTTCGGTGTTTAACCTATTTATGTAAACAAGCGCTGCCGCGAGCAGCGCAAAGCTTAGTATTGTGCTTATGATTTCCTTTGCTTTTTTTTGTTTACTTTTCATCGTTTTTCTCCGCCGCCGGTTTATTTGTCAGGATATAATATTCCATGTCGGCGTAACGCTTAAGCGCCTCCGATTTTTCCTCGTTGTTCGGCTGCCATTTTCCTTCCGGCGTGAAATGTCCCATCTCGTTTATCTGCGGTACTTCCTCTTTTATTTCGTCGAGTATAACGCCAGTTTTGCTTTTTGGCAGTCCCGCCGTTTCAAGAACGAGATTTGAAAGATAATTCGGGCTTGTCTTTATATCGGTCTTTTCATCTATATCGTAATTCGCCCATATAATAAACGGTATTCTGTATCTTGTCTGCAGCTTTTCGCCGGACATTCCGGAAATCGGACCGCCCATAAGCTCCTCGTAAAAATCCTGCTCCACAGCGGGCTGATGGTCGCCGAACATCGTTATTATAACAGGCTCGTCCCAGTTTTCAAAATAGTATAAAAGCTCCTCAAGTTCCTTATCGCTCTCTCTTATAAGCGATAAATACTGTTCCGCCTCCGGATAATCTCCTTCGAGATTTTCTATTGTAATATGCTCGTCAAGTCCCGGATTATTGTACGTGTATCCGCCGTGATTCTGCATTGTGACATTAAACACAAACATGCGCTCATCATCGTCCTTTTCCTCAAGCTGGGTTATAACGGCGCTGTATGATGTTCTGTCGCTCATGTAGTTTCGGATATACTCGAATTGATTCGCATTCTCATACTCACCCATATTCTCTATTGACACAAAATTATCAAATCCGAAATACTTATACACCTTTTCCCTGTTCCAGCAGCGCGCAAAATACGGGTGGACAGCCACGCTCTTATAGCCGAGCGTTTTCATATACGACGCGAAAGACGTGGGCTGGTCATGTCTGATATACTGCAGATACGGCGCCGAGCCGCGCGGCAGAAGTCCCATGCTCAATCCCGTGAGGAACTCAAATTCGGTATTGCAGGTGTACCCGCCGAATGGCGACACAAGCAGCTCGCCTTTTATTGTGTTTTTCTCCAAACTCCTATAATACGGCATGAAATCCTCATTTGTCCGCAAATCGCCGAGAACGCTTAAATCAGCGAAGCTTTCATTCATAATAACAATTATGTTGGGCTTATCCGTCGGTATCGGAGCCGTGTCGGCGGGAACGCTTTCGATCGCCTTCTGCGTTTCCTCCTGCGAATAGCCCTCCGGCTTTTCAAGCTTCATGCGGCGTAGGTTTACATAAAAACTATACAATGTTCCGTGTGTGTTATTGGCGTGGTACTGGTCAAAATAGTCCATTGACACAGCCGAGAAATCCGTGTTTAAAACCGGAATGTAAAACACAAGAAACACAGCAAGTCCGCTGAGCGCCGCCGTCAGCCGTCTTTTCCATGTTGTAAGCGGCAGCTTATAGCCGAAAACGCACAAAAGCGCCGTAAGAAACGCCGTAAGCACAGTTACAACCACTATTTGGTACTGCATTGTGAACGTATAATTTTCCGCCACGTTAGCGGCTGTCTGAATAGCGAGAAAATCGCTCGGAATAAGCGGCGTGCCGCGCAGCAGATTTACGACAAAGCTCGCAAGATTAAACACATACGACAGAAGCAGCGTTATTACAGCCGACCATTTCATGCTCTGCGTGAGCGCGAAAAACAACACCAGCACCGCGAAATAAAACAACACATTTATAAAATAAATATTCATAAGGAATTCAGCCGAACCGGACAAAATCATGGATATATGCATACAGAAAAACGGCGTAAGCGCGAAAAGCCCTATGCCTATTCCCCGTTTGAACCGCGGCATAATATTAAAGTCAAACGCGATTACCGCCCACGCTCCGACGGATATGACGTATGACAGAATATACTGAAAATAATCAAACTCATCCTCCGCCACAAACGTTGACGTGTTGACGCTTATAAACGTCCACATCGCCAGCGCCAAAACGCTTGCGAAAATCACGCGCGGTATTTTTGCCAGTTTTATCATTGAATTACCCCAATCAAAAATTATTCAACAAGCGTATTTTAACATAAACCGCGCGTTTTTTCAAGCATTTATTTTAATAAACAGAAATTTCATAATAGCCGTGGTAAGATACCCCTCGGCGGCAGCGGCGGCGCAGAACACCGCGAGGATTATAACGGTGAACAAAATATACGCTCCGAACGAGGAATTCCCCTCTTTTCTGCCGAGAGCAAATCCGGCGCTCACGGCGCTGTAAAAAAGGAACGCCGGTACAGCCGCGAGCAGCGCCGGAAGCTGCGCCGCCATGATAAGTATTCCCATGCCGCCGTAGCACTTCATAAACGACGCGGCGGTAAAACCCACAATAAAGCCCTTGCGCGCTATCACCGCCGCCGACGCAAACATTCCGAACCGAAAAAATCCCGCCGCGAACATAACCGCAAGCATAATCGAATTGCTTATAAGCGCGCGTTTAAAAATTTCATTGCCGTCTCTCCCCTGCGCGGCGGTCTGCGCGAAGCCTTCAAGATAACCGCGCAGTCCTTCCTCCGCGTCCGCGCCCATCTTAACAAGGTATACGCTCCCGAGCACAACACCTATCAGCAGAACAAGCGTCGATAGCGCCACAAAAACCGTATTTTTATTTCCCGCAGTATTTCTTTCCTCCATCGCTTCCGCCTCCCTCTGTAAGACTATTCGGACATACCGTTTTTTATGTATTATTTTTCGGATATTTACATTAAATGTCTTTACTTTTCCCTAATGGTTTGATATAATATATATAATAATATATAATTGGAGGATTATGTGTATGTGCAGATTCAACAAAATTATTATAGCCTCGTTAATCGCGTCCGCCGCTTTCGGGAGCGGAGCTTATGCCGCGAGATACGAGGGTGCGGCGAAGTACAGCGTCACCTTCGACGAGGGCGGCGGCGCGTACGAGCTTATGGATGGAGCGTCACTCGCTGACGGAATTGACGGCAAGGCGGTAAAGCTTGACGGAGCTAAAAATCAGTATGTAAAGCTTGCCGATAATATTACGGAAGGGCTTACGGGTGATTACTCTATCTCGGTCGACGTATATCCCGAAAATGAAGCGTCGTTCGCGCGCGTGTTCGATTTGGCGAGCGACCAGAATAATTTTATGTACTTCACCACCTGGGGCGGCGGTGTGCCGAAGTTCCGCTACAAGGGCGACGATTTGTATTCGGACGGCGTTTTCTTTAAGCTGAATGAGTGGAACCACGCCGTTATCACACGCAAGGGCGGCGAGGCGCGGCTGTACATAAACGGTGAAATCGCGGCAACTTCAACGTCGTTCGTAAACGATTTAGGGCTGCTCGGTAAAACGGGACAAAACTATCTTGGCAAGTCGCAGCAGCCGCAGGACGTGTACTTCACGGGTATGATCGACAACTTCGAGATACGCGACTACGCGCTCACCGAAAAGGAAGTAAAGCTCGCGTCAAACGCCGACACGGTCGAGGTCAAGGCGGGCTTTGATTACACGGCGGACGGGAACGTCACATCTTACGCCGAGGTTAAAAATTACAAGAACAAGCCCGTGCGTTGCTCGCTCGTGAGCGCGGTTTACGATAAGGACGGTCGTCTTATGTCGGTAAAAACGACAAAGAGCGTCACGCTCGCGCCCGGTGAAACGGCTGACAGTATGGCGAACACGATTGAGATAAATGACGACGCGCACACGGTCTCCGCGTATCTGTACACCGACGCAAGCGGTATCGAGCGCGTCGCGTCGGAGGTAATTATGAAGGGCAGATACAACATTGAACCTCTCCCCGCCGACACTCTCGACAACACAGTCGGCGTGCATGACCCGAGTATTTTCAAAGACCCGAAAAGCGGTACGTATTACGTGTATTCCACGGGCATGATTGACATCTTCAAATCCGACGACCTGAAAACGTGGACTAAAACGGTGAACACGCTCCCCGAAGTGCCGCAGTGCGTTTACGACGCGTACAAGCACGACGACAAATCGCAGTATTCCAACATCTGGGCGCCAGATATGTACTACGACGAGAGCGACACGGCAACTCCCTACCACCTCACCTGCTCGTACTCGGACGCGTTCGGTCAGAACAACTCGGCGATAATTCTGTTTAAATCCGCGTCGCCGGAGGGCCCGTGGGAGAACGGACAAATCATATTCCAGAGTAAGAGCGACGACAAGGAGCTCGGCAGAGTAAACGCGATCGACTCCAACATCTGCGCCGACCGCGAAACGGGGCAAAAGTATATGGTTTACGGCTCATTCTGGGAGGGCATACATATTAAGGAATTAAACGACGACGGCACGGTTAAAGACCCGTCAACCGTCGGAACGCGCATTATGAGCCGTTTCCTCGGCATAGGAGGCCCCGAGGGCGCGTATGTTGTCTATAACGAGGACACCGGCTACTATTACCTGTTCACGTCCTACGACAGTCTGTCCGACACATATCAGATACGTGTTGCGCGCTCGAAAAACATAACGGGCCCCTACGTCGACGAAAACGGCAACAGCGTTGACCGCTACGACGACCCCGAAAGCGAGGCAAACAACACCTACGGCTACAAGCTTATCGGCTCGTATCAGTTCCCGATGGGTACGACGTACTACGGCCCCGGTCACAACAGCGTGCTGCACGACGGTAATAACTGGTACCTCGTTCACCACGTCCGCACGGTAAAGGGCGGCTACGCGACGCTCAACGTCCGCCCGATGTACTGGAACGCGGACGGCTGGCCCGTTGTAACGCCCGAACGGTATCAGGATGCTGACAGCGGCGACGGCGAAAAATTAAACGCCGACAACATCGTGGGTCAGTGGGATTACATTTCAATCGGCGACAACACAAATGCCATGCTCACATCGAAAAAGCTCGTGCTGAAATCCGACAAAACGCTGACGCTCGGCGACATAGCGGGAACGTGGAGCTATACCGAGGGCGGCACGGACGTTATAACGCTCAATATCGGCGATGAGGTCGTGACGGCGTTCGTAAGTCTCGCCTGCGACAGCGACACCGGCGCGCAGACGATACAGTTCACCGGCACAAATCAAAACAACGTAACAAAATGGGGCAAGAAAGCGATAAGCTCCGTTGTATATAAATAGATTTTAAATAAAGGAGAGAGTGAAAATGAACAGACTGACAAAAAAGCTCCTCAGCGGCTTGATTTCGGTTTCGATGCTGCTTACGGCTGTTCCCGCGGTTGTATCGGCTGACGAGCTGCCTTCGGACGGACTGCTCTTTAACGCGACGTTCGACGAGACCGGCACGGGCAGCGGCTCGTTTACGGCAACAGCGGGCGGCACCGTTACCGAACACGGCACTGTCGCGTATACCGACAGCTGGGACGGCAACAGCAAGGCGCTCAACATCTCGTCCAAGGATGCGGGAAACTATCTTGAGCTTGCGGACGGACTTTTACAGGGCAAGCAGGCAGCGACCTTCGCGTTCTGGCTCAAAGCCGACTCGCCGAGCGTGCCCAACTGGCCGTTTATGAACACCTGCGAAACATCGCATGAGCAAAACAAAGAGAAATACATAGGCATGCTCGCTACCTCGGAAAACATTACCGTTGAGCGATACAACAACACGGACAGCCGTTTAAGCTCCGTAACCGCGCCGTCGACCGCCGACTGGCAGTATGTAGTCGCGGTGTATGAGTCAAGCGGTACAAAACTGTACTCAAACGGCAAGCTTATCGCTTCCGACAGCGTAACGGTCGATGTTCCCGCGCTGTTTACCGCAACCTCCAAAACGTGGATAGGTCACGCGAACTGGGGCGTCGGCGAGGGTTTCCAAGGCTCTATAGACGATTTCCGCATTTACGGAAGAGCGCTCACTGCAGATGAGATAGCGGCGCTTTCGGCTGACGGCGCGAAATACGCCTCGTCGCAGCTTATCGCGGAGGACAACTGCTACATAGCCGACACGCATTTTTATATCGGCGACACCGAGATATTCTCGCTTGCGCCGGAGTATTTGTCCGACGTATATATCTCCGATTTAAGCACCGACACAATGTCGTTTAAGCTCTATAACGCGAAATCGGCGGGCATGGAGGATCTGCGTGCATACGCCGCCGAATACACAACAGACGGCAGGCTCGTCAAAGTTGAGGTTAAAGATAAATTTCCCGAGGTAACCTCGGACGCGGCGACGGATATTACCGTTCCGTTTACGAAAACCAACGCGGCGGACAGCGTAAAGCTGCTTGTATGGAAGGACATGGCTCCCGTTTCGCAAAGCGCGCCCGAAAGCACAACGCTTACGGCGGTTGCCGACGTTAAAAATCATACGACGAAGGACGGTACTGTTTCCGTCGG
Source organism: uncultured Clostridia bacterium (assembly GCA_947627795.1). Taxonomy (GTDB): domain Bacteria; phylum Bacillota; class Clostridia; order UBA1381; family UBA1381; genus CANQXJ01. The sequence goes on from CANQXJ010000026.1 coordinate 20,415, forward strand.
GATGTATTACGTTGACGCCGAAGGAAACGAATATCCTCTCGGTGACGCGGTAGATAAAGAAATTAAATCGGTCAACGAGGAGCAAATCACGCTGACCTACACCGGCACGATCCCCGCGTCAGCCGAAAAGGTTATCGTAAAAACGACCGTACCCGAGGGCGGCGCGACAAAGGATTACACCGCCGCGACGCTTTACTGCGGCGTAAAATCTCCCGTGACCACTCCCGCGGACAGCGGCACGACAACAGACGGCGCGCACGACCCGTCTATTGTGAAATTCCCGAACGACGATACATATTACGTATACACCTCGCACCATCTTATCTTCACATCGGAGGATTTGATTAACTGGAAAAAGTATGATTTCGCAGGCACTCACACCACAAATACCAAATATACCGCAGATAACGGAGACATGCCAAATGCGGGCAAAATACAAATGCTTGATAAAACCTTTAAGTATATGGTGGATAACGGCTACGGTGAAACCAAAATCAACGGTACATATTGGGCTCCCGATGTAATCTACCGTCCCGACGATACCGCGCATCCTTACTGGATGTATATTTCCATGTCCCGCGAACTTGGCGGCATGAACTCCGTTATTGGCTTGATAAAGTCAAGCTCGCCGCTGTTCTGGGCTGACCCTGACGCGGATATAGTCGACGATGGCGTAGTGTTCGCGACAAAAGATGGACAAAGCAAAACAAACGCGATTGACGTAAATATTTACACCGATTCAAAGGACGGACAGAAATATTACATCTGGGGTTCGTTCTGGGGCGGCATACAGGCGGCAAAGCTCAAGGACGACGGTTTTGTTGAAGGCGTGACATATCAGGATGGCAACGCTACGCTCGCGAGCAGTAAGAATTTCGGCACGTCGATATTCACGCAGCCGGGCAACGGCACGGCTGGCCCCGAGGGCGCGTGGATGTTCGAGCACGGCGCTTACCGCTACGCGTTTACCTCCTACGGTTGGCTCGGCTCCAACTACAACACGCGTATCGCGAGAAGTCCGCTTTCAACGTCGTTCGGCACAAACATGGGCACGCAGCTTGTTGACGCGAACGGCACGGTAATGGGAACGGCGATTTCGACCGGAAATCTCAAGAGCGTCCCCACGGGCTACAAGCTGATAGGCTCGTACCGTCTCGGCGACGGTTCGAGAACAATAGTAAACGACACACATAACTATTACGTTCAAAACAATTCCGGCGACGCTATAACATACTACGGTCCCGGTCATAACAGCGCAATATCGCGCGGCGACGAAAGCTTTTACGTTTCGCACACGCGCGTCAACCACGCGGAGGGCGCGGCTACTTTGCAGGTAAGAAAGATGCTCTTTACCTCCGACGGCTGGCCCGTTGTCGCACCGGTTACGTACTGCGGCGAGGTTGAACAGAAATTGCCTAAGGATATGATTGTCGGCACATACGATCTCGCATCCGTGGGTCAGACAAAACGCGGCGAGGGTGACATAGGCGCAGCGGCGGGCGGTATAGTAGACCCCAACCGCAACTATGACCTGCCCGTGCTCTCGTCAAAGGTAACGCTTGGCGCGGATATGAAAATGACAAACGCGGACGGCGCGGAAATCGGTACATGGACGTTTGACGACGACCACACCGTAACGCTTAAATTCACGAAAAACGGCGACACGTCGGGCAACAAGGACGAGTTTTACAAGTCGGGCGACACTATGACTATGTACGCGATGCTCGAATATGACAGAGACGCGGCTAAGCCCGTAATCGGTCTTACCGGTACGGATCAGAACCACATCACGCAGCTTGCGACAAAATCGGCTGTGAACGTACTTCGTACCGAGCCCGAAACGATTACCGAGCCCGCAGCGAAGTCGATAACCAAGAGTGCTGGCGGAAACCCCGAGCTTGGCTTTGACACGAACGGCAACACGGTTTACGCGGGCGACCCTGCCGCGACCGTTATCGGCGACACCGTTTACCTTTTCGTAGGTCACGACACGACGACCGACTCGGTAACGAACGCCAACGCGGGCTACACCATGCCCAACTGGCTGCTCTACACATCGAAGGACATGGAAACTTGGGAATACAAGGGCTCCGTGCTTGAATGCAGCTCAATTTCATGGGCGAGCAACAAGAACGCGGCATGGGCAAGCCAGATGGTTCCTTATAACGGCAAATATTACCTCTACTTCTGCACATGGGACAGCACGTCCGGCGGCAAGCAGTCGATAGGTGTGGCTGTCGCGGATAATCCCGAAGGCCCGTATACAGACATAGGTCACCCACTCGTAAAGGGAACTTTCACAACGCCGGAGTCAAGCGGCTGGAACGATATTGACCCGACCGTGCTTATCGACAAGGACGCGTCGGGCAACGAGCACCGCTACCTCGCGTGGGGCAACGGCAAATATTACATCTGCGAGCTTAACGAGGATATGGTCTCCGTTAAGGACATTGACGGCGACGGCGACATCGTAATGCACAAGGACGTTAAGGAAAAGAAAATCAAGTCGATGGGCGGCGGTGTGTTCACCGAGGCGCCGTGGCTCTACAAGCGCGGCGATAAGTATTACCTGTTCTACGCCATGAACTGGCGCGAGGAAATGGCGTACGCCATGACGGACGACCCGTTTAACGGAAGATATGATTTTAAGCAGATCATAATGCCGCCGACGGCGACCTCGAACACAAACCACCCGTCGGTAATCGACTTCAATAACAAGACGTACTTCATATACCACAACGGCGCGCTCCCGAACGGTTTCGGTTTCCGTCGCTCGGTATGTATCGACGAGCTTAAATTTGACGAAAATGGCTACGTATACCCCGTTACGGAAACGTCGATAGGTCTTACCGGTACGGCGAGCACAATCAAGTCAAAGAGTGGTAAATACGTCGGTCACAGCGCGTTTGAGAACTCGCTTGCCGACGCGTCATACCCCATGCATACCAACGTGACCGTTTCCGACGCGGAGAACGCGTACGCGACGGCTTGGGAAATCATGCCGGCTAAGGCTAAGAAGGGCGATGCGGATTACGATAACTACGTTTCGATCCAGTCCGTTGACAAGCCCGGTCTGTACATTTCCTCGACCGGTACGGGCGTGGAGCTTACGCAGGATATAGACAACAACATGAACGACAAAATGACGTTCAAGACGGTCGGCGCGCTTAACGGCGACGCGGACGGAGTATCGTTCGTAAGCGTGAGCGACCCGAATAAGTACCTGACCGTTCTCGGCGACACGCTGACGCTCTCCTTTGGTCAGGATGCGGACGCCGCGACATTCACCATAGGCGCGGCAACGACAAAACCCAATCCCGAAATACGTGTGGCAACGCCCGAGACCGATCCTCTCCCCGCTGATGATATTACGCAGAACTTTGACGCAGCCACGGGAACGCTTGTATCCTTACAAACAACAAATACGCCCGCATACACGGCTCTTGAAGGCGTGACGCTGTACATCGGAACAAGAAGCAGCGGAAAGGATGATGCAACCAACATATCCATCGGTACGGGCGGCAGAAGCGGCAACGCGCTTGTGCTTAACGCCGGAAACTACCAGAACGCGTCGCGCGGAGGACGCGTGCAAATCACCACGCCGGTTATCCCGGACGGCGACACCGTAACGGCCCGCATATGGGTTAAACAGGGCAAGGCGGGCTCCGTACTGAGATACAACGACTCCACATCCGCCGAGGCGGGAACGGAGCTCACAGGTCTTACGACGGAATATCAGGAGCTTGTGATTACAATAAAAAACGACGGCGATGTATGCACAAGAACTATGACGCTCGGCGGTAATGAAATATTTACCGACTATGTCGATACCTTCCCCGTATTCTGGGGCACTACTGAAAACAAAACCGGTCAGTCAATATACTTCGACGATTTGACGATAAAGACCACCGACGCGGAGGGCAATACGCCCACCCTGCCGGAGGTGACTCTCCCCGACCCCGCCGCAAGCTTCAGCTTCGACGGCGATCTGACCGACTCGGTATCGTCACAGTCGGGAACGCTTACCGGCTCAAAGATAACCGAAACGACAACAGTAACAGCGGCGACATACGTTGACGGAGCATCGGGCGAGACTGACGACAAGGCGATTTCGTTCACGGGAGAAGGTTCGTACGGTGTCGCGCTGCCGACAGTTGTAAAGCCCTCCGGAGCAAATTATACCGTATCGTTCGACGCTAACATAAATGCTGTAACAGACAGCACATCAATGATATTCTGGGCTGACTATGACGGCGACACGATAAAAGGCGGCGATACCGACGCACGCTGGATTTCGATTGCTCCAAAAGGTCACTGGCTGCAGCTTGACGACGCGCCACTCGTATGGTCGAGAGACGTAACCGACGCTAACACCGACGCAAGCAAATTCTATGCGCTGTTTGGTGAAAACAACAATAAAATACCGCTAAACACATGGCATACAATCACTGTGACCGCAAGCGGCACATCGGGCAAGGTTTACGTTGACGGCGCGCTTGTCGCAAGCGGTAATATCGCGAATATCATCGACGATACAACAAAAATGTTTGTCGGCGCAAACGCGTGGGATACACCGTTCAACGGCGCGATTGACAACTTAAAGCTGTTTAACGAAACTCTCACCGACGAGCAGGTTAAGCTGCTTTGTGAATAACAACGCAACACAAAAAGACCCGATTTAAAATCGGGTCTTTTTCATTTGTCAGTCAACGTCTATACTGTCAACAAGAAACTCGCGACCGTGCGTAAGCTTTAAGTCGCTGCCGCCGCAATGGGCGCATATAAATCGGTAATCGGTAAGCGGCGTTTCCTTTCCGCACGAACGGCACAGCGCGGACGCGGGTATTTTTTTAAATTCAAGCTCCGCGCCCTCGGCAATCGTATCGCGGCTCACGATGTTAAAATACTCCTGCACGTACTTGGGAACGTAGCCGGTCATCGCCCCCGCCGCTATCGTTATTTTGTTTATTTTTTCCGCGCCCGCCTTTTCGGCGCTTTCGAGCGCGATATTAAGTATACTTTGCGTTACGGACAGCTCATGCACTTATTTTATCCTCAATTCTTTTGCCGAGCCAGTCAAGAAACTCGTCGAGACCGTCGCCCGTTTTATTCGATACCTTAAATATTTTCACGTTCGGATTGCGTTCGGCCGCGTCCTTCACAACGCGGTCGGTGTCGAAATCG